>JAQVTR010000035.1 GCA_028699915.1 Fidelibacterota bacterium
TCGTGGTGCTTTTACGAACCGTTCCGTCCGTATCGGCAAGGATGATCTCGATGTCCCCGCAAATATCGTAGATGACCTGACGGCAGGCTCCGCATGGCGTCACGCCCCCCTCGCTTACAACGGCGATGGCCTCAAAATCGTGCTTGCCCTGTGCGACGGCCGCAGCCAGGGTATTGCGCTCGGCACAGACCGAAAGGCCGTAGCTGCTGTTTTCCATATTGATACCGCTGACAATGCTGCCGTCCTTGCTCAGCACAGCAGCGCCAACACGGAACCCGGAATAGGGGGCATAAGCTTCGTTGCGCACCTTTTGGGCGGCCGCAAGCAGTGCTTTCCGTTTATCCTGATTGATCATGGTGCACCTGGGGTGTTGCGTTCACGCATATACTGCCGGATCATTTCATAATACATGCTTTCCCGATAAGATAGCAAATATTCTTCATAAATTTCAACGGCCTTTTCATAATTTTGCATTTTTTCCAGATATTCGGCATAGCGCAGGGTAAAATAATCCGCAGAGGCGCCGTTCCGCAAGGTATTCCCGTATTCCGCCCAGAAAGCGCTTTCCGCTTCGGTCTTGCCCAGCATGTTCAGGCATTCCAGCCGGCGCATGGCGTAAAGCGGCATTCCCGGACTTTGCGCCGCCAACAAACGCCCGTAGACCGCTTCGGCTTCGGAGATCTTATTTCTCACCCGCAGACGTTCCGCTTCCAGCCACGCATCCCGGTAAAGGGTATCGCGTCCGGCTTGAGAGACAAAGGCCGCAAAACTCAGGACCTCATTGTAGAGCGCATCGTTTTCCGGCAGCAGCGCCAGTACCTGCATGGCATGTGCGTATACCGAATCCGCGGACCCCGCAAGAAAATCCGCCCGCAGCAAATACGGGGCAAGGCGGTCTTCTTCGTGCACCATCAGCCGGTATTCGCTTCCGGCCTTTTCCAGAAAATCCCGGGCCCGCGAAAATTCCCCCCGCGCCTGATAACAGTCCGCAATGCGTGCAAGAATCCCGTTTTTTTGCTTTTCATATCCTTCGGCGGCCAGCGCCAGGAATTCTTCCAGGGCCGTATCAATGTCATGATAAACCCTGAACAGCAGTTCCGCATGGTAAAAACGTGCTTCCGGGCCGACCGGCGGCCCGGCATGCCGCAATGCTTCCAGCCGCCTGCGGGCGTCTTCGGCCAGCGGCGCATATTCGCTTTGGTAAGCGGGAAAAGGAACGTCATTCAGCCGCGAAGGGTAGGGCGGCGGAATGCGGGATGTCCTGATCTCTGTGGCAAAGAAAGCATCCATCTGGGCCCGGGCGGCCAGCAAGGCCATTGCCGCGGCAAGGTTCTTATCGGCATAACGGGCAAGATGATCCGAAGCCCGGAGCGCGGCGGGATATTCTCCCGACCGATGCAGGCGCACTGCAAGTTCGGACAGCACGCGCTGTAAAACCACATTGCCGGTATCGCGGCTCAGCACTTCCACGGCGGCATCCGCGTCGTTCAAATACAGGTGGAATTCCGAAAGAAAGCGGGAGGTCTCGTCGCTTTCCAATCCCTGCAGGGCTGCGGGAATGCTGCGGAACACCGGTTCTCCCGGATCCAGCGCAAAAAGCGCTGTCTGTACATTCCGCAGCTCCTCCGGTTGCTTTTCGATCAGCAGGCGCAGTTCTTCCGCCGCCTTATCTGCGTTCCGGAAATTCAGATGGTTGATAAAGGCATAGCGCGTCAGCAGTTCCGGAACTCCGGTCAGTCGGCGCAGATCGTCAATGACCGGGTTCAGAAGCACATTCAGTCCGTACTCGCTCATATTCTGATAGACATAAACGGCATAGTTTTTCTGCAGTGCAGGACTCTTGTCCCTGAAGACGGCATCCCAGGTTCTTAAAGCGTCCTCCCGCCTTCCGGCTGCGTAATAGACCACCCCCAATTCCACGCGCACATACAAATCGTAGGCGCGGCGGGTGCTGTATTGTTCCAGGAGCGGGATCAGCGCTGTGAATTTGCGCTGACGGTTCAGGACATATTTATAACGCGTATAGTAATTGTAATTTTGCGGCTGTTTTTCATAAAGATCCCGATACAGCTGTTCGGCCGCCGGGTAATCCGCTTTGCGTTCCAGTTCATAGGCCCGGCGATAGCGTTCACTGTCGCTTTCCTGCCGTCCCAAAAGCGGGGCAAGCAAAACGATTAAAAGAACAAGCCAATATTTTTCATGGCGGCTTCTCACGGGCGTCCTTCCTCCGGCAGGCTGCCGGCTTCCATCAGGCTTTCCAGATAGCGTTCCATATCGCGTTTTTCTCCGGGTGTCAGGTCACTTTCCTGCACTGCGCGTCGCAGCATTTGAATCATCTTCCCGCGTTCGCCGCGATCCTCCGGAAGTCCGAGGGGATTTTCCCTTGCAATGACGGTGCCGCTGCGGGATTCGCGTTCTTTTTTATAATCCCGCGTGGTTGCCGAGCGGCTGGCATCCAGCAAACGCTGCACGATCTGTTCCTGGCGCAGGAGGGTGCGGCGGTCCACCTGATTATTGCGCATTTGGTCAATAAGATCCTGCATATCCGCTGCGATCTTTTCCAGATCACCCGCAATGCGGTTGCCGCCATCCCCGTCCGAAATGCCTTGAGCGATCGTTTTCAGCGCCCGGCGCAAGATCTGCTGGCGGGCCGCCATTCTGGCCAGCTTTTCCATCATGCCGTCCCCGGATGAACCGTCGGGACCCGGTTGCGGCATTCCCATGTTCAGCTCCTGTTGCTGTCCGGCCATTTGCTGCAGCTGCTGCAAATAAAATTCCATGCCGGATGCGTTTCCCTGCTGCTGCTGAACCGTCTCGCTGCGCTCCAGCAGCAACCGCCCAAGCCGGTTCATTGCCGAAAAAGCAAGATCGATATGCGTTTTTCCCCCGCTGATATTGGCTTCCTCGACAAGGCGGATGCCGGAGATCAGGTTGCCGACCACCTGACCGATTGCGGCACCCAGCGCCTTGTCAACCAAAAACGTTTTTTTTGACAGCTCAACGAGATGCCGGCTGATATCCTGCGCCTGTTCCAAAATGGCGCCCTGCCGGCTTGTATAACTGTGCAGCAGGGGCGATGCGGCGTCCAAATCTTCGCCAAAGGCGGTGTTCTTTTCCTGTTCCACGGACATGTAGATACTTTTCTGCAGCAGTGCGCGGAAAGCCCGGCTGACATCCTCGCGCTGTTTTTGCAGCATGTCCGAAGCCATTTTGGAGAAGTGCTGCGAGAGTTCCCGCATTTTTCCCTCCGCCTCGCGGCTTTTCTGCAAACCCGGCTCCCGGGGGGATTGCTCCAGCATCGTTGCAGCTTCCCGCAAATCCCAGGATACTGCACTGCTGTCCATTTTTTCCAGAAAGCTGTCGAATGCTTCCTTTTCCTCTCCGTCAAACAATTCGGCAGACTCCCGGCTGCGTTCTTCGAGCGCTTCCGTTTCCGACGCGATCTCGCGTTCGCGTGCTGCCGCGTCTTCCGGAGCCATTCCGGGAGCGTTCTCCCGCAGCTGTTCCTGCTGACGCAAGGCCTCCTTCATACGCTGTGCCAGTTCCTGCAGGCGCTGCTCCTGTTGAACACGCCGGAATATCTCCAGCATGCGGTCCAGGCTCTGCTCGAAGCGTTCTGCTTTTTCGGAAAAATTTTTCAGCACTTCCTCCATATCGGTCTTATCGTTGCGCTGCAGCTTTTCCTGAATCTCCCGCATCAGTTCAAAAAGTTCATCGTCGATCAGCTCGTTCATAAGTTCCTGCAGCTGTCCGAAACGTTCCAACACATCTTCGTCAAAAAGCGCGTTTTCTTCCATAAATCGTTTTTGTTCCTCAAGTTCCCCGCTGAGCTCTTCCAGCCGTTCCCTGCTGCGTTCCAGGAGTTCAAGATTCTCCTCGAGCGCGCTACGCTTCTGCCAGTCCATCTCCCCTTCTCGCAGCATGTCCTGTCGCAGTTTTTCCACCTCTTCCGCGATCTGCCGGCTGCTTTCCAGTTCTTGCGCCAGACTTTCCCGGCTGAGTTCGCCGCTTTCGTTCTGCCGCTGATACAGATCTCCCAGCGTGGGAAAACGCGCAAAGAACATTTTGGAACGCACGCTTTTTGGACCCATGACCGAATCGTTGTCATAGAGTTCAAAATAGTACTGCAATTCCGAACCCGGCGCGATAAAGCGTTCGATCTGCCAGCTGCGAACGATGGTCTGCAAACGGGTGCCCTGCTCGAAGGGGATTTGCAGGGAAGTAAACTGGGTGTCCGTATCGCTGCCGTAAGGAGACCGGATGCGGTAGCGAACCCGGAAATCAGAGATCCCGTAATCGTCACGGATCAGTGCCATCAGCGGCAGTTGCAAATCTTCATTCAGGATCAGGATCCCGGAGCTTTCGGGGCGTATCAGCTGCAGTACGGGATAGGCATCCCGTTCCAGTTCCAGGCGGTAAAGCAAAGGCGCGCGTATCCCCGTTCCCGCCTTATTGTAAAACATCAGCAGCAGATCGCCGTCACGCTGCGGTGACAAGTCCGCTTCATTCAGGAAAGCGCGGCCTTCCATGTACAGGGTATCGGAATCATAGACAAGAAAGGAGGTACCGGCCGAATCCGAGAGTCGGGCAGTAATCTGCAGATCCGAACCCGGCAGAAAACGAAGACGCTCCACATTCCCCTCATACTGCGCCGGCGGAATGCCGCTATAGGGCGGTGACTCCACGCGGAAATCCAGCCTTCGGATCTGCGGACGCCGCAAAACATAAACCGAAAGGCTGTCACGATCCGGGTATTTGCGCGGATAAAAGAAATTCGGACGTCGGAGCAATGCAATATATTGCCGCGTTTCCTGCAAGCGGTTCAAATCAAGTACAAAGAGGGAGTCGTTTTCCTGCCGGAGCTTTTCCTGCCGGATACCTTCTTCCCTCAGCCGGAAAAGTTCCACCCGAAAATTCCGCGGCGCCCGGCGCAGAAGTCGTATCTGTAGAGAATCGAAGGCAAAGACCGTAGTATCCCCGGGCATCAGAACAAGGGAATAGGGGTTTTGGGGTTCAAATGGCTGGCGTGAATGCAGGAGCCGTTCAAACGCCGGCTGCATAAAGATCAATTCGGCGATCAGGGCGGCGGCAAGGACGATCAGCGCATTGCGTTTGCCTCGGATAAAGCGCATCCGGTAGGTGTTGCGAAAGGTTTCAGGGGGATTGGCTGCGGTAAATTGTTCCACGGCGTAGGCGGCGAGCGGATCTTCTTTGCGGGCAAGCTGATAGTGGTTCAGCAGTCTGTCCCGAACGGCTTCCTTTTTCTCTCCGATCTGCAGAAGCAAGGCCTCGTTCCGGCTTCGGCTTTCACGGAAAAACGCTTCGCGCAGCCAGAGGATCAGCGGTAAAAGAAAGATCAGATCCAGAAAAAATGCGCGGATCAGGGTCGTTTTCACTGCGGGAGATAAATACCAGATCGCCTCCGCGGGGATCAGCAGCAGCAGTGCGGAAACATTCAGAATTAGCAGGAACAGGGTTCCGTGACGCAAGCGGTCGTACAGTTCGCGCTTTCGGTAATCCCTCAGGATTTGCTGGAAATATTTGGCGGTGCCGGCTTTCACGGCAAGTAATCCGTCGGCTGTTGTTTAAGGTGGTATAAAAAGATATTGGCACCCATTTTCAGCGCCGCCTCGTGAATTTCGGGCGGATCATGGTGTACGGAAACATCCTCCCAGCCATCCCCAAGATCACATTCGTAAGTATAAAAGACAAGCAATCTGCCCTGGTGAAAAAGTCCCAGTCCCTGGGGGGGCTTATTGTCGTGCTCATGCACTTTTGGCAATCCGCCCGGGAAGGGAAACAGCTGATGATATATCGGATGATCGAATGGCAGTTCCACCCAGTCCTTCTCGGGAAAGATCTTCTTCATCTCCCGGCGAAAAGAGGCATCCATGCCGTAATTGTCGTCCGCATGCAGAAAGCCGCCGTTTTCCAGATAGTGGCGCAGGCGGCGGACTTCCTTTTCGCTAAAAAGAACATTTCCGTGACCGTTCATATAAATAAAGGAATACTGGAAAAGTTCGGGCGAGCCCGGCTCCACGACAGCCTGCGTTTCGGCCATATCCAGGCCGCTTTGTGTTTCGATGAAACGCATTAAATTTTCGAGAGAACCCGGATTGCTGTACCAGTCCCCGCCTCCGCCGTATTTGAGCCGTGCGATGCTCAGGGGCGGCAGGATTTCGGCGCAGAGCAAGCCGCCCAGGATGAGGAACAGAAGAAAAAACGGGATTTTTTCGAATTTTATCATAACAAAATATAGTGGATTTCGGGCGGACAAACCAGCTGAAAGCTGAAATTCAAAATTCAAGATTTATGATTCGCGGCAAGGCGTGCATTACGAGGCGTGTTGCATTGAGTCAATTTATTTGAGTCAATTTATTTGAGTCAATTTATTTGAGTCAATTTATTTGAGTCAATTTATTTGAGTCAATTTATTTGAGTCAATTTATTTGAGTCAATTTATTTGAGTCAATTTATTTGAGTCGTCAATCCAATCTTCGATCGGATTGACGCCCGGAAGCCCTTAAGGTCTTCCCTCTCCGTGTTCCAGCCTTCGCCAAGGCTTCCTAAGCTTCGTTTATCGTCGCCTTCGTACAAACAACAATCATGAACAAACAACAGAAACTCCGGACACGAAAAACTGCCAAACCCATCATTTATCACCAATTCCGTCTACTGTCTACCGCCTACCGTCTACTGTCTACCGTCTACTGTCTACCGTCTACTGTCTACCGTCTACCGTCTACCGTCTACCGTCTACTGTCTACCGTCTACCGTCTACCGTCTACCGTCTACCGTCTTCTCGCTTCTTCCTTCTCTGCCGCTCTGACATTTTTTTCTTAGATAACAAAAAAGCGACCTTATCGCTTTCTATTATTGATTTTTAACCTTTATTTAACGGAACATCGCCTTAATGCTGCCCCAGGTCTGCCGGCGTACGCCCAGACTGGAAAGGGAGGCCTGAACTACGCGGGAATCGTCGAAGCGACCGTTGGAAAGAACAGCGCGGACCTTATAGTTAAATCGAAAATCCCCGGAAACACCCGCCTTAGACAATATATCATTGTCCAGAAAACTGTAGCTGGCATTTTTGCCAAGTGGCGTCACATAGTCGATACGGGTCAGGATATCGCTATCGGAACGCGAGCGGTAGATCTCGTACCAACTGATGTCTTCTTCGGTCTTGGCCTGCCATTCGATCAGAATACCGTTATCGTTTTCAGCGGCAACAATATAATTAAAACCGGCCCAGGCAAAGAGCGCCGGGCTTAACAGGAAGGACAATATACATATTATAAACAAGGTTTTTTTCATTTCTTCGTGTTCCGTCCTTTAATATATCGAAATAAATTTTTGAAAGACAAGAAAAAAATAAGATCGAGGTTAAGGCTGAGGTTGAGGTAATGCTTATATGTTTACTGAAGCAACAGAGTGCCGAAATGTGGTAGAGAAGAAATTTCCGTCTACCGTATTCTATCTACTGTCTACCGTATTCCGACTACTGTCTACCGTATTCTGTCTACCGTCTACCGTCTACCCTTTCAACACTAAACACTAAACGTTAAGCACTCAACATTTATCAGGTTCCCGATCCGGAGAACATGATCACGATGGTGTTTAAAATGATCTTGAGGTCCAGTTTCAGGGACATGTTCTCGATATAATAGATATCGCAGTTGAATTTCTCGATCACCTCTTCCTGCGTCTGGGGATAAGGCACGGATATCTGCGCCCAGCCGGTGATGCCGGGTTTGACTTTCATGCGGTGGCGGTACAGCGGGATCTGTTTTTCCAGCTGTTCCGTCAGTTTGGGCATGTCCGGGCGCGGTCCGATCAGGCTCATATCGCCCTTCAGCACGTTGAGCATCTGCGGCACTTCATCGATCCGGTAACGCCGGATCAGTTTGCCGATCCGCGTGACCCGCTCGTCATCCTTGGTCGTCAGGATCACCTTCTCCCCCGGCTCGCCGACATCGTGCTTCATACTCCGGAACTTGATGATCCGGAAGGGTTTTCCGTAAAGTCCAAGACGCTCCTGGGTGTAAAAGACCGGTCCACGGGAATCCAGGATGATCAGCAGCGCCAGAAGGAGCCCAAAGGGCAGAAAGACCAGCAAAACCAGGACCGAGATCAATACATCGAAAAGGCGTTTGACCGCTTTTTCCCAGGGCTGCATAATGCCAGGATTGATATCGATCAGCGGAATGCCGTAGATCTGCTGGGTCCGCGCCAGGCCGGAAATAATATCGTACATATCCGGCAGGATCTTTATTCCTACCCGGGTTTCGGCGACTTTGTCGATCACTTCCAGCACCTTGTCGTGCTTATCGCTGCCGAAGGCCACCACCAGCTGCCGGACCTGATATTTTCTGATCAGTGAAGAGACGGATTCCAGGTCCCCCAGGACCGGAATGCCGTTATATTCTTCCCCGGTTTTCGCTTCGCCGTCCGTGGAAATGAATCCCAGCACTTTATAGCCCAGTGCCGGATATTTTTCGATCTTTTGCTGAATATCGTAGCCTTTGGGATTGCAGCCGACAATAAAGCTCGGCGTCAGGCCGATTCCCTTCATCAGCTGTTTATGCCGGACGGAAAGGATGATGCTGCGCAACAGGATCGTCATAAAAAGCTGCGCCAACCAATAAATGATGATAATGAGCCTGCCGAGGGAAAAGGGATTAAAAACATCAAAGGTGATGAGAAAAAGCAGAATCACGCCATAGCTGGTAGATTTAAAGACCTTGACGTTCTCATCGGTCCTGGACGGCGCTTCCGGAAGATGATAAAGTCCGAAATAAAAATAAAAGATCAGCCAGTACAGGTAAATGAACAGTGCGGGCAGCCAGAGGTCGCTGATATACAGTTCGATATCAACCGGAAAAAGCCCCGATCGGTATCTTAACCAGTACACGCCGAAAAAGGCGCTCATCGTAGAAAGAAAATCCGAAACGAACAACAGCGCTTTGTATCCTCTACTCATTTCATCCTCAATTTCTCATAAAAACGTACATGAAACATCAGCAAAAACCAAAAAACATTAATAGTGAAGGCGTATCTGGAGGGAGTAGTACGCCTGATTATTGCCATCGACATTCCGTAACTCGCACCCGGTCAGGAAGCTGATCTGATTCCGCCAGCGGTAATACCAGGAGAACGCCAGGCTATTGGTCCGCCGGATGAATTCGCCTGTCAGCCAGCCGGTGGCATCATCCAGTTCGCGTGCGCGTTCTTCATAATTTTGCTCGGGGTCTCCGCCGGACGGATACCATATTCCTCCTAATTCGATTTCATCCGCACCTTCCAGCAGACGTTTATATTGCAGCGAAAGACGATGCCGTCCCGTAAGATCCCAGTTAATGTCCGCCGTCAGGAGGCGGGTGTTGGGACCGTAAACAAAACCAAGACCTTTTCCGTGATGCGTATAGGAAGCAAAAGGATAGCGGTGCGCATAGGTCCACGGGTGCACAGCGGTCCATTCCACTCTCAGATCCATCGGCGCTTTGCGCGGGGCCCAGTACATTCCTGCCTGCACAGCGTATTTATTCGCCCACCAGTCTTCAAAGAAATGCGTCGGTGAAAATTCATCCAGAAAAAAGGTCCCGTATAATTTCAGTCCGTTTATCGGAAAGAGCTCCGCATCGATAGCGATCAGTTTGTTGTCTCTGTCCCCCAGCGCATGTTCGGAGGGCCATAAAAGAATGACCGGGACCAGGTATGTCGGTTCCGGGATCCGGTTTCCATAAACCAGCATTTCGCTGATACTCATATGGAGCAGGGAGCCGAATCTGCCTTCCGCTCTGTGCGCTACCAGGTATTTGGGCGTATAGTGGCGTCCTTCTTCCTCGCTCCAGGAAAAATCCGAAGTCATCAGGGAGCCATGCAGGAAGGTATATTTAAAATATTTGAATTCCTTTGTCCATTGCAGAGCACCGAATTCAATGGCATCCTGCGAAATGATCAGCGAATGCTTCCCGTTTCCCCAGTTCATGGGATAATGCGAAAGGCTCAGTGTCCCGAATTTTCCCGTCAAATTTGCATAGGCTCTTGAGCGGTCATAAGTAATTAAATGTTCATATTCGTAATCGTTATACCAGTATCCGGCGAATTCTTTTGCCGGCTCATTAAAACCGTCCCGTTTCAGCTGATAGAACAGAGCGCCGTCAACATACAGCGCCATATTTTCGCCGGCTTGCACGGCGATCTCTCCGGTATAATAATTCACGGCACGCAGTTTTTCGTTCTTGCCCTCGCCGCGTAATACCGTTCCGATATCCAGCCAAACGGTGTTTCCGTTATCTTCATAAATGTACATGTGCCGGCGCTCCTGACCCGGTCTATCGCTGAACAGGCCTTTCACTTCTCTGCCGATACCACCCTTTCGCAATATTCCGAAATAAGAGTCCAAGGTATCCGCTCCCTGAATTAACAAAGGATGTGGCAGTTCACTGAGCTCCCTGCGGTATTCGCTGAGATAATAGTCCAGCAGTTCCCGTTCGGCGTAAGGCAACTGGGTCTCCGCTTCTTTCGCTTTCAGCAGGGCCTTTACGATATCGTCACGGAGCATGGGGCGGATATCGTTCAGCAGATCCCGGTTAATACCGCGAGTTTCCAGGCGGTCCAGAAAACCGTACACCGGATCATCCGGCGGCACATAGAGCTGCATGGCGGCAGCGGCTGAAAAACATAAGAGCAAAATAACGAAGCTTCGTTTTAAGTTCCGTTTCTTCATTTAATTCTCTTGCTCCATTCCTTTATCTGCTCAAGCATTGCCTGTGCAATGCGCTTACGGTCATAATCTCCGGCCAGCTGCTGGCAACCCTTTTCGCATTGGGCATAAAATTCTTTATCCGTCAGCAATATATGTAATTTTTCCTTAAAATCATCGGCGTTTTCCGGTTCAAACGCCAGTCCGGCAGGATATCCCTCAACAATACTCTCCGCTTCCCCCTGCAGTCCCAGCAACAGCGGTTTGCCCATGGCCGCATATTCGAATATCTTTGACGGCAATGCACCCTGAAATAATTCGCTCTTCCGCAAATTCACGAGCCCGATATCCATGACGGAGAGGTAATCCGGGACCTCCTTTTTGCCGACGGCATCCAGGATACTGAGGTTTTCCAGTCTCAGGGATCTTTTCAAATTCAGCAGGTTTTCTTTCTCCGCACCTTCGCCGACCAGCAAAAAATGCAGATCCGGCTCGCTTAGATCTTTTGCGCAGTGCAGAATAAAATCAAGTTTATGCGACATGCCCATCGTGCCAAGATAGCCAACGATTTTTTTTCCTTCAAGTCCGAGCCATTTCAACAGTCCGCGGTTTTTTGCCTGCGGCCGGAAATTTTCCGGATTCGCGCCGTTGGTAAACAGGCGGATCTTGTTTTCGGGAACCCCTTTCCGCACAAGATTACCGAATATACCGCGGGTAACGCAAACAATACCCGCTGCATCGGCGTAGCATTCCTTTTCCTTTTTCTCCAGATAGCCGATCAGCGGACCGTCCTTCACCGCATCCAGGGTCCTGATGGATTCCGGCCAGATATCGCGGACCTCCATGATCCAGGGTTTTTGCAGAATCGCGGAAAGACGTTTTGCGGCCAGCGCCGTAAAAAACTGCGGAGAGGTTCCGATGATCATATCGCAATCCCGCTTCCGTCCCGCGCGGACTGCAGCAAAATAAAAGCTCAGATAATCCAGGCTGCGGCGTACGGTCCCTTTATTCGCCGCAATATAGGTCCGGACCCTGATCACACGGATGCCGTCCATGATCTCTTCGGTATATCGATTCCGGTAACCCTCAAAAACCTTTCCTTCGGGAAAATTCGGCGCACAGGTAATGACGGTGACTTCTTCACCCTTGCCGGCCCAGGCTTTGCAGTGCTCGTAGGTACGGGTCGCAGGCGCATTGCGTTCGGGCGGAAAATTATCTGTCAAAAATAGGATCTTCATTGGCCTGCCTTTTTATTATCCAGTTGCTTGAGATAAATTGCAAAGAGGGCCAGATTCAGCAGACTGCTGAGTCCGATGGATGTCACCGTGGCATAGGCGGCGCCGAAAACGCCGAAAAGCGGGATCAGCCAGAGGTTCAGAAGCAGGTTAACGATCAGCATGGCAAACGCAGAATACGAGTTCCAGGAGGCCTTTCCTACCGCCGCCAGCATATTGCCCAGCGGGACGCGGAACAGGAAGGTTGTAAAAACATTGATCATCAGAACATGGATCAGCGGCTTGGCTTCAGTGTATTCGGGACCGAAGACTCCGACGATCAGATCCGCGCCGGCATACCAGATACCCAGGACAAGAGCCGTGATCACGCCAAAGATCATCAGGTATTTTTTATAGTAGGCGATCAGGTATTTTTTCTGTTCGAAACGCTCGGCGATATAGACAAAATCGGTCTGCATGAACACTGAAGGGATAAAGATCAGACTGAAGGGGATCAGGGAAGCAGCCCGGTACACCGCCACTTCCGTGCTTTGCGCAATCAGGATACCGATCATGATGGTATCCAGCTGCCAGGCCATCTGCGAGGCGATGTTCCCCAATCCGGCGTATAGGCCGTATTTCGTATAATCCCACTTTTTCACCGGCAGGTCGCGGACCGGGGTAAACAATCCGTAGCGTTCCTTGTCCCGCCGCTTCAGCAGGAGCAGCAGCAGCAGGGCCGTTATGGCCGGAGCTGTGACAAAACCGAGGGTGTAGCCCCGGCCGCCGCCGAGAAATACGCCCAGCAGGCTGAGTCCAAAGACCAGCAGGGAGTTGCCCAGCAAGGCGCCGGCATAAGCTTTATTCCGCTTTTTAATGCGCAACAAAGAAACCAGGGAATAAAAGAAATAGTACGCGATCACATAAAAAGAGAAAAGGCGCAGATACACAAGCGAACCCGGCAGGCGGGCGGAAAAAAGACCGGCGAAGAGCACGATGAGCGCCATCAGAACAAGCGAAGCGACAAATCCCCGCTGCAGGGTATGTGCAAAAAGCCGGATCCGGTCTTCATCCGTTTTTTGAATGGGTCCGAAATGCAACAGGGACAGGTACAGGCCCGCCCCGCTGAAGGGCACGATCAGCTGCGTAATGGAAAAGGCAAAGCTCAGGTTTCCGTAATCTTCCTTTGTAAGCAGGCGGATGATCAGGATGCCGAGAACAAACTGAACGATCCGTAAAAAGATCGTTGAAATAAAAATATGAAGCCCGCCGCGGTCCGAAAAAGATTTTATGGTTTCCTTTATTCGATTCATTTTGATTTTTCCGATAATATTGTCTGATATATATCAGCCATCCGACGCACGCATTGTGACCATTCGTAATGCTGTATTACATATTCACGCCCGGCTTTCCCCATTGCTGTTCTTAAGGAAGCGTCCCGCAAAAGTCGTTCAAAGGCATCCGCGGCGGCTTCGGGGTTCCTGCGCGGCACAACATACCCGGTGACGTTTGTCTGCACAACCTCGGGAAGTCCACCAGCGTCGGACACAACAACCGCTTTCTCACATGCTGCAGCCTCAATTACTGCGACTCCGAAACTCTCTTCCAGGGATAACGCCGCAAAAACATCGATAGCATTGTAAAATTCGGGCATATCTTCATGCTTCAGCTGTCCTGAAAATTCAACCTTTTCCCATACCCCCAGTTTGCGCGCCAAGTCTTTGAGTGACGCTTCCGCGGATCCCTTCCCGGCAATTACCAGGCACAGGTGTTCGCCGGGAAATCTTTGATGTAAAATGGCAAATGACCTGATCAGATCATCCACGGCATATTTCTCTTCAAGGGGTTTAGCGGTTCCAATAATGAAATTTTTACCATCCGGAAACATAAATTTAGATTCAGCCTTGCCTTTTCGGGAATAAAATCGGGTGACATCAACACCAAACGGTGTGACTTCCACCTGTTTTAAAGTATAACGTTGCGTTTCTTCGGCCATTACCCGGCTTGTTGAAAGAACTCTGTCTGCTGCGGAAAAATTCTTTTTTAAAATTTCTCTGTGCAGGCATGATCGTCGCGGAAAAACAAAAACATCATAACCCCAAACAGAAATTACACAGGGATGGAAACCGGTTCTTGCGGCAAGCGTTCCATAGCTTGACGCAAAATGGGCATGCAGGATATCCGGTTTAAATTCCCGAATTTTGTTGTTAAGTTCTTTTAAAACCACCAGATAATGCAGTTTATTTATTCCACCCCAAATGGTCTTATTCTTTGTACGGGAATGGACAGAATAGCTGAAGCGGTCTTCCGGCAAACCGTAATCCTCGGGATCAAAACGATTTAAGCTGAATAAATGTATGCAATAGCCGGCTTGCGCTAATGCTCTGATCCATTTTCTTGTATGTACGGATGCACCATCGGCAAGATACAATATGCGCGTCATGTTTCTTCCTTGCTTTCTTCTGGCAGATTAATTTGTCTGTTTTTATTGAGACGACCCAGCGCAACAAGCAAGCCTAAAAACAGCCAGAGCAGCGGTTCTTCAAAAAACCGCGCTTCTGCCTGTGAGCTGATAAAAATAATGAGTATGGCCGAAAAAATGACCAAGGCATAGGTTTTGAGTTTTGGATCTTTAACACGGTAATTCATAATAAACTGCCGATAAACAAAAAATAAAAAAAATGCAAAAACGGCAAATCCCACAAGACCCTGCTCTGCCAGAATTGTCAATATATAGGTATGTGAAAGCGTATCTCCATGAATGCCCCAGGGTAAAAAATCATAATAACTGCTGATTAATGTTTGTTGAAAACCTCCCGCACCGACACCCAGCAAAGGGTTGGATATAAACATCAGTGCGGCCCCCAGCAATAATCCGCTCCTTTGCCCGATATCATATAACTCAAGTCCGCGTTCCCGTATAGCCATCAATTGTATAAAAACGGGAATGGAAATTGCCATTATGACAAGAAGCGCGGTGATAAGGAATATACGTTTTCGCCCCTTTACGAAAAACACCATAAACAAAATCATTAAAAAAAACAGCACCAATCCCTGGCGCGATACTGTCAGCAACAGCGTTATACCGCAGATCAACATCATGATATCAAGGTGCTGCGCTTTGAATATACTGATGTTTTTCAGCTTGAAAATGATCATGGACGTCAGCACGATCACAAGAAAACGCGCAAAAATATTCGGATCCAGAAAAGTCGCGGAAGCACGTCTTCCGTTATCATACCAGAGATAGTAATCGAACAGATATTCGAATATTCCTTCTAGTGCAAGGAGAAAAACGACAAGGATCAACACTTTGAATATGAGTGTGAAATCTTCTTCTTTGCGAATAAAGCTGATCGTCATGGTAAAAAACAAAAAATAGATGACATACCGCAGGGTTTCGGTCAAACCTTTTGAGACATCGGGACTGATGAGCAGAGACGACAATAAATAATAACCGATAAAAATTGCCAAAACATAAGTGATTTTATGCCGGACAAAGGGTACCAAAGATTTTAAATCACTCAAAAACCAAAGAATAAATGAATAGATCATAAATAAACGGGCAAAATCAAAAACGGAATTAAACATTCCGTCCTTTGCTTCTACCACCTGGAAGAACGGGATAAAGGTTTTGCTGACCTCAAAAGGAATTAAAAAAACAATAATGGCAATAATATTTCGACGGTCCTTGATAATAAAAGGAAGCAGGGAGAGAAAGATAAACGCGATCCAAAGCGCAAAAATACCTTCAACGGAATCGATAATGAACAAAAAAAGGTAAATGAGATTAATTGCAATTAATATCGCTAAAGGTTTAATATTAATTTTATTCTCATTGAGCATGAATATCTGTCTATTCTTGCGTTTCCTTCAGAAGGACATAAACACCCGAGCTTAACAACGCGAACATAAACGCCGCGATCACAATGATGGCCCGTTTGGGTTTGGCTTTGCGGTCGGGCCGATGGGCGTAATCCAGCACTTCAAAGGTCGGGACCTCTTTTGCTTCGGTGATCTTGGCCTGTTCGTACAAGGGCCCGACAAACATCAGTACTTCGTTGAAATAATTGAGTTTCCTTTCGATCTTTTTCATAAAGATCGTAATATCGGGGGCTTGTTTTAAATTGATGAATAATTCTTTGTCCGGAAGGAAAAGTTTGTCGTACTGGGCTTTCATTTCGCGGATCATGATCTCCTGTGAATCGATCAGCAGTTCGTTTTGCCGGGTCTGCTTCATGATCTTCAGCTCCATCTCCTTGATCATGATCTGGTATTTCAGGTCGGCGGCATACTGAACCTGAGTGCGCACCTGATCCTCTACGCTCAGTACATTATAATTTTCCATAAAGCCCAGAAGCTCGTTTTCCAGAATATTCAGGCTGTCAAGGATCGCCATGAGCTGAGCTTCGATAAAAGTACGTTCTTCACGGCCGTACTGGGCGGCCAGGGAAATATTGATGCTGTCCAGAAGCGTCACAACATCATTGGTCATATCCGCGACCCGCTCCTGGTCACGGTCATAAACAGTGATCAGAATCTGAGCCTCATCCCCTATTTCAACTTTATAATTATCTTCAAAATGTTCGATCGTCTTAGACATGTACTTCATTTTATAACTGTCCATCAGCTCGTATTTCTTACAAATATACTCTTTTACGCCATAACTGTTCAGAATGGATAAATAGCGGTTCGTAACGCCGTCCGTGGAACCCAGCAGTCCCATGGTCTTCATCTGAAAACTGCTCATGTCCAGCACCTGGGACTGGGGACGCAGGATCACCGCCGTGCCGGCGTACCATTTCGGCAGCAAGAGGCTGATCACAATGGCAAGGACCGATACCGTAAAGGTAAAGATACCGATGAACCACTTGTTCTTTTTAAATATCCGGTAATAATCGCGCAAACTCAGATCTTCAGCCATAATATCCTCGATACTTCGTCGTTAAAGATTTCCGGCGGCAATGAATGCCGTGATCACGGTGGAGGCGATCGTTGCCAGCATGGACACAAAAGACAGGATGGAGATCTCACCGATCAGAATGTCCTCGGCGGAACGCCGGACCAAAATAATATCGCCGCGGCGGATCTCACTGTTCATGGGGTTCCGGAGCTTTTCATTTCCCCGGATCACGATTGCACTTTTATTGCTGCCTTTATAAGCCACGCCACCGGCCATGGCGATATAATCAACCACAGTGTGTCCGGGAATGAAATCATAGGTGCCGGGACGGTTAACATGGCCGGAAACCATGATTTTGGAGAGTGCTATAAATTCAATCTTATCCTTTGGCTCCAAGACAAAATCGTCCATATCTGAAACCGTAACGGAATACTGCTTTTCATCACGAATGACAACCATTTTTTCATAATTCATCACATCGCTCATCATCACCTTGCGGCGGTAGAAATCACCCAGGCTTTCGCCCCGGATAAAGGGAACAAAGGAACGCACCATGACCGGCCCGTAGACCTCCACACATTCTTTTTCCGGATCCGCAAAAGGTACGAACACCGATTCGCCGGCATGCAGGTAGGGATTGCTGTCCTTATCCCCTTTCAGATAGAAATTATAAATATTGATAATGCTCGTGTCTTTCTCCGAACGGATATGGATCTCAAAATCCTTGCCCAGATAACGCAGCGGAACTTTTTGAATGAGGTCGCTCAGACGGTTTGCTGCACTGACGGTATAAATTCCCGGGTTCTTTACCGCACCGGAGACCGGGATACGGATCTTTTTGATCTCGTAGAGGGAAACGCTGACGTAAGGGCCAACCTTTTCGCTTATCAGACGGCTTGCCGCGTTCAGGGTCATCCCGCTGACACGCAGCGATGCCGAACCGGGGATGGTGATCGTGCCGGTCGGTGAGACCGGGACCGTGATCGTGGACATTTCCTGCAGTTTTTCAACCAAAAACTGATCGCCGGCACCGACAATATATTCATCCGGATCGATCTCGGTTTCCAGTTCCGCCGGCGGCGGGATCATGGTGATCGTCGGCTGCTGCGGCATTCCCTGCATCAGCTGCTGCAAGTCGCTTTGTGCAAACAAGGGCAGGACCATCCAACAGACAAGGACGAAGATACTGATCTTTTTCAATGCGTGCTCCTTTTTAAAAGGTCTAAAAGGCTGCAAATCCTAAATACATTTGTAAATATAGTTTATCGGGCGCGGATTTGAAAATTCTTTCTCTCCGCCGCCTTTATTTTAACAAGGTCATTTTCTGCGCTTTTTGCATATCTTGATTGACAGACAAACGATACACATACACTCCGGAAGCCAGATTTGTTCCGTCAAATTGCAATTCATGCCTTCCCGCTGCGCGTTCGCCGCGCTGCAGGCAGCTGACATGCGCACCCTGCAGATCGTAGATATCCAGACGTACCTCCGCGGCTTTGTCCAGGCGGTAAGCGATGGTCGTGAGCGGATTGAAAGGATTCGGATAATTCTGATATAATTCATATTCACCGGGCAAGCTGTTTTCCGCGGTGTTAAGCTCCACCTCGTAACCCATAAAACGCAGAATGAATCCCGCCAGTTCGGTCTTGGAAAACGGCGTGGTAACGGTTTCAAAGGGGAATCCCAT
>JAQVTR010000083.1 GCA_028699915.1 Fidelibacterota bacterium
CTCCCCCGATGACCGTCTCTTTCTGAGCCAAAAGCGTGCCGTCGGCATCCATCAGCACCAGGGTAACCGGTTGCCCGTCCAAGGTGTCGTCTTTGACCTGTGAAATTCGAAGTTAAACTCATAACTCATAACCCATAACCAAAGAAAAATCCCTCCGCATTTTTCAACAAGAAGGGATTGTTATTACAGGTCTCGACGCCTAAACGACTCGACAACTCGACGTTGTTTTTATTTCATCAATGCAATCTTCTGCACATGCATTTGATCATTGATACCGATGCGCACAAAATCAATGCCATATTCTCCTTTCTTTTCTTTGCCGCCCAAAGAAAAGAAACAAAAGAAAGGCCCCCGCTCCCGCATTTTTCCTGAAAATCCGCTTCGCCCGCTAAAATGCCGGATGCTCCGCTGCGCTCCCGCTTCGACATTTTTTTACGCGTTCCCGGCGAATTTTCTGAGCGGAAAAATCACGGATGCGGGATTGAATATGTGGAATAGTCTATATAACTCATAACCCATAACGAAAAAAACGCTCCCATCCGGAGACAGGAGCGCTTTGCTTAAAAACATGTTTTCCGGTTTAAGGGTTATTTTAAAAACAGCATTTTCCGTGTCTGTACGATATTTCCGGCCTCCAGGCGGTATAGGTAAACGCCGCTGCTCAGCGCATCGCCGGCATCGTTGCGGCCGTCCCAGACAACCTGTCTGAATCCCGGATTCTCTATGGCATTGACCAGCGTGCGGACCCGCCGGCCGCTGAGATCATAGACGCTCAGGCGGACCCTGGCGGCTTCCGGGATCGCATAGCGGATGCTGGTCATGGGATTGAAGGGATTCGGATAATTCGCTTCCAGCGTAAAAGCGCTTGGCAGAATATCTTCCGCAATGCCGACCACATTGGCACCCATGCGCACAATGAGCTGCTGAGCGTCCGAAATTGTGATGTCCGTCACAATCTGCATATCCCTGAATTCCGCATCGCCTTCCGGAGCAAAGGCCGCCTGCATGCCTTCGGGCAAAAGGCCCAATGTCCAGCTGACAGTGACGGGTTCCGTACCCGCCTGAAGCTGCAGTACCCATTCTTCATAGGTGCCTTCGGCCGGAACGGCGCGAATGTCGCGGACAAACTTGTTTCCGAGAATGCTGTTCAGATCAGGACGCGGCACGTAAAGTTCCAGATATTCATCCGTCGGCGGCGCCGGCGGCGCAAGGGCATCAAAGGCCGCATCGAAACCCGCACTCGCTTCGGCCTGGAATCCGATCCGCAGCAGGTCGTTCCGCAGTGTCCCGCTTTCGGCGATAAAATCGATCAGGCCATCGGCCGCGCTTTCCTTCTGCATCGGCGAGGGAGCCGGCAGGGGATCCCGGTGAACGGGGAATTGCACCCAAACGTTCTCAGCCAGTACGCTGAGCCAGTATACGCGGCAGTAGCCCATGGTTTCCGGGACATAGTAACCGGAGTCCGGATCGTCACAGCCGTAAATACTGTTGATCCAGCCGGCAGTCCGGGCTTCGGCATGTGTCTTGACAAGCGCGTCCTTCATGAAAATAAGGCTGTCAATATCCACATCGGTCACCAGCGGATTGCCGATCAGGTTCCAGCCGCTTTCCAGCGCCAGTTCATGATCATCCGTCAGTACTTCACCGTCTATATCCAAGGTGCCGGCGGACAATGAACCCAGCCAAAGACCGCTGCCGGGCACCAAGTGTTCCGCGAAACGATAGTATCCGTGAATATAATCATATACCACATAATAATCCGTAAGGTCATCGGAGAGATTTTCCGCGATCACATTGTTCGATGCGATCATGGGAATACCGAAGAGGGTCCAGCCTCCGGGAACATCGACCTCGAGCTTTGAGCCCGCGATCGCAAAGCGGTGTTCACTTACGGCGATCAGCGTGTCACCGCCACTGCCGGCGGCAATGATTTTAAGTATGCCGTCGCGGGTCAGCATGATATCCGGGACCGTCCACAGATATTCCCTTACCGCTCCCGCGATCGCCTGGGAGACAAAATGATCTCCGCCGTCCTGCGAGAAAAGGATCTCTACGGCGCTCAGATCAAAGCTGCCCGTGATATTCCAGTCAAGTAGATGTTTCGATCCCGCCTTCAGGATCCGCGGACCGCTGCAGCTTTCGCCAAGGACGAGCGCAGGTTCCGTAGTGTCGCCGGCCGTGATGCGGAAGGCGCGGGTTTCGGAGGCGGCGCTGAAATAAGCGTAGCTTCCGGAATCGCTCAGCAATTGCTGTGCACCGCTGTGCAGATCCTCCAGCAAGAATGGCAGCATGGCCGGGACGGAGAAGTATTCGGCATCCAGCCGGACGGTACCGGTATCGGCGGAATAGATCTGGAAATTCCAGACATATACAGACTGACCTGAGTGCCGGTAATCCGTACAGAAATTGTCGCCCAAAGCATGTTCCCATTCCGGATGCGGGAAATACAGCGAAATCGGCGTTTCGGGGGCCGGCGGCGCCTCCACCCGGTCGCGGGCATCAAAAGCGTCCAGCGCATCCGCAGCAACCCCCAGATAATTTTCGGGATCGCCATGTTCGGCGCGGGAAGCGCCAAGCCGTATCGCCCAGTTGGCAGGTGTCTCGTCATCCGGCGGCGTCACTTGTCCCCAGGTATCCATGACCGTCATTTCGGCGGAAACATCGATCTGCCGGTTGGGATCGCCGGGCCATTCGCCGCCGTCCCAGCCCGTGCCCATAAAATACTTGTAATGATGGGTTCCGGGCGCCAGCCGCAGGCTTTTGCTGTAGAGCAGATCCTCGCCAGTCCAGGCCATGCTCTGCTGCTCCGCAAGATCTCCGGGAGCCGCCCAGCTAAAGAAGGACCCGGTAATAAAAGGCGCGGCGCCGTCCGGATTGAAACCGGGATAAGTGCTCATATCAACGGTAAAGGTGACAGCATGATCATCGGGCACGATCACGGAAGGATGTTCACCCAGATAGTCAAAGGTGTTGACGGGACAGGCCAGCCATTCCGAACTGCTTCCGCTTCCGCCTTCCCAGACGGTCTTGCCCTGTGTAACATAGGCTTTGCGGAGCAGCGTATGATCCTGTGTCGAACCCTCGTCGACAAGCCAGTAATCGCCGGGATCGTTGTTGGGATCGCCGAAGACGTCGATCAGGTACCAGGTGGTACCGCCGTCCGGCGAATATTCCAGTCCGCGGGCGTCATCGCCGTTGAAATGCACGGGACTATCGGCAGACCAGGCAATAATTTCATCGGCATTTGTGTACGGAAAAAGCGAGGAATCCAGTTCATCGGCGATCATGACCCAGACATCGCCGGGTCCCAGCAGCGCGCCGGTGGGAAAATTATGATGCGTGCTCCAGCCGCCGCCGTTCTGGGCGATAATGATCCTGAAGTAATCCAGCGCAAAGGTGTCCGTTTCGCTGGTGTTGTAGATCTCCAGCGCTTTGTTGTTGGAAGTCCCTTCGATGTATTCCGAGAAAAAGAGCGGCGCCGAAGCAATGGCCGCCTCGGGATGCTGCCAGAGCAGGCAGGGATAACCGTCATTGATCAGGGGATCCATGCCCCAGGTGCCCGCAAAGTCCCAGCCGGCGGTTACAAAGGTGCCGGGGGTTTTCATTTGCGAGCTTAACGCGCCGGTCGCGCCGCCGGCCGTGCCACCCTGCTGACTGGTCTCGATATCCCAGAAATTGCCGTTCATTTCATAGTTCAGACCCTCAACGACTCGCGCGGCAAAACCTTTGAGACCGTCGTTAAAATTCACATAGCCCGTTGAAAAACAGCGGTCGATCACGCCGTTTTCGTTATGTCCGACAAAACCCGCGGGGTAATATGATCCGCTGGTGGCATAAAGCAGCTGGACCGTTCCGCGGGCATAGGAATCAGTGACCGTTCCATTATTCCAGCCCACCAGTCCGCCGCTGCAATTATAGTTTGATGCAACAACATCGGTCACATTCCCGTTTGCATAACATTCGCGAATATAACCGCTTGAATTGTTATAGGCGCAAAGTCCGCCGGTGAAGGTCGCTCCGTATGTATCACCTTCGGTAAAAGACCGTTCTATAAAGCCGTTATTTTCCGATACGAGTCCGCCGCTAAAACCGAACCAGGCACCCCAGCGTGCATCCACGTTTCCGGTAGTATAGCAATCTTCGATCGTACCGTTATTGGTCACAGCAAGACCCGCACCCGAACCGCTGCCGTTGACCAGCACATTGCCGCTGGCATAGGATGAACGGATCGTTCCCGAGTTAAAAAACACCAGACCGCCGGCGGAAAAATCCACACCCGAAGGTGTGCTGATATTGATCTCACTGTGGGAATCCACGATCAGACCGCGGTTTATAGCTACCAGCCCGCTGCCGGAATTCACTTGCATCGTGCCGGTGACATAGACATTCGTAATGTCGGCATAGGAATCATACACAAAGGCGGCGCTTTGAGAACCCGCGGTGATATCGCAGTTTAGCAGTCCTATATCTGTTACCGTTGCCCCCGTTAACAGTAAGCTGAAAAATCCAACAGAACTCTGGTATGGCCTGTTAATATACAGATTGCTGATCGTATGGCCGTTCCCGTCGTAGCTGCCGCTG
>JAQVTR010000036.1 GCA_028699915.1 Fidelibacterota bacterium
GTTCCACGGCCTCTGTCTTGAACTCCCGCGGAAAATATCTTTTTGTCTCACGCATCTTTACTCCTTTTTGTTTCTCATATTAATATAAGGCTTATCTGCGTGTCCACAAAAATATAGGAAGTCCAAATTTTTTAATGTTTGTTGATTTTTTCAGATTAGCGGAGTCACATTGCTCCCCGGTTTTTCTTTGTCAGAATCATGCTGATAATGGCAACGATAAAGAAAGCCAGTCCGAACCAGACATGCAGGTGGGTAATAAGCGGATGCTTGGGTGCCACATCCCGGATATAATTGATAAAAAGCGGAATGGTTGTCAGCAGGGTTGCAATAAATGTGACCATTCGCAAAATATTTAAAAATTTCATTGTTGGTACTCCTTGTTAAACAACGGGGCTTGATTTCATCGGACTGGGAATTTTCATGACCATGATGCGCAGATTTTGTTTGCCCGTATTTTCCCAGTAATGCGTGATGTTTTTCGGGCTTTCGACCAGCGTATCACGGTCCGCTTCCGCATGTTCATCTCCAATGTAAACCGTGCCGCAGCCTTCCAGTACATAAAAAACAACATCAACCGGCGTTTTGTGCGGGACCAGCGCTTCGCCCGGTTTCATGTTCAGCTGCATGATCTGTGCGTGCACATCATGGTAGATCTCACGGGCATCCAGATGATGCTTGTTTTCTTTGATCTCGACATCCGTCCACTTGCGTTTGACAATCATTTCTATTTCCTTTCGTTTTTATTTCAGTATCTTCATAAAGGTCATGAGTCTGTATTCCGCTAAGCTGCAGATAGCGGAAAAGCTACAAAAAATTTACGCCAATGCGGGATAAAAACAAAATACTTTCCTGATAGGCAGTAAAAGCGGAACCGCCTATTTTTAAAAATGAGAATGATCCGGTGTTTTCCCGAAAATAAAAATTGCATTGTTTGCCAACTTTTTGATGCTTAAACTTTGGCATGAAGTATTTTCGAAGTTGCAGAATTGCTGCCATTTTACTGATCGCAAGCTTTTCGGCCGCAGAAGAATTCCCGAAATTAAGCCGGCATTATCTGCATCTTGACATGGGTGCCGCCTACGGAAATTTCCGGGATACGGGCACCTCTCCCCTGCGTTATCAAGGATTCACAGCCGCATCCACTGCCGGTTTCCTTTCCGCCAATCCGGAATTCCGCTGGGGCCTGCGGACGGACATTTTTTATACAGCGGGAATTGCGGCAAACGCTTATCTATTGCATTCATTCTATTGCGCAAGCGATGTTTTTTATCTGCGGCGCATTCCGCCCTTATCGGCAAAAGGACTGGACTTTTTTGCGGGTCCGGCTTTGTCGGGCCTTACGGCTTTTACGATCAATGATGCCTATCAGAACGCAATGGTAAATGTTGATATTTTCAGCGGCCTTTTTTTACGTTCACAGCTACAATATGCGTTTAAGCGGCCGGAATGGGGAAAAAAACTTGCCTTTCTGCGTCTGCAGCGGCCTGCCCGTGATTATGTGCTGGCGTTTCGCCTTGATATCCCCGTTCTGCGCCTCAATATCCGTCCGGAATTCCCTTACGTGCTCAATGGGACCCAAACGGATATCGAAAAGATCTTTTCACGGCATTTCTTTGCCGGCGGTTTGCAGCTGCAAAGCCGGCTGGGGCTTACGCGCTTTCTTAAAAACGGGAATGCCATCGAAACGGCTTATGTATGGGAAATGATCAGCACCGGCAGACGGGATATCTATCTCCTTGAAAGCGCACGGCATGCACTGGTCTTTGCATTTTACTTCAGGTTGAACTAAAATGAGAAATAAACGCCTGACAAGATCCTCGGTTTTTATTGCAGTCCTCTTGCTGCTGAATTCCTGCGAATACATCTTTTTTAAACCCATCCCCTCTTGCTCAGCGCCGGGCACTTTTGAATACCTGTGGAGCAAAGTCGATGAACAGTACGCATATTTTGATGTAAAGAACGTAGACTGGGACGCGGTCTACAGCCGATATTCAGCCAAGATCCGGGATGACATTTCCGAGGACTCCCTCTTTTTTTATCTCGGCAGCATGCTGAACGAATTGCGGGACGGCCATGTCAACCTGTTTTCGGAATTCAATGTTTCCCGTTTTGACATCACCCTTCTCGGACCGCAGAATCTTGATTACCGTTTGGTAAAAGAACATTACCTGGGAAATGATTTTTACACAACCGGTCCCTTTCAGCACAATTTTATCGCCGGCGGGCGCGCAGCTTATATCCGCTATGCGTCTTTTTCATCCGGCTTCACGAACGATAATATCCGTTTTATCCTGGATCGCTACAAAGACACCGGGGGTTTAGTGCTTGACCTTCGCCAAAACGGCGGAGGATACCTCAGCGGCGTTTATCAGTTACTTTCACATTTTATTACCACTGAAACACCGGTATACAAGACCTGTATAAAATCCGGACCCGATCATAACGCGTTCAGCGATACCGAACCCGTATATATCGCGCCTTTTGATACCTTGCTTGCCTATTCCGCACCGGTAGCCGTTCTGATCGACCGCGGTTCCTACAGCGCATCCTCAATGTTCTCTCTGGCAGCCATTGCTCTGGATAATATGTTCCTGGTGGGCGATACCAGCGGCGGCGGATTGGGAATGCCCAACGGCGGGCAGCTGCCGAACGGCTGGACCTACCGCTTTTCCATTACCCGGACGCTGTCTCTGGACGATAATAATTACGAGAATGGGGTGCCGCCGGATATTCTTGCCTTCCTGGATCCCGCAGATAAGGCGCTGGGACTTGATACGGTCATTGAGGCGGCGTTGGATTCACTTCTGGGACCTTGAATCGTTTTTTCGACGGAAAAACAGGATAAACTGGATTGTTTTGCCGCAGGAGCAGAACTTGAGTCAATCCTGCACAACACTTCGGCATTTCAATAATGTTTTTTTTATTTTAATCTGCGGCGAAACAGGTAGTACACCGGAATGCCGGCAAGCGTGAAGCCGAGACTGAACAGTATACCCGAAAGCGGAAAAGCGCTGAAACTGGCAAGAATGAGCGGAAGGGGCAGTAGCACCGCCAGGACCGCCATTAGTTTCCAGGCCGGTGCTTTGTAGCTGGGTTTGTAGTCCGGACGTTTGCGCAGCCAGAAGATACTGCCGTAGACCAGGATATTCTGGAAAAGGTAGGAAAATGTGAAATAGCCCAACAGCGTATCCAGTGTGTCCTGACTGAAGAAAACCAGAAGAACGGCAAATCCCGACTGGAGAAGAATGGAATTGGCCGGTGTTCCAAATCGCGGATGGATCTTGCCAAAGACCTTGAAAAAAAGTCCGTCACGGGCCATGGCGTACTGCAGGCGAGGCTGGCTCATCACGCAGACATTGGTGGCACTGACGCAAGAAATAAAGGCCGCTATGCCGAGAAATGCGGCTGCGTAGCGCGCAAAACCCGGCAAATAGGAAAAGGGATTTAAAAATCCTTCTGACACAAGCATTGCTTCATGCGGAATGATGGCTGCGGAGGCCAGTGAGATCAGAACGTACATCATGATCACAAAAAGCGCCGAACTGATCAGCGCCAGCGGAATATTGCGCCGGGGGTTCTTTATCTCCCCCGCCATATACATAACATTCGTAAAGCCGGCATAGCTCCAGACCGTACCTGCGGCTCCCATGATAATCAGCCAGATAACGGAGTGTTCCGTTTGGGCGGGGTTCTGCGGAGCCAGAAAAAGGTTGGGGGAATCCAGATAAAAGAGCCCCAGAATTGCCAGAACAAAGAGCGGGATGATCTTCAGGACTGTCAGTACGACCTGAATCCAGGAGCCCTGGCGCACACTGCGCAGGTGAATGATCGTCAGGAGGAAAATAATAAGGACGGCACAAAGTTTTGTGGAAAAGGCATCCACGGTCAGCACAGGAAAAAATACATTCAGGGCGCTGACCGCCGCGATGCTTAGAATCGTGATGGACGGCATATCAGAAGTCCAGAATGCCGTCCAGGTATAAAGAAAAGCCAGCATAGGACTGCCGGCTTTCTGCAGATAGAGATACCCGAAACCCTGATCGGGATAAGCAGTGCCAAGTTCCGCGTAAATAAAGATCTGGGGCAGGATAAGCAATCCGCCCACCGCCCAGGCGATAACGGCAAGCAAGGGACTGCCGGCGGCCCGTTGGACGGGCGCGATATTGATGAAGACGCCGCTGCCGATCACCAGTCCGATGATCACTGCCAGCATCTGGAATAATTTTAGTTCGCGCTTGACTTCACTCATCTTTTTCCTCTTCATGCTGCGGGTCCGCCTCCGGCAGGATCAGCGCGGTCGTTGAGAATTCCGGGATCAGCTGGTTCGCGTCCGAAAGACGCAAATGAATGCGTTCGGCCTGCAAAAGATCCAGTAAAGAACGCTGATAGCTCAGATCGGGACATGCGGGATATCCAAAACTGCGGCGCAGGCTGCGCTTGATCCCCAGCTCGCGATGAATCTTCCGGTTAACGCATTCCGCCAGCGTTTCGGTCAGCTCCGCCGCCAGCCCGTACAACAAAAAATATTCCGCATAGTCCTGACGCTGATAGTACTCCCGTGACAAAGACAGGACCTCCTCACCGATAGTCACGGCGCTGAGTGCAAGAATGCCGCATCCTTCGGAAGAATCCTTGTAATGATCCGAAAACCGCTTTCCCTTCAGCAGCGGAAATTCCCAAACGATCTTGCCGGCAACCCGCAATCCGCCGGCTTCGGGGACAACGGGAAAATAACCGTAAACGGCCAAAGGTTGCATACTGTCCAGTACGCGGGGATCCTGGAGCAGATGTTGCAGCAATTGTTCGGCGTTCTTCCCGGTTTTCCAGTGCGCCCGGAACAGGACATCCTTATCCAGATCTTTCAGAAGTGTCTTTGCCGACATCCGTATGACGGGACTTGCTCCGAAAAAAGGTGGGTTTGGCTGCATGTTTCTCATATACCCCCGAATTGATTATTTTATGCCTTATCCCCGATCCCAATGTTGGAATATACGAGAATTATTATTTCTCTTCCCAGCGCTTTTTTAGGTTTATGCACAAAAACCCCCGTTGGGTCCGGGGGTTTTCTTTAATGTTAGGATCATTGCGGTTTACTTGTCTTCGTCGATAACCTCGTAATCGGCATCTTCGACGTTTCCGCCCGCAGCGCCGGCATCGCTTTCGGGCGCGGGGCCCGTTTGCTGCTGCGTCTGCTGGGCCTGTGCATAAACCTTTTCGGAGATCTTCATCATTGCCTTGTTCACGGCTTCTATCTTGGCTTTGATCTCTTCGGAATTGTCCGAACTTTTAACCTCTTCCAGTTCCTTGAGAGCATCTTCGACCGGTTTTTTGTCGTCTTCGTTTACCTTGTCGCCAAGATCGTCCAGCGCTTTACGGGTTGCGAATAATGTCTGCTCCGCCTGATTGTGCGTTTCGACCTTTTTACGGAATTTTTCGTCTTCGGCAGCGAACTTTTCCGCTTCGCTGGTCATCTTTTCAATTTCCTTGTCCGTCAGTCCGCTGGAGGACTCGATACGGATGTTCTGCTCTTTTCCGGTTGCTTTGTCCTTGGCCGTCACGTTCATAATTCCGTTGGCGTCAATGTCAAAGGTGACTTCGATCTGAGGAATGCCCCGGGGTGCTGACGGAATGCCGTCTAAAATAAAGCGTCCCAGTGTTTTGTTGTATACGGCCTGGGAGCGTTCGCCCTGCAGAACGTGGATCTCCACCTGCGGCTGATTGTCGGCAGCGGTGGAAAAGATCTCGGATTTTTTTACCGGGATCGTGGTGTTGCGTTCGATCAGTTTGGTAAATACGCCGCCCAGCGTTTCAATACCCAGCGAAAGCGGGGTTACGTCGAGCAGGAGCACGTCCTTGACGTCGCCCTGAAGCACACCGCCCTGAATGGCGGCGCCCACTGAAACCACTTCATCGGGATTGACGGTCTTGTTCGGTTCCTTGCCGAAAATATCTTTTACGATCTTCTGGACCGCCGGGATACGGGTGGAACCGCCGACCAGTATGACTTCATCAATATCCGAAGCCTTCAGTCCGGCATCTTTCAGCGCGTTTTCACAGGGTTTACGGACGCGTGTGACCAGATCCGTGGTCAGCTGATCGAATTTTGCCCGGGTCAGTGAAATATTAAGGTGTTTCGGACCGCTGGAATCTGCGGTCAAATAAGGCAAATTAATGTCCGTCTGCATAGAGCTGGACAATTCCATTTTTGCCTTTTCGGCAGCTTCTTTGAGCCGCTGGACGGCCATCGCGTCTTTGGAAATATCGATGCCTTCCTGCTTTTTGAATTCTTCGATCAGAAAATCGATCAGCTTCTGGTCAAAATCGTCGCCGCCGAGATGCGTATCGCCGTTGGTGGATTTGACCTCAAAAACGCCGTCGCCGATCTCCAAAATGGAAATATCAAAGGTGCCGCCGCCAAGATCGAATACCGCCACCATCTCTTCCTTTTTACGGTCCAGACCGTAGGCAAGCGCAGCGGCCGTGGGTTCGTTAATGATCCGCTTTACTTCCAGTCCGGCGATCTTTCCGGCGTCCTTGGTAGCCTGTCGTTGCGAATCATTGAAATATGCCGGTACGGTGATCACTGCATCGGTGACCTTTTCACCCAGATAATCCTCGGCGATCTGTTTCATTTTCTGAAGGACCATTGCGGAAATTTCCGGCGGCGAATAGGTTTTATTGTCAATTTTTACACGAACGTCATTGCCCTTGCCGCGTTCGATGATGTAGGGCACTTCGCTCATCTCTTTGGCGACCTCGTCATACATCCTTCCCATAAAACGCTTGATGCTGTAAACCGTATGCCGGGGATTGGTAACCGCCTGCCGTTTTGCCGTAGCACCGACCAGGCGCTCGCCGTCCTTTTTGAAACTTACGACCGATGGCGTCGTCCGGCTGCCTTCGGCATTTACCAATACTTTTGGTTCGTTTCCCTCCATGATGGAAACACACGAGTTGGTGGTCCCAAGGTCAATTCCGATAATTTTTCCCATTTGTTGCTCCTTTATCGTTGATCGCGGTCAACCGGGTCGTTCCGGAATTCCGCGCATTTTTTTATCCGATCTCAAATCCCATTCCTTTACTTGCAAATACCGTGCCAGCTCCAATATTGCGCCATTATGGCAGAATTATGTGTCTGAAAGTTTAAAAATCCGCCCTGTGCGGCCGCTGCGATGTCAACCGGAGTATCCGGGAAGCTCGGCGGCAGGCAGCTTTTTAATAATATCCTTCGCCTGAAAAACCCTCAAATTTTTAATTTTGAGTTTTAAATTTTAAATCCTTCGAGTTTTAAGTTTTGAATTTTTAAGTCTTGAATGTTCCGCACCCCAAACGGCATTGATAAAAAAATCGATGTTTTTACTTTATTATCCCTATTAAATCACGTATATTTTTACAGTTGGAAAGGACATTGATCGGCAGGGCCGCAAGTTTCTTATGACTCGCATTCCCGACAGGATTTATGTTCCGGCAGCACTGTTTATTCCTCACACGGAAAAAGCAGCTTCCACTCCCTTCGCTTCCTCACCCGCCTTTCCCTATGGCATGCGCCCTGTGCGTCAGTTTGTTCCAAGGGACAACAAAATCAAGGAGGTGCGTATGAATTTCTGGAACTTTGTCCTGCGCTGCCTGGTTATCGGCATCATAGCCTTTGCTGTGGGCATCCTGGTCAGCTTTCTGTTTTTTCTTATCATCCATGGCAAAGCGGATGTCGCCTGGGGAGTAATGTTCCGCTACGCCGCGGTTCTGGGGGTAATGCTGCCCCTGGCAGAAAGGATCAAGATCGGCAAAGAATAGAAGCCTCCCGGACGCAGCAAGCGTCGTTCTGGAACCGTTCGTATAAAGGGATTCTTTTTCAGGACTTGCTAAACAGAGAATTCCATTTTTCCGCAAAAGCGGGAAGGGGGAATCCTGTTACGTTATAAAAACAACCGTCAATGCGTCTGACAAAATTGGCATGAAGGTCCTGGATCCCGTATGCGCCGGCTTTATCCAGTGCGGATGCGCTGCGCACATAGGCGGAGATCTCTTGATCGCTGAGTTTGCGGAAGCGGACTTTTGTCCGTTCATCATCCTGCCAGAAGATTGCCAGATCCCTGCAGTGGACGGCATAGGCCGTGATTACGACATGCGTGTTGCCGGAAAGCATTTTCAGCATGCGTATTGCGTCCTTCGCATTCCGGGGTTTTCCCAGGATGCTTTTCCGGAAGATCACAATGGTGTCGGCGGATATGACCACGGAATCCGGATGCGCGCGGGCGATCTCCGCTCCTTTTTCCCTTGCAATACGACGAACATAGGCAAGAATGCGTTCACCCTTGCGGCGTTTTTCGTCGATTTGCGGCGGAACGAGCGAAAATTTCAGTCCCAGATCCTGCAGCAATTCCCGGCGCCGCGGGGACAGAGAAGCCAAAATGACGGGGTTATCCGGTTGGCATATCATGGTAATATCAGCATTTTGTTTTGATAGCGGTATACGGTTTCGTCTTCCCGGATCCGCAGTACATAAAAGTAGACCCCGGCCGCAAGCGGGTAGCCGTGATCGTCCCGGGCTTCCCAGGGAACGGCATTAAATCCCCGGCGCACGGGAATATCTTCCATACGTGCGACCGGTTTGCCGGACAGGGAATAGATCTGCAAAGTGGCACTGGCGTCCACCGCCGCAGTAAAGGTGAAATCCGTGCGCACGCTGAAAGGATTCGGATAATTGACCAGATCCTGCACATAGGCGGCGGCGCCGGTCAGGACCGTTACGCTAACTTCGGTCTGTGCGTAATTGTTGTAATTGTCAAAGGCGCTGATCTCCAAAAAGTGCGTGCCTTCGTCAAGGTATAGGTGGACGGGAAATTCTACACTGCCGCGGCTGAAATCGTTCTGTTCATAAACGAACAACCCGCTCAGATCGAGCACTTGCATACCGTTATTGATACGCATTTCAAGCACATGGCCGGCGGTCCCGGTAATATTGATGCCGCTGTCGTCCTGGAATTCGATGCGGACGCGGCTGGTATCAAAGAGCACCGCACCGTTCTGCAGATCGCGGCCGCCGGAACGCAAGGTGATCATCGGGCCGTTCACATCCTGGGCGGCATCCGGATTAATACCGCCGATATGAACCGTATCGATCACAGCGGAACCGTCAAAAGAGCCGTCCGCGTTATGGTAAAGTAATCTGACCTTCCCGCGGTCGCCGCGGTACTGGATATCCTTGGGAATAAAGGCACGGGTTTCAAAACGGTCTCCCGTAAAGGCGATATTGCCGTTGAAAAGCCGGTTACCCTCCAGATAGTAGCTGATGCTGGTCGTATTGCCGTAGATATTGTTCACATATTCACGGCTGACCAAATAGCGGTTGTCATAGACGGTAATGCGGCCTTCAAGCTCGCCGGCGGGTGCCGCGGAGCTGTCACGCTGAAATGCGGTTCCGCTGATGGAGATCTGGTCCAGAGCGCGCAAGGTGTCGCTGCTCAGACTGTCAATGGAACCCGCATGCCGTGGAAAGGCAGGAACCAGGGTCGGATCCCCAAAATACATGAATTTCATATTGTTGTTAACCTTACTGACACCGGACAGATTGTTGGAGCGGTTTTTGGCGTAAAGCATGGCGTCCCCCAGCAGGGGCGAATAGGCAAAATCGGGATTCCCATCGAAAAGTGCCGTGCAAAAATCCTCGACGAATTTGACGTTCGCCGAGCCGCTGCTGCCGTGGAACACCGAGCGCACCGTGGCGATGGTGCTAATGGCGCCGTTTGCGGGCAAGGTTACAATTTCTTCTGCGCTGCTCTGAAAACCGGGAATATCCGAACGGCCCCAGCTGCAGGTCGCCGCCAGGATCACCGGATATTGCCGGTTTACCTCCAGACGCTGAAGATCGTTTTTCACGAACACGTTTTCCTGCGTCCACACCGATGCATCGCCGTGTCCGTAAAAATTCACAAAGGCCTGTCCGTTCAGCAGGGAAGTCATCAGATCTTCCCGCGCACCGTCCCGCCCCATGGTTTGCAGTTCGCTAATGTAACGTTCCGGGTATTCGGTCAGGTACAGTTTCTTGGTCTGCAGTACTTTGGGCAGATATAAATTGTGCAGGCGCTCGGAGTCGCGAATAAAGACGGTTTGACCGATAAAACTGGGTCCTTGCGCCAGGTCCGTCGGGTCGTCGGCAACCAGCATGGCATTCAGCTGCCACTCCCCGGGATTTTTCCGCAGATCGTATTCGATGATCTTGTCCACCACCGCCCGCACATCATCAAGGCTGTTGGCGGGCACGCGGCCGACCGCCATATCGTTCGTCAGATCTTCGACACTGTTCAACATTACCAGAATATCGTCGCAGGGCCAGAGCACGCCGCTTTCATAGACATGGGGGATATAAACGGGATCCGATGAAATGCGGTTCTGATAATCATAATGGCCGTCTCCCAGCAACAGCACATAAAGCGGTTTGGGAGCGGGTGCCTGCGCATAGAGATTGGCAAGAAAATGCCGGATGGCAAATGGATCGCGGTTGCCCGCATTGAACTGTCCGATGATTTCGGAATAACTTTTTACCAGGGTGTTTAGCGGCTGGATAAAGCGACTTTCCTTGTGTACGGCCAGCCGCTGGGCTTCAGCGAGAAAGAGATCCGGCGTTATGATGACAAAATCGATCTGGCGCTCGTGGTCGGCATGGTTCCGGGGATTGAAATCCGGTAGCAGCTGTAGCGACAGGGGCGTTTTAAAATGGCCCTCATTCAGGACCACGTACGAGTTTCCGCTATTGCCTTCCGGTATGCGGATATCGGTAAAAGTGCCGCTGACGGGATAATAAGATACCGCAAAGGGGTCTTCAACACTGAAAACATAGGAGAGTCCCGCAGCAAGCCCTTCAACATGCACCTTGCGCGCGGCGCTCTGCGGCGGATACCAGAGCCGCAGATATCCGTTGATCGCTTGAGGATAGACCGGATAGATCACATCAATATAATCCAGAAAACCCTCGCTGCCTGCATATTCGCCGCTGTAGGTAAAACGCAGCCGGGTTTCCTCTCCGAGAGCGGAGACAGCTAAGTTCATCTGGGTGCGCCGGGTAATACTGCTTTCATAGTCGTAATCATCGGAATTCTTCGCCGTGGACAGAGCCGTCTGATAGATCAGGGAATCGGCAAGATAAGCTTTAAATTCATGGGCGCCGGCAGTAGCGACACCGAATCCAAGGCGCAGAGCGGCACTCAGGTCCGTGCCACCGGAGAGGTTGTTCAGGTAAAAGGCGCGGTTCAGGTTACCGATAATGCGTTCACCCAACCATAACTCGCCGCCCTTTCCCGGATTAAATCCCTCGCTTTCGTCATGAATGCGCTGATAGGTATGGTCAATCTCCGTTTCCGTCCCTGAAAACTGCGGAAGTTCCTGCGACATTCGCAGCGGCAGACGGCCATTACTCCCGATGAAAAGCCGGAAATGCTGATCGCTTTCGTAAGGGTTCCGAATAAAAGCAGTTGCACGGAGATCGGTCTTTGAGGACATCCGTTCCCAAGCGGAATTTCCGGAAGCGTAAAATACCCACTGATCATCAGCGTCGTTTTGGGCGTCAAGGAAGAGCAGCGGGACTTCCTTCAGATGGAAATCGGCGCTGTCCGGAAAGGTGTCGCGAAGCGGAGCGCCGAAGGTTCTTCCGGCAAAAAGATAGACCCGTTCGTCGCTGAGGCTTTCACTGAGGCCCGCAGCTTGCAGATCCGAGATGCGGATGGAATAGATGCCTTCTTCCCGGACCCGCAAATCAAGCCAGGTTCCCTGAAAATCCTGTGTTTTTCGTAATCCGGACAGGGTCCTGAGCCCGCCGGGAGAATCAAGCCCTTCCGCATAACTTTGATTGACAAAAAAGCGAAGGGAGGGATCGGAAATGCCTTTGCCCGCAGCCGTATACAGATCCGCCTCGACCCGGAATCTGCGTGCCACGGTGTTCCCGGGTAAAAAAGGATTGAGAGTCAGATAGACAAATGCGCGTTCCCGGAACTGATGCGGATCGCTCAAGGTATACAGCGGGCTCCCTTCGCAGCTATGCGGAAGATCTTCCGTCTCCAAAACCTGCACACGCAGAGCGGGAATGCGGTCTGCAATGGCAATGGGGATCTGCAGGATCTCGTAAGCGGTATTTCCGTCCCAGCGAATATTGTTCGAATGGTCAAAGGCGTGGCGTTCGAAAAGCTGACCGTCCTCATACCATTGAAAAGTTTCGAAATTTCCGGTACTGATCTCCAAAACTATGCGCTTTTGATCGGGATAGCTGATATGTATGCCTGCCGAGGCAAAAGCCAGGGCAGCCGGAAGAAGGAGACTCAATATGCGCATAGGTTTTTTCAAGACCGGTCCTCGATATTACATCGTTTTACCAGTATGGGAATACGATGTTCCTAATTTATCTTTATTTTTTGGCTATTGCAATTGACAATTTCAGCATCCCGGCCCTCCGCCATTCCGACTTTTTTATTCTCTTTTGCCGCTTTGCGGCGTATATTTCCACATGAAATTTACGCTGCAGAAGATATCAAACCCCTTATCGGCAAGAGCCGGGATCATTGACACGGATCACGGCCGAATCGAAACACCGGTCTTTATGCCCGTGGGCACGCATGCTACGGTCAAGGCCTTGTCCAATACCGAACTGAAGGAAGCCGGAGCACAGGTCATTCTTGGAAATACCTACCACCTCTATCTCCGGCCCGGCATGAACGTGATCGAAGCCGCCGGCGGCCTTCACCGCTTTATGAACTGGGACAAACCCATCCTGACCGATTCCGGGGGTTTCCAGGTCTTTTCGCTTTCGCATCTGCGCAAGATCGAGGGCGATATCAGCACCTTCCGTTCGCACCTGGACGGCAGTCTGCATCAATTCTCCCCGCAGATCAGCATGGATATCCAGCGCACCCTGGGTAGTGATATCGTCATGGTCTTTGACGAATGCACCCCCTACCCCTGCGATTACGCCTATGCAAAACGATCCCTTGACCTGACCCATCGCTGGGAAAAGCTCTCCAAGGCGCATCTGCGTTCGCAAGAGCCTCTGTGGGGGCACGGGCAAGCCTTGTTTGGAATCGTGCAGGGCAGCGTGTACGAAGATCTGCGGATGCAGAGTGTGGATGTGCTGACCCATGAAGGCTTCGCCGGCTACGCCATCGGCGGACTGGCTGTTGGAGAACCCAAGGAGATCATGTACGATCTGACGCAGAAGATCTGTGATGTGCTTCCTTCAGAACAGCCCCGCTACCTGATGGGAGTGGGAAAACCGGAAGATATACTTCACTCCGTTGCCCGCGGTGTCGATATGATGGACTGCGTTTTGCCGACCCGGAATGCACGGAATGGTTCCGTTTATACCTGGGACGGAAAGATCAATATCAAGAATCAGCAATACAAGAACGACTTTGCTCCCCTGGATAACGAATGCGATTGTTACGCCTGCAGGAATCACAGCAAAGCTTATATGCACCATCTCTACCGTCAGAATGAGATCCTGGGGATGCGTCTGAACACCATCCACAATATCCATTTTTTTCTTAAACTGACCCGGATGGCCCGGGAAGCTGTCCTGAATGCGCATTTTCCCGAATTCTACCGCGATTTTTTCGCCCGCTACCGCGTCGAGGACGACCACAGCGAAGCGAATGCGCTGCACCGGGAACAGCGGCGGAAGAAATTCGTGATCCGTGAAACGTGATCCGTGAATCGTACAGCGCCAGTCGTAAATCCTTCGTCGTAAAAATTTATTGTGAAAAAAAACCGCGTGATTCTTCCCCTTGATAAGCGCGGTCTTTATTATCAAATGAATTATCAATTGTTAATTGATCACAGGTCTCCGCCCAGGGACCAGAGCCATCTCGGGCCGGAGAAGCCAGTGCCGTTGTATTCCCAGGCCAGATCGATGCGCAGCAGGGCAAAGCCGAGATAGATGCGGACACCCATACCGACGGAGCCGATCATGTCCTGCCATTCGTTTCCGAAAGGCCACCACTGGTTGTTTTTCAACAGGGTCAGCTCATCGTCCCAGGCAAAGCCCACATCGGCAAAAAGGGTTCCGCGGATCTGGAAAAAGCTGACCGGCGGGAGTCCGAAACGCGCATATTCGATAAAGGGAAAACGCAGTTCCGCATTGAACAGCATGAACTTGCTTCCCCAGGTCTGGAACAGCATAGCGCCGCGGACGGGCATGATGTATTCGCTAAGGTAATACATATTCAGCTCTTCGGAAAAACTGTCGGAAGAACCCCCTAAAATAGGAGCATTGGCATTGTAGACGTAGTTGATCCAGTTATCAATGCCCCCCAGCAGGAAAAGCTGAGGATCCGGACCGAAGGAGGCGCCGCCGTTAAAACGGAAGGCCAGGTGGTAATCGTCCGTGATCTTCAAATATTGACGGTAATCAACCTTGCCCGTATAGAAGACCGGCGTATCCGGAGTCAGCCGGGGAGAAAGATCCAGACTGATGCGGTATCGGCTCCCGTCCATGGGCCCCGTGTAGCTGTAAACGGTATTGTCCTTGACAAAAGCCAGTTCCGCACGGTATTCATGGATATCGCGGTCATATTGCTCCGCAATTTCCGGATCGTCCAGCAGATCACGCTTGACGTAATAATAACTGTTATTGAGTTCGAAACGGTAATGGCGGTTAATGGGGTAATCCACAACAAAATTCAGACTGCGGTTGGTGTAGCGCGTGACAAAATATCCCCAGGGATTGGTTTCGGACACCTCACCCGGCAGATAGGTGATGTAATTGTCGGACTGGTTCTGCAGCACCAGTCCGAAATTCGGTCGGTAACGCCGGTAAAAATAAGCGAGGGCATAATCGCTGTTCTTCAGATCAATGTACAGGTCCGTTCCGATAAAGACCTGATGGTCGCCCATGACATCGCTGAACATAAAAGTCGCCTGTCCCTGAACTCCGTAAAAAGTGGAATATCCGAACTGGTTGTCAACCAGGTCCAGTGAAAATTTGGTCTTGTAGGGCTTATCAATGTAATTTCCGGTCTCATCGATGATCAGGCTGCTGTCAAGCAGCACCGTCGAAGAATCGCTGCCCGGGTAAACGGAACTGTATTCCGGAACAAAGACATGGGCAGCATAATCGCCGCTGCGTTCCAGTTCATCCTCCGTTTTGACAAATGCGACTTCATCATCTTTTTCCACCGCTTCACTGCTGCGCTTCAGGCGCTCGATCCGCAGATTCTGTTCGGCAAGATCCAGCGGCGATTCCTGTGCCTGCTTGCGGAAACGGGTCAGCTGAAGTTCCTTTTTCTCCATTTCAAAGGGATCATTCATCCGGAATATGTCCCAGCCCATATCCTTGAATGCGGTAAAGACCAGGATTTTTCCGCTCAGGTCAAGATTCAGGTGAAAGGTGCCGCCCACCACATTGGTAATAGGATAGGGCGCTTCTTCGTGCGGGTGTACATAGATATTGAAGATCCCGTTCTCGTCAGAACTGTAGATCAGTCCGCGTCCGAGCGGATCGACAAAAGGATAATTCTCGTCGTGATCAGTTCGGGTTACGGCCGTTTTGCTTTTGCTTTCCACATCCACCCGGTAAATATCGCGCTGATAGGGATGCCGGGGATCGCGCAGCGCTTCGCTTTTCAGGGTTTCGCTGACGTACACGATGGTTTTACCGTCCGGAGCCCATTGCGGATTTTCGTCCGCCTGCTTGTCGTTACTCAGATTGATCAGGATCCCGGTCTCCAGGTTGTACATGTAAATGTCGCTTTGCTCCCCGTTGTGGCCGGAGAATGCGATCAGGTTCGGGTCCAGGGGATGAAAGACCGCCGAAAAAATGCCCTTGAGCTGCGGCATTGGATAGAAATGCTGTTTTCCGCTTTCAACATCGACAAGGACCAGGGCATCGTGCCGGCCGCTTTTGGCCGCGAAAATGATATGTTTTGAGTCCGGGGACCAGGAAATTCCGGGAGCAAGCCATTTAAGTTCTTCCAAATTGGCTTTGCGTTGTCCGCGCACCAGGCGTTTGATGTTCTTGCCGTCCTGAACGTCCATCAGAAAAATATCTGCATACCCCTTTTTATCGCTCAGGAAGGCGATTTTGCCGCCGCTGGGCGCAATGGCGGGTGCGATATTCTGGCTGTTGCGCAGTTTTTTGTGATCGGTCAGGCGTACCGATATATCGCGAATATCTTCGCTCATACTGATTTCGGGCCAATACAGGCGTTTGAGATAATGATGCCACTCTTCCGTGATATTCTCAATGGTCATATTAAAGGTATGGCGGATCGCCCGGTTAACGTCATGATAGATCTTGAGCTTGGTATAGAATTCGGTAAGCTTCTGATAGCCGAAAGTCTCCCGGATAAACCTGAAGATGCTCTGTCCGCCCTTGTAAGCGTAATAACCGCTCAGATATTCGAAGGGGTAGGATTCGAACTGACTGTGATAGGTAAAGTCTCGCATAAACATGTCGGCTTCCGTATCCCAGCGGGAAGATTCGTATTCGGCGCTGCCTTCCGCCAGCCACAGAGGTATGTTCAGGCGAACGGCGCCGGAGATCATGGACTGGATATTGCCGCCGTAATAAAGATCGTTCATGAAGGCGTGGATCAGTTCGTGGTGGATCACGTGTCTGAAATCCCGAAAAGAGCCTTCAAACGGTATTACCACGCGGTTTTTAAACAATTCGGTAAAACCACCCACGCCTTCGGGCATAAAGTCGTTGACCGTATTGGTCTGCTGAAAATCGTTGTGGCTGTCGTAGACGATGATGGAATAGCGCTTTTTCAGATCCCAGTCCAGCAAGGTCGAAATCGACTTGTAGGCGGCTTCGGCATGTTCGGCGCAAAATTCCGAAATGGTCTTGTTGTCCCCGTTGAAATAGATATTGAAATGTTCGCTCTGAATAAAACTCCATTCAAAAACGTCATACTGGACCTTGTTCTGTCCGAACTGCGCCGGAAGAAGCGAAACGGTCAGGGCGGCAAAAAGCAGAATCTTCAGCAGCAAAGGGTTTGCTGCAAAATATCGCCGGTTTCTAACGGTAAAATTCATTTGACCTCATTTATCAACTGCGTCGCAGGACTTAATACTCAGTTCCGTCCGGATTTGTTTCAGAAAATCCTTTGGCACGCTTGTCCGGCATTTTTGCCAGCTTTTTGTCAATGATACTCCGGATCTCCGCATGAATTTCAGCAATGCTGCGGTTCCCGTTGATCAGCCGGCAGCGTTCCGCTTCCTGTTCCGCGATCCTGCGGTAGCCGTTACGGACGCGCATTTTAAAGGCGGCGGACTCGCTTTCAAGCCGGTCCGCATCCCCGATCCTGCCGGCAGCGATTTCCGGATCGGTATCGATAATAAAAGTCAGGTCGGGCACCAGTTCATGCGCGCCGATCCGGTTCAGGCGCCGGATAAGGTCCAGCGGCAATTCACGCCCGTATCCCTGATAGGCAGTCGTGGAATCGTAAAAACGGTCACTGACCACCACGCCCCCTTCTTTCAGCACGGGCAGGATCACCTCCGTCACCAGCTGACTGCGGGCGGCGGCGTAGAGTAAAAGCTCGGTGCGGGGGTTCATTTCGCCGTGTTCCCTGTTCAGCAGGATGTTCCGTACGGCATTCCCGATCACGGTATGCCCCGGATCAAAGCAGTGAACGGTTTTGAAGCGGGCGGCAAGGTAATCCACGCAAAGGCGGGCCTGCACGCTTTTTCCTGAACCGTCAATACCCTCAAAACTGATAAACATAGGCTCCCGTCGCTTGTTTTATTGTTGATCCGCGATCTCGCAACGGATGACTTCCCCGAAATAGATGCGGTGAAAATCATTTCCCTGCGGATATTTGGACATGATATCTCCGTCCAGAAAATGCGTTTCGTCCATATCCTGCCAGTAGCGCTTCCTGCAGGCAATCAGCAGATCCGCTTCCGCATAGGCCGGAGCGGCAATTCCCGGAACGGCTTCCGGCGTCAGTCCAGCGATCTGAAGCTTGTCGGGCACATCCCTTCCCGACACCGAGCCCAGATAACTCAGCGCTTTCTGGTATTTCTCCGGAAAACGGCAAAGCGTAAAT
>JAQVTR010000037.1 GCA_028699915.1 Fidelibacterota bacterium
ACGCGGGGGGATCTCCTATACCATTGATAACCTGAAACTGCTGCAGGAACGCTTCCCTCAAGCCAGGATCAGCTGGATTATCGGGGACGATCATCTGGACCGTCTGCACGAATGGCGGGATTATCCCCGGCATATTGAATACTGCGATTTTATCGTTCTTCCCAGAATTTATCAAAGCGCCGAACTGAGAGCCCGTATTGCGGCACATCCCTTGAACACGCATCTTTATCCGCTGGACAGCGAACCTTTCCCGGTATCCTCCACTATGATACGTGAAGCTCTGGCAAAGGGCGGGCTGGTTTCGGCCCTGCTTCCCGAAGCCGTTGACAGCTACATTCGCGAACATCACCTTTACGGATATCCTTCATGACACTTTTTTTCAACCTTATCATTCTTGGTGTGAGTATTGTTCTGCTTTATTACGGAGCCCGCTATCTGGTGCGCGGTTCCGCCAATCTTGGGCGTATTATGGGAATCAAACCCATTATCATCGGCCTGACCGTCGTCGCCTTCGGGACTTCCATGCCGGAATTCCTGGTCAGCCTGTTCGGCGTAATTCAGAACGCATCCGATATTTCGGTCGGCAATGTCATCGGCTCCAACATCGCCAATATCGGTTTGATCCTGGGCACTGCCGGACTGATCGCTCCGATCAGCCTGAAATATTCCAACGTCCGGCAGCAACTCATTATTCTGCTGATGGGATCGCTTTTTTTCACTCTCCTTGCCTTTAACGGCATCTCGCGACTGGAGGGTATTCTCTTTGTTCTGCTTCTGGTCGTTTATATTTTTTTCCTGTCGCGGAATTCAAAAAAAGAGGAAGAATTGCTGAAGGAACTGCCGGAAGAAGACCTTTCCGTTCCGCGAAATGTTCTTTTTACACTGGGCGGTATTCTGGGTCTGGTCCTGGCATCCAAAGGCATCATTGACAGCGCTTCGTATATTGCCGCCTATTTCGGCATTTCCCAAATGGTGATCGGAATGACGGTGGTGGCTATCGGAACTTCTTTGCCCGAACTTGCGGCCAGCATTATGGCGCAGATCCGGCAGGAATCGGATATTTCCATCGGCAATGTCATTGGTTCCAATCTTTTTAACATGTTCTTCGTCGCCGGAGGCGCGGCAACGGTCAAAGGACTGCCGATCGATACCGGCATTTATCGTTTTGAAGTCCCCGTCATGCTGCTCTTTACCGTTTTGCTCTTCCCCGTTATTTTCCTGAGCAAGGGTATCCGCCGCCCGCATGCGGCCCTACTGCTGCTGCTTTATGTCCTTTTTATTGTCATTTCCTATCTGTGGCGGTAAGGAATGGAATACCGGCGAGTCGCTCCTTACAGCCGTTCTTCCCGCATCTACGACACCCTGATGGCAGATGTGGATTATACCGGTTTCTGCGACTATCTGCTGGATCTGGCCGATTGCTTTGACTTCCGGACAGGGTCGCTTTTTGATCTTTCCTGCGGTACCGCAACTTTCCTGAACCTTTTTCCGGCGGAGCTAAAATACGGCATGGACCTCTCCTCCTCTATGATCCGTATGGCAAAAAAACTGCATCCCGCACTCTCACTGTCGGTCGGGAACATGCTCATGCCGCCGGCGAGGGACGTCGATATTTACCTCAATATCCACGACGCATTGAATTATATCCGTCCCTTTGAAGCCATTATCCGGCATTTGCGCTACATGGACACTATTCTCCGGCCCGCACAGGTCTATTTGTTCGATTTTGCGATGCCCGGGGTGATCCGGGATTATTTTGACGATACGGGCTATGAGGATACCAGTCCCGAAGGAATTTCCTTCCGGCGGCAAAACCGCTACGACCCGCAGAATAAACGTGCCATCACAGACCTCTTCATCAGTCACCCGCATGGACAAGCCTACCACGAACGGCATATCCAGTATATTTACGAATTCGCTGAAATTATGAAATTGTCCGTGGAAATTCCTTCAAGGCGTTTTATATTTCTTGAGGAATTCACGTGCAGCGTAGCACTTGAGACCTCAAACCGAATACTCGTGATAATGCGATGATCCGTTTTAGTCATGTGACTGTCAATTACGGCTATGTTCCCGGTGCCTTGAAAGACATCAATCTTCAATTGCATAAAGGGGATTTTACACTGCTGCTCGGACCGACGGGATCGGGAAAATCCACCTTGCTGCGCCTGATCTATATGGATATTCTGCCTTCGGCGGGAGCGGTATCGGTGGAGGACCGATGGAGTTCGGCCCGCATCAGCCCGCGTCAGATCAATTTGCTGCGGCGCAATATTGGAGTGGTATTTCAGGATTTCCGGCTCATTGAGAATATGAGCGTCTTCGACAATGTTGCGCTGCCTCTGGTAATCGAAGGTTACCGGAGCAAATATATCCGTCAGGTTGCACGGGCTCTGCTGGATGAGGTCAATATGCTGCAAGCGGCCGATCAGCCCGCTTCCACGCTGAGCCTGGGTGAAAAGCAGCGCGTCGCCATCGCCCGCGCCATGGCAAAGAATCCCATTATCGTCATTGCTGACGAACCCACGGGAAATCTGGACCGTGAGGCTTCTCAGAACGTGCTCAGCCTGCTGGAACGTTTTAACCGGAACGGCACCTCCATTCTAATGGCCACCCACGATTACGAACTCATCAAGGACACTCCCTACCGACGCATCTATATGGAAAACGGCGAGCTGCGTCAGCCCGACCGGACCATGAATGTAGGAAAAGAACGAATATTTAAGACAAGCACCGAAGAATGAAATCAAGTTTCGTACTGCGACAGACATTGAACAGCCTTTGGCGGGAACGCACGCCGGTAACGGCCAGCATCCTGACCATCGGCATTGCCCTGATCATTCTGATCTCGCTCTTTGAAGTGAGCATGGCGCTTTACCGCAACCTGAACGACCTCAAACAGAATATGGTGGTCGAGGTCTATCTTGAGCCTTCCCGCGGGGAAGCGGATGCAGGACGCCTTGCCGCACAGCTTGAAAATTACGGCACTATCGAACGCATTCGGGTCGTTTCCAAAGATGTCGCCGCTGAGATCTTTGAGAAGGAGTTCGGTGAAAACATCTACGACATTCTGAAGGAAAATCCCCTGCCGGTCACGATCGAGGTCCGCCTGCTGCCGGAGTACAACCACTCGGATTATCTGGCTCTGTTCAAAAAACAGGTTGAAGCTCTTTCCGGAGTAGATGAGGTCCATTACCGGCACGTCCTTGTCGAAAAACTCGAGACGATTACCCAGGCAGTACTTATCAGCGGTATTGTGGTCCTGATCGTCCTGGTCTTTGCCATGAATCTGCTGATCCGGAACACTATTAAGCTTTCCGTTTACGCCCGCCGGGAACAGATCGCCATTATGAAGATCCTGGGCGCAGGCAATTTGTTTGTCCGTCTCCCCTACATTCTGGAAGGCGCACTGGAAGGACTGATCGGCGGCATTATGGCGGCGACCGGTCTGATCATCGCCCATAAATTCATTGCCGACAGCTTTGCCGCAGTTCACTTTTCTCCCATGGTCTATAAAATGCTCTGGATCAATACGATCAGCGTCGGGATCCTGATCGGTTTGTTCGTCTCTGCCGCGGCAGTCGGTCATTTTGTACACAAGATCCACGCAAAAAAATAAAAATCGGCGCTGCCCTTCGCGTTCAGGCGCAGTACGAACGGTGCTTATCGGCAATTCGAAAATTCTCGTTCTAATCGCAAAAGGAGAAAAAGGATGTCGAAAAGGTATGAACCCTTCCTGCTGGGTGCGCTGCTGCTTCTGGGCGGCTGCCGGGTCAGCAGTGGACTGGATAATGCTTTACGCAGCGATTTTGCGATGTTCAAAGGAAAAAATGTCGCTGTGGTGGCAAATCACACCTCCGTGGACCGGAACGGCAAACACGTTGTCGATCTGCTGAATGCGAATAAGGATCTGACCCTGAAAGCCATTCTTGCTCCGGAACATGGCTACCGCGGAGATGTTGAGCGCGGCGAATACATCGCCGCTAAAGTCGACCCGCTAACCGGGGTGACGGTATACAGCATTTACGGCGAAACACGAAAACCCACAGAGGAAATGCTTCAGGGACTGGATGCGCTGATCTTTGATATCCAGGATGTGGGTGCGCGCTTTTATACCTATATTTCTACAATGGGCAACGTGATGGAAGCGGCAGCCGAAAACGGAATTCCCGTCTGGATCCTGGATCGCCCCAACCCCATCGGCCGGCTGGCGGAGGGACCCTTGATGCAAGAAGCCCATGTTTCCTTTGTCGGGAGCTATCCGATCCTGCTTCGTCATGGAATGACCGTGGGGGAACTGGCGCTCATGATCCGGGACCGGGGCTGGATCAATGCTGCCGATCAGCTTGATCTGCATATTGTGAAAGTCCGCGGCTGGAATCCGGAAAAACCCTATATCCGGGCACGCATGCCGTGGATTGCCCCTTCACCCAATATCATGAATATCAATCAAGCGCTTTGTTATCCGGGAACCTGCCTGTTCGAAGGCACGAATTTCTCCGAAGGCCGGGGAACAATGCATCCTTTCGAATGGATTGGCGCTCCCTATATCGACGCCGGCAGTGTGATTGCGGAACTCCGCGCGCGCAATATTCCCGGGATTGAAATGCAGGCGCTTACCTTTACACCCGAGGATATCCCCGGCACGGCGATGAACCCCAAATACCGCGGAGAAGAATGCCGGGGGATCGCTCTTACCGTCACGGATCCCGTTAATTTCCGTTCCGTGGAATTCGGAGTCCAGCTCTTCTCGGTGCTTAAAATGCTGTATCCCGAAGATTTTCTGATCAGCCGTCCGGATTTTCTTGCGCAGTTGTGGGGAAACATAAGCCTGGAAACCATGCTGAAAGAACAGGCTTCCGCCCGGGAGATCATTGGGGCATACCGGAAAGAACAGGAACAATTCCTGCGTCTGCGGGAAAACTATTTGCTCTATTGACAATTGAAGCGCAATGACACCCGCATCCGGGAAGCATGGAAGCGAAACATAAGTTTTTACACCACAAATCACGTTGCCCTTTCAATATTTAACCCTTATCTTTTAAAAAATAACAAGGAGAAACCTATGTACCGCAAGATCCTGATAATGCTGTCGCTGTCCGTACTGCTGCTGGCAGGCTGTTCTGTGCGGACCGGACTTGACAATGCAAACCGCAATGATTTCAAGATGTTCAAGGGGAAAGCCGTCGGCGTAGTGACCAACCATACCGCCCTGGACAGCAAAGGCAGACATCTGGTCGACTTGCTGCACGCCGCTGAAGATGTCAAAGTTCAGGCCATTTTTGCGCCCGAACACGGTTTCCGCGGAGACGAAGAAGGCGGGATACACCTGAGCAATAATGTCGATCCGAAATCCGGTGCCACCATTTACAGTATCTACGGCGCTATCCGCAAGCCAAGCCGGGAGATGCTGCAGGGCGTGGATGCGCTGATCTTTGATATTCAGGACGTCGGCGCACGTTTCTATACCTACATCTCCACAATGGGCAATATTATGGAAGCCGGAGCCGAGTACGGCATCCCCGTCTATATTCTGGACCGCCCCAATCCGATCGGCCGACAGGCGGAAGGACCGATCCTTCAACAGGAACATAAATCCTTTATCGGCATGTATCCGATTCCCATCCGGCATGGCATGACCGTGGGCGAGCTGGCTCTGATGATCCGCGACCGGGGCTGGATCGAAAACAGCGAAAAGCTGGAACTGCACATTGTAGAGATCAGCGGCTGGGATCCTGCCAAGCCATACCCCAAAGCAAAATTGGAATGGATCGATCCCTCCCCGAATATGCGGAATCTGAACCAGGCCCTGCTCTATCCCGGCATGTGTCTGTTTGAAGCCAGCAATTTTTCCGACGGTCGCGGCACCGAGCACCCCTTTGAATGGGTGGGAGCTGATTATCTTGACGCTGCAAAGGTCATAGAAGCGCTGCAAAAACGCGAGATCAAAGGGCTCCGGATCACACCCGTTCAATACATTCCCCTGGATATGCCCGGCTATGCCATGAACCCGAAATACAAAGAGCAAACCGTCAACGGACTTGCATTAACGGTCACGGATCCCCTCGCTTTCCGTTCCGTGGAATTCGGCGTTCATCTTATCGATATTCTGCATCATTATTACCCCGATCAGTTTGTTATGTACAAACCCCGCATGGGACGTACCTTTGGGAACAACGATCTTTACGAGAAGATCCTTGACGGAAAGGACGCTGCTGTGATCATTTCCGCCTATCAGGACGAATTGACACAATTCATAGCAATACGCGGAAAATATTTGCTATATTAGCCGCATGAGTACCGTTGCCATCGTCGGCCGTCCAAATGTGGGAAAATCGACACTCTATAACCGCTTCCTGCGGCAGCGCAAGGCCATTGTCCACGAAAGCGAAGGCGTTACCCGCGACCGTACCTATGCGGAGGTTGAGTGGTGCGGCCGTTATTTTACGCTGATCGATACCGGTGGAATCGTGATCGACCCCCGGGATTCCATCGAAAATGCCGTCCGCGAACAAGCCATGATCGCGGCTTCGGAAGCCGATCTGATCCTTTTCCTGGTGGATGTGAATGCCGGGATCACGCAACTGGATCACTACATTGCCGGATTGCTGCGGAAAAGCAACAAAAAGGTGCTGGTGGTAGTGAATAAAGTCGACGACGAACGCTTTGAACCGGATGTTCATGCATTCAACGCCCTGGGATTTGGCGAGCCTGCAGATGTCAGCGCCCTCGCCGGCCGTTCTACGGGAGATCTGCTCGATAAAATTATCAGCCTGCTGCCGTCCGGAACCGATCCTCTGCAGAGATCCCCCGACATCCGCATTTCCATTCTTGGAATGCCCAATGCGGGAAAGTCGACCATTGCCAATACCTTTCTCGGCGAAAACCGCCATATTGTAACCGAAATTGCAGGGACAACGCGCGACAGCATTAATTCCGAAATGAAATACTACGGCAAGACCGTCATGCTGGTCGATACCGCCGGATTGCGGAAAAAGAATAAAATCAGCGACAGCATCGAATATTACAGTTTTGTTCGAACCCGGAATGCCATACGGGACAGCGAGGTCTGCATTCTTGTCGTGGATGTGAATAAAGGATTTTGCAACCAGGACGTGCGCATCATCCAGGAGATCTTTGAACAGCGTAAGGGACTGGTGGTCGCCATGAACAAATGGGACTTGTTGGACAAGGACATGCATACTGCGGCCAAACTCAGCCAGGAGCTGATCTATGACTATCCCATTCTCGCGGATGTCCCCATTTTATATGTTTCCGCGCTGAAAAAGCAGCGGCTTCTGAAACTTCTGGATGAAGCCATTGCCCTGCGCGATCGCATGCGGCAGCGCATACAGACTTCCGAACTGAACGGCTTTTTCAAAGCGATCATTGAACATAATCCGCCGCCTGCGATCAAAGGAAAATACATCAAGATCAATTACATCACACAAATCCTCGAAGATCCTCCCCTGATCGCTTTTTTCTGCAACGAACCGGCCTTGATTCCGGATCATTACAAAAAGTATCTGGAAGGGGCTTTCCGCAAGCAGTACGATTTCCGCGGAGTTCCCCTGAATTTTGTCTTCAAACAAAAATAAAAATACGGATTTTCGGTCTGCACGGGATCACAAATAAAAGCCTGACGATCCCCTCAAGCTCTGTTTATGGTAAAATAAAAGGTGCTTCCTTGTGTCGGAATGCTTTCCAGTCCGATGCTTCCGCCATGTTTCTCGACGAATTCCTTACAGATTACAAGGCCCAAACCGCTGCCCTTTTCCCCGGCCGTTCCGGCGATCCGGTAGTTGTCACTGACGCTGAACAGATCTTTCTGAACCGCTTCGGGTATACCTATTCCACTGTCGCTGACACGGATCTGTATCTTTTCTCCTTCTTCGCGGGCATGAATGCATACCTTGCCTCCGGGATAGGAGTATTTGATGGCATTGGAGATCAGATTCCGCAATATGGTGTTCAGCATGTTCTTATCGGCTTTCAATACATAATCGTCCGAATCATATTCCAGTCCGATGTTCTTCTCTTTTGACTGCGGCATCAGCAGTCCCAGCACTTCATGGACGTTTTCCTTCAGCGAAATATCCTGCGGATTGTAAGGAATGGTTCCGGATTGGCTGCGCGCCCATTCCAGAAGATTGTCCAGCAGCTTGTAGCTGTTCTGCGCAGATTCATTGATGGCCGTGATCATGGTTTCCGTTTCTTCCGGACTCAAAGAACGCTGCCGTTGTTTTAGCAGAGTACTGAATCCTAAAATGCTGTTAAAGGGACTCCGCAAATCATGCGCAATAATGGAAAAAAATTTATCTTTGGTGGCATTCAGTTCATCAACGCGTTTTTTACTTTCCAAAAGGTTCTTATGTGCTTTTCGGGTTATAAAATACAAATAAATGAACATGCCCAGGATCACAAGCGAAAGCAGAACGATCCCCGTCAGATATCGGCGAATATAGACTTCGCGGGCCAGAGATAATTCACGCAGACGGTTTTCATGCTCGAGTTCACGGATCTGTTTTTCCTGATCTTCGATCTGAAGCAGGGCTTCGGATTGTAAGAGTTTCCGGGTGGAGCTGGTGTTATAAATGGAATCGCTGATCGCCACCTGCGAGGATTTCAGGCGGTAGGCCTCATCGTATTTGCCGCGCGCATAATAAATTTCCGACATATGCCCGTAAATGTCGGCAATATGGCGGAGCTGATTGTTTTTCTGCGCATATTTCAGTCCGATCTTCAGGCTGTCCATCGCCTGTTCATCGTTCCCAAGAACAATATAAATCAGGCCGAACAGTTCATAAACACTCGCAAAACCCGTAATATTGCTGATCGCTTTCTTGATGGTCAGCGAACTGTCCAGGATCGACAGCGCTTTAGGATAATTCCCGTCCATATATTCAATATCCGCACGGTATTTCAGCGATGTTGAGTAGCCATAGCGGGAATCCCCCTTTTTATGAATCTCCAGTGCTTCGTTGTTGTATTCCCTTGCTTTTGCCAGGTTATTCAGCTTCAGGCTAACGGATGCCATTTGGTCAAGACAGATGGCCACGCCGCCGTAAATGCCGTCGTTTTCCGCCAGTTCGCGGTAAATATCCAGGGATTCGGTATAGGCATCCATGGCCTCCTCATACATCCGGCAGCTTCCATAAATGGACCCGATCACATACAGCACCCAGGCCTCTCCTTCGGAGTATTCCGCTTTCCGATAGTATTCGCGGGCCATGAAAATATATTCAAGCGCCTTTTCATAGCCGCCGTTGCTGCGCAGCAGGTTTGCCAATTCCGAATAAACGGCGCCAAGCCCCCGGAGATTGCCGGCCAGCAGGGAATAATGGATACTTTTATTATAATAATCGATCGCCCGGGTTTGATTTCCGTAATAGGAATTATAGAGGCTGCCCATCAGATTATAGGTCAGTCCCAAAAGACGGTCGTTGTTTATGTCCTTTGCGATTTCCTCGGTCAGATTGAAATAATACAGTGCGCTGTCCGTCTCGGAATAGTAATAATATGCACTTCCCAGATAGTAATAGGCCAAAGCCTCAAGGTCTTTGTGTTTGCCCAGCCGACGGATCTCTTCCAGTGCAAGAATCGCTTCATTTCGGGCAATAATGAAATTGCTGACCCGAGCACGAAAGGCTTTTTCAAGCCGGGCTTCGATCATTTTTACACCTTTATCGGATCGAATCGGCGATTTCAGGCTGTCAGCATCGGTATCGGCAAAGGCAAAGGTCAGCATACCTATAAGCGTCATTATCAGAAGCAGGTGTTTATTCATAGAATTCTCTCTCATATTATGAATGCCCCTACAGGCGCTTATTATAGTGATACGGCTTTCAAAAACAAAGATAAATGCCGCTCTTTACGCTAATTTAATGCTGCGTTTCCCGGATATTTTGAATAAATTAATTATTTACCGGACTTGACTTTGTAGTACTGCATTATTATGCGGTCAAAACAGCTGTCCGGCAGAATTCTTTTCAGAAAAAGGGAAAGTTTCTGATCAAAGGCGCCGACGGGATAGCGTAGGCGCGGATATTTTTTACGGATGACCTTATCGATCAGCTGCGCAATCTCAAGCGGCGGGCGGCCGCTTTGCTCGTCATGTTCGATGATCCTGCGTGATTGTGCCATGCGGTCCTGCAGCTCGTCGGGCACCACCATTTCCCTGCGGGCGGTAAAACCCGTCTTGTAATCTCCCGGTTCTATCATGAGCACGCGAATCCCGCTGCCGTGCAATTCTTTATATAAGGCTTCCGTCAGCCCTTCAACGGCGAATTTGGATGCGCTGTAGATCCCCTGGTAAGGCAACCCGATCCTCCCGCCAATAGAACTCATATTGATTATGCGCCCACTCCCCTGCCGGCGCATTTCTTTCAATACCCGGTGCAGCACCCGGTACAGTCCGAAAAAATTCGTATCAAGCTGCTGCTCCACTATCCGGGGATCGGTTTCTTCGACAGGTCCGCCAATTCCGTAACCGGCATTGTTAACAAGCACATCAATGTGTCCCTCATTGCGCAGCACCGTTTCAACGGCGGCATTGACGGAAGCGCTGTCCCGGACATCCATTTCGATCAAGGCGTATTTTTCGGGCTGGGGATAATCCCGGGGGCGGCGGGATGTCCCGTAAACCCGGTACCCGAGCTGCGAAAGATATTCCGCCGTACTCTTCCCGATCCCGGAAGAAGCGCCGCTGACCAGAACCACAATGCCGGAGTTATCCTGTTTTTTCATGATTACCCGATCAGTCAATGACCTTTTCTTTTTTACCGATCTTTTCAAACATATCCAGACAAAATTCCAGCTGTTCACGGGTGTGAGTGGCCATATAGCTGGTGCGGAGCAGGGCGCGTCCCGGCGGGGTTGCCGGTGAGACTACCGGGTTCGTATACACGCCCGCATCCATCAGGCTTTTCCATACCTTGAAGGTTTTGGCATCCTTGCCGATGATCACCGGAATAATGGGTGTTACGCTCTCCCCGATATCAAATCCCAGAGATTTGAGCCCCTCGCTCATGAATTTGGTATTGTCATGCAGCCGTTGACGGCGTTCGGGTTCGCTCTGGATGATTTCAAGGGCGGTCATGACCGAAGCAACGTTTGACGGCGGCAGGGATGCCGTAAAGATCATTGCGCGGGAGTGGTGTTTAAGGTATTCGATAATAAGCTTTTCGCCGGCGATGAAGCCACCGACACAGCCCAGGGATTTACTGAAAGTGCCCATGATCAGGTCCACATCCTTCGTTACGCCAAAATGCGCCGCCGTTCCTTCTCCGTTCGGTCCCAGTACCCCAATGGAATGAGCGTCGTCAACCATGAGGCGTGAGGGATATTTCTTTGACAATTCGACGATCTCTTTCAGTTTGGCGACCGTGCCTTCCATGCTGAACACGCCATCGCTGACAATGAAGCGCGGTTTCTTCGGATCGGCCGCTTTCAGTTTGCTTTCCAGTTCCTGCATGTTGTTGTGTGCATAGATCTGTTTCATAGCTCCGGAAAAACGAATACCGTCCACAATCGAGGCATGGTTGTACTGATCGCTGAAGATCAGGTCCTCGGGACCGCATACCGTGCTGATAGCGCCCAGATTGGCGCCGTAACCGGTGGAAAAGACCAGGGCGCTTTCTTTATGGACAAAATCCGCCAGGCGCCTTTCCAGCTCGTCATGCATCAGGATATTTCCGTTCAAAAGGCGGCTGCCCGTCAATCCGGATCCGTATTCTTTGAGCGCGGCAACTCCGGCTTCGATCACTTTGGGATGGTTGGTCAGTCCCAGGTAATTGTTCGAGCCCAGCATGATTTTGGTCTGGCCGTTGATGCTGACTTCCGTGGCGTCGGATTTCTCGATCTTGGGATAATAAGGATAATAACCCAGGGCACGAGCCGTGTCGCTGCGGGTAAAGGCGTACATCTTGGTAAATACGTCCGGATGTTTTCCGAACATTTCTTTGCGTTTCGCGTAGATCTTTTGTTTTGCAATATCTTTGAATTGTGTTAACATGTTCCCTCGCTTCACAATAATTGTCTAATATACAACACGTTTCCCGGCCGCTATTCCGGTCCCTGCTGCGGAAAATATCTCAATTTCTATTTGCTTCTCGGGATCCGTGGCTTCCCATCCTGTCGTCCTGTGTTTTATTCGTCTTCCTTCCGGCTTCGGGACCGGATATCAGGCAGCAAATTATACTAATCTTTTTCAGGATACACAATTATTTTCTTCGGATCGGAAAGTTTTACGATCCCGGAAGAAAGCGGGAGCCGCACGTTTACGAAGGGATAAAAATTGCGGGTAAATACCGAAAAATTCGATTTGCCGATCCTTTGATCAAAAAGCCGTGCGGGCAATGCGGAACCCCATGATCTCATAGCGTTTTTCGGGAGTAAAACCGTCTCTGCGGACAGTACGGGAATAATCCGCATCCCAGTTCCAGGCACCGCCGCGGGCGACCCGGTAAGTGCCGGATTCCGGTCCCTTTGGATCAATTTTTTCACTTTTCGTATACGGTCCGTACCAATCCCAGCACCATTCTTCCACATTCCCGGTCATATCATGAATTCCCAATTCATTGGGAAGCTTCTGACCCAGCGGATGCGCTTGCTCGTCATCCCAATAATACCAGGCATAATCCTGCAGTTTGTCTTCATTTGCCGTACCGCTCCAGGGCCGGTCTATTCTTCCCCTGCTCCGTGCCGCATATTCCCATTCCGCTTCTGTCGGCAGCCGGTAACCGTTTTTACCGAAATCGGCGCTGACATTCCTGTCAATGATCGTGTACACCTTTTCATAACCGTTCCTTTCGCTGAGCCTATTGCAGAAATGCACGGCTTCATACCAGGTAACGTGGGTCACGGGCGAGCCTTTCCCTTTATGAAGAGAAGGATTCATTCCGGTGACGTTTTCAAAGATCTCCTGCGAGATCTCGTAAACGCCCATATAAAAACTGCTGAGCGTGACATTATGCTGAGGCTTCCCGTCCGGGTTTTCGCCATTCCCAAAATCCCCCATTTTGAACGTTCCGCCTTCCACCGATACCTCTTCAATGGGAACATAGCCGGTTTCGGGAACTCCGGGTTCGGGAGCCGGAACCGTCTCTTTGCCCGTGCTGCAGCCCGATATCGTCAGAACAAGAATAAGACTGAAAACATAAATTGCACTTTTTGCGTTCATACACTCATCCTTTTTTAGACCTATAAATTTATTATTGAATAAAATTACATAAACTGAAGCGCGAAATCAATACTATTTTTTTTCAAATTTCATTAAAAGCTTATTCCGTCAGCCGCTTACCGCCTGCTTACTCCCCGCTTCAGTCACTTCGGTCCTTGCGGCTTCTTCGGAAAAAACAAAGCGAATATCTGTGATATCAAAGGCCCTGGCCAGCGATTTGAGGGTTTGCATCGCCGACTGCCGGACCTCGGAACCGATATCACGGATCATTTTCTTGGCCTGTTCTTCGGCCTCATTCCTGGCTGCATTCACAAAACGGTTCTTGTCTTCCTCGCTAAAACCCGCGTCAAAGATCTCGTTGATAATGTCCGGTAAGAGTCCCGGAAGCAATTTGCTCCGCTGTTCGTCGTAGAACATCACGTTCCGGATACTGATCTCGTTCAGACAGGGCGGCATATAAAAAACGTAGTGTTCCTCTTCATTGACGATGCGGAAATCTTCGCTGCGCAGATTGTAGCGAAAATCAATGCTGAACTCAAAGATCATGGCGATCTTGCGGTTCGACAGGAGCCAGCGCATATATTTTTTCCCAAAATTTCCCAGCAGGTGATCGCTTTCGGTGACGATCTCTTTGGTAATGACCTTAAACACGGAAAGCTCACCGATGGCTTTCATATCCTGAATACTGGATTGCACGTTCATTTCCCGTGCGTTTTTTCTTGTACGGCGTTTTTTAATGTAAAAATTCAGAACAGAAACGATAACGAGAGCAAATAAAAAACCGATGATAACCGTAAGCAGGGTATTCATGTTGTAGTTCTCCGCATGATATTTTCAATAGACATAGGCTAATTATAAGGATTTTACCATCACAAGTGCAAGTCTTAACATCGGAACGGGATGAATGAGAACTGAATGTGAACGGAGTGATATTTCTTGATCTTGCAGAAAGGAAGATGGATTGAGTCAATTGTTTGAGTCAATTCTTCCTTCCCTCAGGATCGGGATATCAAGCGTTAAGCCTTAGTCTTTATACATAGTCTCAATTTCGTCACGGTACATTTCCATGATCTTTTTGCGCTTCACTTTCAGGCTGGGTGTCAGTTCCCCGCCTTCGATGGTAAAGGGACGCGGAGTGATATAGAAATATTTGATCTGTTCGTAACGCGCAAGATCCTGCTGATTCCGGGCCAGTTCGTCACGAATCAGTTTTTCGATCTCGGGAGAAGCCTTCAGGTCCGCATAGCTGCGGAATTCAAGCGGCGGCTGCTGATGCCGGCCCCACTCCTGAAGGGTTTCCAGCATCGGAACCAGAAGCACGACCAGGTACTTGCGGCGGTCACCGATGACCACGGCCTGTTCAATGTATTTGGAAGCCGTGATGGCGCGCTCTACGGCGGCCGGAGCCACATTCTTGCCGCCGGAAGTAACGATAATGTCCTTCTTGCGGTCGGTGATCTTTAAAAAACCGTCTTCGTCAACGTAACCGATATCTCCCGTATGGAACCAGCCGTCCTTATCAATGGCTCCGGCGCTTCCTTCGGGATCTTTGTAGTAGCCCAGCATGCGGTTCGGACCCCTCACAAGGATCTCGCCGTCTTCCAGAATGCGGGTTTCCATGTCCGGCAGCGCCCTTCCGACGGTCCCGAATTTAATGAAATCATTTTGATTTGCGTGGGTGATCGGACTCATCTCCGTCAGGCCGAAACCCTCCAGGACGCGAATTCCGGCGGCGGTAAAAAAGGCGCCCACCTTGGCAGACAAAGGAGCGCCGCCGCTGATGCAGGCGATCATATTTCCGCCGAATACACCGGATATTTTATTAAACACCAAACGTTTAGCAAGTCCATACTTGACAGAGGCAACTCCAAGGGGCGCCCGGTTTCGGGAAAGATATTTTGCAACGACCTCTTCCCCGATCTTTTCCGCCCAATGGAAAATTTTTTCTTTTGCCGCCGGTCCCTGGCTAACCTGCTCTATCACCAGCGAATAGATCTTGTCCAGTAAGCGCGGTACGGTGGTCATATAATTTGGTTTGACCTCTTTCATATTTTCGACCACCTTGGCGATGCTTTCCGCAAAATAGATCTCCGCTCCGATCCATACGGTAAAAATTGATGCGGCGCGTTCAAAACTATGACTCAGGGGTAAAAAAGAAAGCCAGCGCTTATTGTGCTGGATCTGTTCATGCGCCTGGGTCTGCTGGATGTTTGCGGCAATATTGAAATGGCTCAGCATGACTCCTTTGGGCTCACCGGTGGTTCCCGAGGTGTAAACGATACTCCAGAGATCCTCATCCCGGATCCCGGCGGCAAAATCCTGCATGCTTTTCGAAGAACCTTTTTGTTCTTCTTCCCCTTTTTCAAGAACTTCCCGGAGAGAAATGATCCAGGCATCATCAAAGGCTTCTTCGTCCATTACAATAATGTATTCGAGAAATTTCAGACTGCCTTTAAGGGGAATGACCTTGAGCGCCTGTTCTTTGTTGCTGGCAATCAGTACGCGGCATTCCGCATGGTTCAGAATAAATTCGATCTGCCTCGGAACGGAAGTCTGATAAATGGGCACCGAGATCATATTGAAATGCGCGCAGGCCCAATCGATAAAACACCATTCCGGACGATTTTCGGAAAGAATCGCAACCTTGTCATGTTCACGCAAGCCCAGAGCCCGCAAACCGAAACCCAGTTTTTCAAAAATATCGTAGCTCTCCTGGTAGGTATAGCTTTTCCAGACCCCGTCCTGTTTGTAATGATATAGGCTGCGGTTTCTTCCGCCCAGACAGGCATCCGCAAAAATATCCGGTAAGTTCCTTAAATAATGAATGCTGTAATGCATGGCATCCTCCCGTGTGTGTTCCCGTTTAAGGTACGATACCAAATCTTAAAAGCAAAGAAAAAACCGCCGTAAGCTTTAACGGCGGTTCATGAATGCTTTGTAAGTGCCTTCCAGGCATACGGCAGATAGCGGATACCATACCGTGATGCATTTGGAAACTTACACCTGGAAAAGTCCGATATTTCCGCGGGATTATTTCTTTAACAGATCGCGTATCTCGGCAAGCAGTTTTTCCTGCGCGGGGGGTTCCGCAGGTGCAGGCGGCGTTGCGGGAACTTCTTCTTTCTTACGTTTCAGGGAATTCATACCCTTAATGATCATAAAGATAGAAAAAGAAATAATGATGAAATCGATAATGGTCTGAATGAACTTCCCGTAGGCAAGCACCACTGCCGGAGCCGAAACGGTGGCCGCTTTCAGGGTAATGACCAGATCGCTAAAATCCACGCCGCCCAGCAATACCCCGATCGGGGGCATGATCACATCGGCGACCAGCGAGGACACGATCTTCCCAAATGCGGCGCCGATAATGATACCGACCGCCATGTCAACCACATTGCCGCGCATGGCGAAATTCTTGAATTCCGTCAACATCTTTGTTTTTACTTTCATACAAGGACCTCCTTAAGTCCGGAAAGCGCAAAGCTTCCATTTCTGTCTTTTAAACTGACAGCGGTTAACCAACTTTCAGGATATTGCACCTGCCTTTACATCTTTTTGTAAGAAAATTTGACTTACAATGTAATTTGCAGCAAATATTTAATTTTTACAATGAAATCTTCCTGAATTATTCCGCTTTTTGCGATACGGATACTTATCGTCCGTTTGCGGATTATCGGGATTCGCGAGAATCCTCCTGTTCTTTTTTTTCTTCTTTCTGCAATTTTCTTCCGTCAACGATCACGGATACGATGTAGAAGATGAACAGCACACAGGTTAAAAAGATCGCCGCAGCATCCAGCACGGTAATATCCATCCCCCGGAATTGGAACTTTCCGGCTCCGTGGAAAAAGATGATCGTGTTGATCAGAACGATGAAAATCCGGATCTCCGTCGGACCGAAGCCATAAAAGGCGATGCGGAACACGCCGCTGACAAAGGTGTTCAGGTACACCAGGATCGACATCATCAGATAACCGATCAGTGCGAAGAGCGCAATATCAAAACGCGCATAGGGCGACAGGCCCGCTCCGATGCCGATCAGTACGATGGTGATCGTATCAATGGCATGATCGATATAAAAACCGTAGCGCGGCCGTTCGATCTTGCGATAACGCGCCAAGGTACCGTCCAGGCTGTCCCCAAACCAGTTGACGAACAAACCGAAACTCGCCAGCCACAGGTAGGCATTGTGAGAGGATGACAAATAATAGCCCAATCCGGTCATCAACGAACCAAACAATCCCAGAATGGTCAGTAAATCCGGTTTTACCCAGCGCGGCAATCGTGCAACAAGCCATTGCAACAGCGGTTTTTCAACAAAGGACAATAAAGTCGTGGTAATGCGCCTGACTTCTCTTTTTCTCAATCCTTTATCCTCCCGCTTATTTTCTTTAGCCTTAAAATCCTTATTTCACCAGCAGCATTTTCCGGTTCTCAAGCGCCGTGCCGGCCTGCAGACATGCAAAATAGATGCCGCTTGGCAGGTTCCCGGCATGGAATTCCACCTGATAAAAGCCCGCCGCCTGATGCCCGTTTACCAATGTCCGGATAAGCCTGCCGTTGATATCAAAGACGCTAAGCTGCACCCTGGCTTCTTCCGGAAGGCTGTAACGCAATAATGTGGCGGGATTGAAAGGATTCGGGTAGTTGGCTTCCAGACGGAATTCATACGGAAGCTCCGTATCCGCAAGTCCCACGCCGCCCGGCGTCAGGACCATCAGGTCTTCGATGTAGATCGTGCCTTCATTGTTGCTCAGACTGTCCACATAAGCGATCTGAAAGCTGTCGAAATTCAGCTGTCCGTTCAGCGTGCCG
>JAQVTR010000005.1 GCA_028699915.1 Fidelibacterota bacterium
GGCGCCGACGCATTGCGTTTCGGTATGATGCTGATCGCGCCCAAGGGCCACGATATTCTCTTTGACACGGCGCAGATCGAGGTCGGCCGGAATTTTATGAACAAGCTCTGGAACGCCAGCCGTTTCGTGTTCATGAACATGGAGGAAGCGCCCGCCGGACTGCCGGACAAGACGCGTCTGGAACTCCCGGACCGCTGGATACTGTCTCGGCTGAAAGCGACCATCCGCAATGTGGATAAGAAGCTGGAGCACTACCGCTTTAACGATGCGGCAAAGGAGATCTACGAATTTACCTGGAGCGCCTTTTGCGACTGGTACATCGAGCTGATCAAAGGCCGGCTCTACGGCAAGGACCCGGCAAGGAAGACCGCGGCGCTGGGCACGGCCGCCTATGTGCTGCGCAATATCCTGAAACTGCTGCATCCCTTTGCGCCCTTTATCACGGAAGAGATCTGGCAGTCCCTGAAAAGCGCCGGCGAACCCGATATCATGGTCGCGGAATGGCCCTCGCCGGCAGGATTGCCGCAGGACGCCCTTGCGCTGAAGGAAATGGAACTCCTGATGCGCTCCACCACCGCAATCCGGACCATCCGCGCGGAGATGAAAGTGCCGCCCTCCAAAAAGGCGGATGTGCTGATCCGCGGCGGCTCGGCGGAAGAACGTGCATTACTGGAAGATCTGCGCCAGGAACTCTCGGCGCTGGCCGGTATTGCGAATCTGGAGATCCGCGAACAGGCGGAAAAACCCCAGCCCTCCTCTTCGGCGGTGGTCGGTGGATTGGAGATCGACGTATTGCTGGCGGGGTTGATCGATATCGATAAGGAACGCGAGCGCCTGCAGAAAGAGATCCGGGCTTACGAGGGACGAATCCGGGCCGGGGAAAGTAAACTCAACAACCCCGATTTTGTCCGCCGCGCCCCGGAAAAAGTCGTGGAACATGAGCGCAGTAAACTGCACAATTACCGCGAAAGCCTTCAGTTGCTGCAGGACAATTTCCTGAAGCTCGGAAAAATATAAGCTTGAATCAAATACGAACAAGAAGTACGAGACGGAAAAGCCCGCAGAAAACGCTGTCTGCGCCACATCGCAGTATTGATGAAAGGAAAAAATGACCAAGACCAAACGTGAAATCATTATCAAGGGATTCGATCCCATTGCTTTGTTGGGCGTTCAGGACGAGAACCTGAAAGTTCTGCGGGAACATTTTAACGCGCAGATCAGCGCCCGGGGCGAGCGCCTGATCATTGAGGGACCCTTTGAGGTCGTAGAACAGATCCAGCACGTGCTTAATGAATTGATCCACCTTATCCCAAAAAGGGAACAGCTGGGTCCTACCGATGTGCGAACCGTGATCAACATGGAAAGCGAAGTGAACGAAAAAATTTATTCCGGTCCCGACGACGCCATTATTCTGTTTACTCACAAAGGCATTATCAAACCGCGGACGGCAGGCCAGGAGGCTTATTACCGCGCTTCATTGGAGAACGACATCACCTTTGTCACCGGTCCCGCGGGCACGGGCAAGACCTATCAGGCGGTTGCGGTGGCCGTTGCAGCCTTAAAGAATCACGAAATCTCGCGTATCGTGCTGACCCGTCCCGCTGTGGAGGCAGGCGAGCGCCTGGGTTTTCTGCCCGGGGATATGAAAGAAAAGATCGATCCCTACCTGGCGCCGCTTTATGATGCCATGCGCAGCATGGTAGCTCCGGAAAAATTCAAAGCCTACCTGGAACAGCATGTGGTAGAGATCGTTCCTCTGGCCTTTATGCGCGGCCGCACGCTGGACAACGCCTATCTGATCCTGGACGAGGCGCAGAATACCACCGATCTGCAGATGAAGATGTTCCTGACGCGGATCGGCGTCAATTCCAAAGCCATCATTACCGGCGATATCACGCAGATCGATCTGCCCAACAATCAGCGATCCGGTCTCTGTACGGCTATTACTATCCTTAAAGACATCGAAGGCATCGCTATTTGCACCCTGGATACCGCCGATGTGGTCCGGCATCCGCTGGTGAAAAAGATCATCGATGCCTACAGCGGCAGGTAACCGGCCACGAATTCCACAAAGAAAACAGTCCGCAAATTTCACGAATACTCCGTCCACGAATTTTCACGAACTATTTTTTATGGCTGTGGATCTTGTTGTTAAAGTAAATATGTACTTTAAATTACTGGTTTATTCCGAAAAGATGCACTGTGGGTCGTAAACCGTAAAAAGCCGGCCTTTCATTATCCATGTTTGCATATATCTGCACTTCGTAGTCTTTCGGTTCCAGAAGAGTCTTTACTGGACTTATGGTTAAAGGAAAGGATTGACTTATAAATATTTTATGGTTGTGGATACAGACGCTATTATAAAATAGTTTTTCAGATATTGGGGCTTGTCAAAACATTTTTATACATAAAAAAACAAAATGTTTAAAATAAATTTCATCAGACAACCTCAAGTCCACAACCTTAAAGATTATTCGTGTGTTTTTAATTCGTGAAAATTCGTGAAATTCCCCGATAGCTATCGGGACAGGCTGTGGACCGATTATTGGTAAAAATTCGTGGAAAATACGCAATTGTTCTTGTCCGCTGACATTTGCTTTGATTCAGGTTTAAATATGCTTATAATTTATCCTTGAAAAAGCGAAACCAAAGAAAGGAACAAGCATGCTCGATAAAACAAAAGTCCAGGAAGTTTTAAATAAGGTCCGCCCTTCACTGCAGATGGACGGCGGCGACGTGGAACTCGTGAATGTTCGGGAAGACAACGTTGTTGAAGTCAAGCTGAAGGGCAGCTGCCACGGTTGTCCTATGGCGACCATGACCCTGAAAGCCGGTATTGAACGTGTGCTGAAAAGTGAGATCCCGGATATTGCCGAAGTTGTTTCCGTGTAAATAATGTCCGATTTTTACAATCGTTTTGATACCGAAACGCTGGGAGAACGGCATGCGGATCCTTACCGCAGTGTTTTCCAGGTAGATCGCGACCGTGTTCTTTACAGCGCGGCCTTCCGTCGTCTGCAGAATAAAACCCAGGTATTCAAATCCGGTGCGCACGACTTTTACCGCACCCGCCTGACGCACTCATTGGAAGTGGCGCAGATTGGCCGTTCCATTGTGAATTATATCAATAAAACCCGGTTCGCTTACGCCGCGGTCGACAGCGATCTCGTCGAAGGCATCTGCCTTGCCCATGATTTGGGCAATCCTCCTTACGGACATGCGGGCGAAGCCATGCTGAACGATTTGATGAAAGATGCCGGCGGTTTTGAGGGCAATGCCCAGACCTTGAAGATCATCAGCGAACAGCTGCATGAGGATCCGGAGGGCAACAGCGGCATGAAACCCAGCCGTGCCTTTCTGGACGGTATTCTGAAATACAAGATCCTCTGGTCGGACAGCAACAAAAAAGGCAAGTTCCTTTACGACAATCAGCGCATTTACTTGGATTATGTAAATGGCGGCAGAGGGCAATTCGGGGACCGAAGTCTGGAATGCCAGATCATGAACTGGGCGGACGATGTGGCGTATTCTCTGCATGACCTTTCGAATGGCTATCTGGCGGGTTTTATCACGCGGCGCGATGTAGAAAAATGGGCAGCTGCGCAAATTTTGGGCCCCGCCGAACAGCAAGATCTTGAAACGGTCCTAAAAAAACTGGGGCACCGCGAGGATTTCGATCGCTTTCTGGCTTCCCGCGCCGGGAAATTCATTGAAGGCCTGCAGGTCCGCGATCGCGAGCATCCGCTGGCCGCACTGAGCAACCGCTACCGCTACGAGATCGTCGTTGATGAAGAGGTCCGGCGCGAAAATGCGCTTTATAAACGCCTGGCTGTGGATATCATCTTCCGCTCGCCCCAGCTCGAACAGCTGGAATTCAAGGGCCGTTATATCCTGAAGCGGCTTTTTGAGACCTATCTGCAGGGCGGACCTAAAGATTTCTCTTTGAATGCCAGCATTTTGCCGGCTGCGCTGCGCGAAAAGATCCGTCAAAACGCGGAGGACGATTACGTTGCGATTGCCCGCAGGATCTGCGACCATATTGCCGAGCAGACGGATATTTCACTGCCGAGAATTTATAAGCGGCTTTTTGACCCGGATTACGGGAGTTTTTACGATCTGGTATAAGAATGAACAACCCGAAAAAAGCATTCAAAAATTTCACGAATAAGCTGTCCGCAAATTTTTACGAATTAGCGCCAAAATTTATTTTAGCTCGCGGATTCTCAACCCTAAAATAAAATTCGTGTAATCTATGTAATTCGTGAACGCTTAATGTAATTTGTAGAATAATCGGAAAAGGAAGGGAATATGAAACGTTTTGCCAGTGTGGATTTTATGCGCGGGCTGGCGATCCTGCTGATGCTGGTTCTGCACATGATCATGCATACCCTGAATGTCGACGCAATGACGGCCGATATGTCAAAGGTTCGTCTGATCGAATTTGTCATGATGGTCATTCTGCCTTTTGGCGGCGGAATGGCGGGGTTCTTTCTGATGGTGTCCGCGATGGGGAATACCATCAGCATGGAGAATGAACTCCGTAGCGGAGCAAGTGTAAAAGCGATCGCCGGCCGGCAGGTCACTGGCGGATTGATCCTGCTTTTCTTTGCCATGCTCGTGGAAGGCCTGATCGGCTACCACGGCGACCTGGGGCTTTTTGTTCACCGCTCCCTGATGGCCGCCTCGGATCCCGCCCTGGGACCGGTGCACTGGGAATGGGATCACGCGCTGTTCCGTTTCAACCATTTCGAGACGATCCACACCATTGCCTGGTGTATCATTGTGAACGGGATCATCCACAGCGTACTCAGCGCAAGGGAAAAATTTCGCGATAAGAATAAATTGATCCTGTGTTATATCAAGCTTGCCGTTCTGGTACTTATGCTTACACCCCTTGCCTGGGCTTTTGCCGGACTCCTTATTCCGGGCTTTCCTTTCAGCAGCGGAGATTTTATTACATCTTACCCCCGGATCGGCGAAGATACGCCGGGCCGTTTTATTCTGGTCTTTTTCCTCGAAGCGCTGGCCGGGCATCCCGAACCGCTTTTCCCCTACCTCGCAGCATCCTTTGTGGGCACGATCTTCGGGTTGTTCCTGACCATGCCGAAGGAAGAGCGAAAAACAAAGCCGTTTGTCTCCGCCACCCTGCGCAGCGGCGTTATTATGTATCTGATCGGACTTGCCGGGCTGCTCTTTAATATCCTGTGGATTATCAACAAACAGGGACTTGACGCAGGGTTGAACCTGTATCTGAACATCTGGGATCACCGCGGGTGGACGCAAGAGATCTTCGGAACGCCGTTTATCGGCTGGTATTTCCAATTTATGATCCTGAACGGTTTCGGGATCCTGGTGATCATGTCCATGATCCGTTTGGTTGAATTGCGGGGCAAAGCAAATGCTTTCGGAAAACGTACGCGCTTTGTCCGCCGTTTCGGATTTGTGGCCTTTACCAACTATTCCATGCAGTTCCTTTATTTTATTGCCATGTTCATCGCCTTTGACTGGGTGCTCGGCACGCCTTATGCGCGCTATTCCGGATTCTGGGGTCATGCGGCCTTAACGATCTTGATCGGGATCGGGCTTTATGCCATCCTCTTATACCTTTGGGAAAAGATCCGTTTTGCCGGAACACTGGAATGGGCGATCAGGGAGATCAATTATTTCCTGAACCGCGAACGCCGGAAAAAATTGAAAGAGAGAGGCATCAAATGGTATAATGCCGGACTGCTGAATGTCAAAGGCGTTCTGTATTCCGCAGACTGGGCGGATCTTGTCACAGAAAGCGAGATTGATCATGCCGCCGCGGAAGAGTCGCGGCTGGCCAAAAAGCTGGCCCTGGCCGGACTGGTATTCCCGCCCTATTCCATTGTGGGATTTTCAATTGCGCTCCGGGCCCGCAAAGCGGAAGGCAGTCATCCGGAAAACCGCAAAGCCCTGATCGTCAGCACGGCGTCCCTGCTCTTTTTTCTGATATGGCTGACGGCCTTTTTTATTCTGACACCGGCGATGCTGGGCTGATCAAAAAAAGCAAAATAAAAACCGGACATTTCTGCCCGGTTTTTTGGTTACTATAAAACACTTAGAACGAGACTGCTTATTCAATCGGACGATTCATAGAACCACAGGCGCATTTCCCCGTCGATGCAAAGTTCGTTCATCGTCTCGAAAATGTAAGGCTGATTTCTGACGGCGCCCAACATAATAATGCTCCCTCTGGTTTCATCATAGGTATCGTCAAAGAACGTTTCGCCACGCACAAACCCGCTGACATCAACTTCCGCTCCCGGTTGAATGATCGTATCGATTATCGTGCTGCCGTCAAAGGCATCGTAGCGGTAGGGATTGACAACCCGCATGCGAAGAGGAACATTCCCATTGTTATGAACGGCCATAGTGTCCATTTTTGAGGAAGAAAGGTTAATCGATAAGACGGTCCCCATTATGGCCAGATCGTAAAATTCAGGCGTATTCAGAGCAGCATTCAGAATGTTCTCACCGGAAGCGAGGATATCAATGACCGCCCCCATTTTTTCACCTGCCACCGAATATTCGTCCACCACATCAAAGCTTTCAGCGCCGGCTGAATCTTCCAGGGTATAGTTGTAGGAAAGCGAGAGCGCATCGGTGAAACTGCCGATGCTCATCTCCATGAGCGCTCCCACGCCGCTGATCGGTATCACGTGTTCCTTGATGAAGCTGACAATGGGCAGTGCAACGATCTCTCCACCTTCTCCCGCAGCCGGGATCACGCCGATGAATTCCGGGGAGATCAATAGGTCACCGGCAGAAAAGGTTACGTCGTACACGTCCCGGTTCCCGACATTCATCAGCACATATTGCAAGGTTTTTGTCGCCGGCACCTCACCAAAATCGATATCCGCACCCGTTGCGGGTTTTGCCGCCAGTTGCGGTATTTCCGATGCCGGAAGCCAGCGGCCGCCGTTCTCGTCGCTGTACACTTTGGCCAGTTCCGTCTGGCTGAGCGGAACCAGGCGCAGTTCCCAGACTGCGTCCGAATCCGGATCGCAGCCATCGCAGCCCGTCATCAGCGCGATCACGGCCAGGGCCGTCAATGCATAATGCAGCACTTTTCTCATACTACACCTCATTTTTCAATGGATTCCACACATAAATGCATGATTCATATTTTCGCAAACCTGCCTTTGAATAATGATGATAAATAATATTACAACGTGTTTTAAATATAAACAAGAAATTTTATAATTGAGCGTTTACAAGAATTATCAATATGTCCTGAAAACGTTTTTCCTGCAACATTCCGTAAAAATTTGTGTATTTTAGGACATGGACCGTTTTTTACGATTTTATTTACCGCTTCTTCTCTGTGTGAGTTTCTGTTTCCGCTGTGCATCCGAAGGCCTTCCCGGCGGCGGTCCGCCGGATAAAGAGCCGCCTCGGCTCATTTTGGCGGTCCCGGTTTCCGGCACAGTGGGCGTGGACTCGCTTCAGACCCTGGAATTTATATTTTCCGAAACCCTGAATGCTTCGGTTGCGGAAAAGAACATCACCCTGTTCCCCCTGGGAGCCACGGAAACCCGAATCCGTGTCCGCGGACGCAGTATTCAAATCCAGCCGCTGGAACCCTGGAAGAAAAACACGGTTTATACGCTGATCCTTGGAAAGAACATTGCGGATCTCCGGAACAATGCCATTCCCGCCCCGATCCAGATCAGTTTTACACGTGAGTTGCAGATCCCGGAAAACAGCATCCGGGGAAAAGTCGTCGCTTTACAGGAAGGGTTGGTCGCCGGTATTTACATTAGCCGCCGGCACAGTCATCCGGACTCCATACTGGCCTATCCGGAATACTATACCCAGGCGGCTGCCAACGGCAGTTTTGCTTTCCGCTATTTACCGCAGGAAAAATTTTACATTGCAGGTTACGTGGATCTGGACAAAAGCAATACCTACCAGCCGCGGTCCGACGGAAGACTGATCCCGCAGCATCCCTATGCCCTTCCGGACACGCTGGAAAGTACTTCCTTTTCGCTGCTGGCGGTTCACGACAACTTTCTTCCTCCCCGTTTACTGAAAGCACAAAACCTGCATTCCGCTGCCACAAAACTGGAGTTCAGCAAAAAACCCGATCCCCACGGCAAGGCCGATGCCTTCCGGATCACGGGAACGGAAATTGATACGGTCATTTATGCGGATAAGTCCTGCACGCTTTACCACGGAAAAACCGAAAGCGACACCCTGCTCTTACATATTCGGGGACTAAAAGATTATCTGCAGTGTTCGATGCGGGACAGCAGCCTGAAGATCCCGCAAAAGGCGCCGGAAGATACCCTCTACCGTTTTGAACAGTCCGAAAAGCTGCTTATAATTGCACCGCCGCCGGAAAGCCCCCGGCTTGCGGGAAAATTTGAATCCGTAAAGGACACACTGCCCTTAACGCTTGTGCGGCTTGTCCACGGGATTTACCGCATTCCGGAACATACGGAAAACAGGCAGGGGCATTTCCGGATTGATATGCCTCTGCCGCCGGATTATCCGGAATTTGCCGTGGATACGCTGTATCGGGTACCGATGAACTTGTCCGGGCGCGAAGATGGCGGCACGGTATCCGGCAAGATCGGAACCGGCAGCGCGGAGCCTTGGCGGATGGTGCTTGAAAATGCCAGCCGCCGCTATGAGACAAGCTGCAATGATGGTGCATTTATGTTCTCGGATGTGCTTCCCGGGAGTTACCTTTTGTCTGTTTATTCCGACCGCAACGGCAATGGGCGCCTTGATCCGGGCAGCCCCCGTCCCTTTATGCGGCCGGAGATCCCCGTGGCGCTTGAAAGCGGGATTGACGTGCGTGGCCGCTGGGATACGGTATTAAGCGGCACCTATGAAATCGAAGTTGAAAAATCGTTTTGAAACGTCTATATTAGGTCGAAAATACAAGAGCGAGGTATATGAATGGAACATTATTACAGTGTCATACTGGCAGGCGGTGTCGGTAAGCGTTTTTGGCCTCTGAGCCGGAAAAAACATCCCAAGCAGCTGCTCGATATCGTCGGCAGTAAAAGCATGATAAATCTTACTATTGAACGCCTCAGCCGTTTGAGTCCGCTGGACCATATTTACATTATGACCAACCGTGAACAGGCGGACCTGATCATGGCACAGAACAGTTCGCTCCGCCCGGAAAATTTCATTATAGAGCCGTCGGGCAGGAACACCGCGCCGGCGATCGGTCTGGCTGCTATGCATCTGCTCCGCCGTGATCCCCAGGCGGTCATGGGTGTATTCCCGGCGGATCACCTGATTCAGAATACCAAACATTTTTCGGCGGACATGCGTGCGGCGATCGATTCCGCCTGCCGGCACCGCGCCCTGTTCACCTTTGGCATCCAGCCGGATTATCCCGCCACCGGTTATGGCTATATCCAGGTCGAAAAAGACGAGCTTCCCGGAGAAAACAATATTTACCGCGTAAAGACCTTTGCCGAAAAACCGGACCCGGAAACGGCCAAAATGTTTTTAAAATCGGGGGAATTTCTCTGGAACAGCGGAATGTTCGTATGGCAGGCTCAGCTGATCATCGATAAGATCAACCGTTATTTGCCCGACACGGGGCATATCTTGAGCGAGATCGGGAAAAGCATCGGAAATGACACGTACAAACGTAATATAGCCCGCCTTTGGAAGACCATTCAGCCAATTTCGATCGATTACGGCATTCTGGAACAATCTACGCGCATCAACGTGATCAAGGCAAGTTTTGACTGGAGTGATGTGGGAAGCTGGGACACCATCTACAAGATCGAGAACAAGGACAAAAACCGGAATGTGATCCGTGCCAAAGGGTTGCTGTTACACTCCAGCGGAAATTATGTCTACACCAAGGGACTCAAGGTCTTTGGTCTCGGTATCAAAAACCTGGTCATTGTGGAAAACGAGGGAGTCCTGCTGATCCTTCCCCGTTCCGAATCGGAAAAAATCAAAGAGCTGGTTGACTCGTTGCCCCTTGTCGGGGAAGAGGATCTTTTATAACTTATGAAACCGAAACGTCTTCTGGAAATCATCGGCGCTTTTCTTGAAAAACAGAATATTGATATTATTTACGGAACCGGTGCTTTTACGGGAGGTTTTTGTATTATCAATGAAAATCCGGTCGTTGTCATTAACCGGCGTTCACCGCTTGAGGAACAGCTGCGTATCTGTATTTCGGTGGTGCTGGAACAAGGCTTTGATTATTCCGGTCTGAGGAATGAGGTCCGCCAATACATCAAACGCTTTGCCGGCGCCTGAAAGGCACTATTTGATCAGCTTGTCCGGATAATTGCTGAAAAAACCGTCTACGCCCATTGCACGCAAACGGGCTGCCTCCGGTGCGTTGTCTACCGTCCATACGTAGACCTTTAATCCCCCCTTGTGAACGCGCTTTACCCATTCGGGACGGATATGTTCCGCGCTGAGGTTTGCGGCAAAGGGTTTAAGCAGCCGTATCTTCCGTTTCATTCCCCGTGGTTTTTTTGCAAATAGCAGAGCAATGGGTATTTCAGGCATGATCTCGTGAAAGCGCCGCAGTTCGCGAAAACGGAATGCGGACACAAAAAAATCCTCCAGCTTCCAGCTGCCGGTACGGATACTGTTGCGGAGGATCGAAGCAACCGGCAGCGCCATCTTTCGTCCTTTCAGCTCAATGTTGACGGCACAGCGTGCGTCAAGCAGATCCAGGACCTCTTTCAAAGTAGGGATTACTTCGCCGTTTCCGGCATCCAGTTTGCGCAGTTCCGCGAGTTTTTTTCTGCGGAGTATTCCGTTCTGACCGGTAATGCGTTTCAAACGGCGGTCATGAAAAACCAGGACCTCGCGGCTGCGGCAGAGCTGAACATCGCATTCAACGGCGTCGACTTTCAGATCCAAGGCTTTACGGAAGGCGGCAAGGGTGTTTTCCGGGGCGTATCCGGAAACGCCGCGGTGTGCGATGACGGTAAATTTACGCATATCCCTCCGGATTGTTTTTCTGCCAGTTCCAGGCATCCCGGGCCATATCCTCAAGCGTCCGGAAGGCTTTCCAGCCGAGCTGTTTTTCCGCCTTATGCACATCCGCATAGGAGGCGGCAATATCTCCGGGGCGGTGCCCGACAATGGTATAGGGGATCTTGATCCCATTGACCTTTTCAAATGCACGGATCAGCTCCAGCACGCTGTATCCGCGTCCGGTTCCCAAATTATAGATCGCGGTGCCTTTTTGCTGAACGGCGGCTTCCAGCGCCCGCACATGACCCTCGGCCAAATCCATGACATGGATATAATCACGTACGCCGGTGCCGTCCCTTGTCGGATAATCGTTTCCAAAAACGCGGAGTTCGTTCAGGCGACCTACCGCCACCTGGGAAACATAGGGCATCAGATTGTTGGGAATCCCGCGGGGATCTTCTCCGATCCGGCCGCTGGGATGGGCTCCCGCAGGATTGAAATAACGCAGCAGGGTTACCTGCCAGGAGGAATCTGCAAGGCAGAGATCACGCAAAATTTGCTCGATAAACAATTTTGTATGGCCGTAGGGATTGGTTGCAGAAGTCGGTGCATCCTCGGTAAAGGGCACTCTGTTCGTCATGCCGTATACGGTCGCGGAGGAGCTGAACACCAGGGTCCTAACCGCAGCTTCCCGCATCACCTCAGCCAGGACGATGCTTCCGTAGACATTATTGTGATAATAATCCAGCGGTTTTTCAACGGATTCGCCGACCGCCTTATAACCCGCAAAATGGATCACAGCGGAAATATCGTGTCCGCCAAAGATCTTCAGCAAGGCTTTCCGGTCGCAGATGTCGGTCTGATAGAAAAGCACTTTTTTCCCGGTCAGAATCTCAACGCGGTTCAGTGCCTCGCGCTTACTGTTACAGAGATTATCAACCACGATGACCGGATATCCGGCTTCAAGCAGGGCAAGGCAGGTATGGCTTCCGATGTATCCCGCGCCCCCTGTGACCAAAATACTTTTTTTCATGAAGATGAATCCTTCTAAACTCCAAAGTTAGGGTTTTCGGCAAATAAAAGCAACCCCTTTGTTCGGGCCTGGCCGGGCGCTTGCCCGGGAAGTTGCGGATTCTGCAGTTTCAGGATCGGTTTATTCGGCTGCGAAACCGAATTTTGTGTTTTCATTTTCCCGTAAAAATGTTATTTTAAGCAATGAAATAAATGCAATCAAGGAGACGTGTATGAAAGAACATTTTGAGATCATTATTCTCATGGGACGCCCCGCTGCAGGAAAATCGGAGGTCATCGATTATTTAAAAAAAACACCGGTCAAAGAGCGCCTGCAGCGTTTTCACATCAATCATTTTGAGGAGATCGATGATTTTCCGATGTTGTGGACCTGGTTTGAAGAGGATGCGATTTTGGAAAAGATCCTCAACAAACCGCGCATTCATACGGACAGGGAAGGATATTTTCTCTATCAGTATCAATGGGATCTGCTGATCGAGCGCATTTCTATGGAATACCAGAAAAAGCTGCGCGATGAAGGTTATGCGGAGAACACCACCACCATCCTTGAATTCAGCCGCGGCGCCGAGCATGGGGGCTATGCCTCATCTTTCCGCCATTTGTCCGAAGATATTCTGAAAAAAGCCTGTGTGCTGTACATTGACGTGCCCTATGAGGAATCTCTGCGCAAGAACCGCCGCCGTTACAATCCCAAACGTCCGGATTCCATTCTGGAACACGGTTTGCCGGATCACAAACTTGAACGGATGTACAAAGAGATCGACTGGGAAACGTTCCGCGGCGAGGACCCGGAATTCATCCTTTTCGACGGGCACAAAATCCCCTATACGGTACTGCACAATATGCCGGAAATCACCAATGATTTTGCCAAACTCGGACCCGCTCTGGACACCTGTTTCGGCAAGCTTTGGCAGATCCGGAAAAAAGCGAAATAAAAAAAAGAGGTAATTTTGAAAAAACGAACATTCAAACAATTTCTTGCCGATTACAGCATTTGGGGCTTCGCCTTCGGCTATTTTGCCGCATATATTCCCTACAGTCTGATGACCAAGATCATGAGCAAGGGACTGCTTCCCTCGCTGGATGGCAAGGGCATGGACGGTTTCAGCATTCTGCCTGTAACCGCCATGGCAACACTGGCGACAATGATCATCCTGATCAGCATTCTTGGATGGTGGAAATACGCCAAACACAGCAATGTTTTCGGGTTCAGCGTTCCACATCCCACCAAATGGACCATCATGTCGGGTATTTTCACATCGTTGATCATCGGTACCACCACCCTGGCTTATACCTTTGAAGGATTGAGCATCGTCATGGCCATGCTGCTGATGCGGGGCGGCGTGCTGGTCATCGGACCCATTGTGGATGCGATTACCAAACGCAAGGTCCGCTGGTTTTCCTGGGCCGGCCTGGTAGGCGCCATGCTGGCGCTTCTGATCAACATTTTTGACGCCAACAATTTCAATATTCCGCTTATGGCCGGACTGGTGATTTTGATTTATCTGTTCAGCTATTTCATGCGCTTCCAGTTCATGAGCCGAAACGCAAAGTCTGACAGCAAAGAGGTCAATCTTCGGTATTTTGTTGAAGAAACCATGGTTTCCACACCAACCCTGGTGATCATCCTGGCCATTTTTGCCCTGTTCAAAGGCAATGTCGGCGACGAGATCCGCATAGGCTGGACCATGCACTGGAATCAGCCCTATCTTTGGGCTCTGATCCTGATCGGCGTCATGTCACAGGGAACCGGATTTTTCGGCACGCTGGTCTTTCTGGATAAGAACGAGAACACCTATTGTATTCCGGTCAACCGTTCTTCCAGTATTCTGGCTGGTGTAATTGCTTCCTTTTTGCTGGCGCTGTTCCCGGGACAACACCTGCCCGCGACCAGCCAGCTGATTGGCGCGGGGATCATAATCGTATCGATCCTTTTTCTCAGTATTCCGCCGCTGCTGGATAAAAAGAAAAAACTGGAAGGCTAAAATCTCAAAGGCAGGTTTTCCTGCCTTTTTTTATGAAACATCTTTTATTTTCTCGTCATTTATTCGAGGAGAACGAAGCCGAGAAAGGGGATTATTCCATGAACCTGCAGCAAGGGATCCATCGAATGAAACGCGGCAGAATTGGACTGGCGCTGGGCGGTGGCGGTGCGCTGGGTCTTGCGCATGTCGGTGTTTTGAAAGCGCTGGAGGAATTCGGCATTCACCCCGCGGTTATCAGCGGGAACAGCGCGGGAGCACTGGTGGGCGGTCTTTATGCATCCGGGATGTCCGTGGAAACGATCATCGAACTTTCCCAGGAACTGGGGGATAATATGTTCGATCATTTTAAGATGTCCCTGCGCAGCGGGCTGGTAAGCGCCAAGCATATTCATCACCTTTTACTGGAAATTTTGGGAGATAAACGCATTGAGGACTGTGAGATCCCCTTTTACGCCGCAGCTGTCGACCTGAACAGCGGGCGCAATTATTACATCTACCGCGGGCGCATTGCCGACGCCATACGCGCAAGTGTTTCCGTGCCGGGCATATTTCGGCCTTTTGCCGCAAACGGATTGCTCCTGGTCGATGGCGGAACCCGGGATTCCGTGCCCCTGCGGGCGCTTGAAATGCACCGGCTTTCCCTGCGAATCGCTGTCGGGCTGCTCAAGACTTCTCTTAACAAAGACTTCCCTGAGCGGCTGGATATCCTTCCCGATACGGAAAAGGAGGAAGGTGAAAAAAACGCGACGCCGGGACTGACAAGGATCCTTTCGCGCGCCATGGCAATCAGTTCTACGGAATCAACCTTTAAAAGCATTAAACTCAATCCTCCGGACCTTGCCCTTTATATCGACATTGCCGACAAGATGAAGATCTGGGATTTCAAACGGCACGAAATGGCCATCGAGGAGGGATACCGGCAGGCCTGCGAGCAGCTAAAGAAGTATTTTGGTTGATAAAAAGCATTGTTTAATTATCTTTCCGGCACTATATTTTTTTAGGTTCCGGCAATGACGGGGGTTAAGCCGGAAACGCAATAAACACAGGAGTGCAGCATGAATTTGTTAAGCATTACCGTTATGATTGCAGCATATTTTATCGGTTCCGTTCCCACGGCCTGGATTATGGGAAAGATCCTGAAAGGGCGGGAATATGATATCCGCGATTATGGAAGCGGGAACGTCGGAACCACCAATGTGATCCGGAATCTGGGCTGGCCGGCCGGACTGATCACCTTCCTTTTTGACTCTTTAAAAGGATTTGTCGTCATTTACTGGATCCCGCAACTGATTACACCGCCCTTTGCTCTTGAAACCGCGCAGGTGCTCCTTGGTGCAATAGCGCTAATCGGTCACACCTTTCCGGTCTATATCGGCTTCCGGGGAGGTAAGGCCGTGGCAACAAGCGTGGGAATTATTTTCGCGTTCAGCTGGCAGATCGGGCTGATATGCATGGCGGCTTTTATCATCACACTGCTGATATCGCGGCAATCCGGCGTTGCCTCCATGTGCGCCGCGTTTTTCTTTCCCCTCTCAAATCTGGCATTCCATTTTTTTACGGATTTCAGCATTCCGCCGCAAATGTTGTATTTCAGTATTGCAATTCCCTTCTATATTCTGTTTACTCACCGGGAAAATATCCGTAAAATACAGACGGGTAAAAATAAAAAGGATTTCTGATGTTGCAGGTGGTTGCGGGAATCATCGGGATCGGCGACTATTATCTGATCTGTCGCCGGCATGCGCGTTCAGCACGCTTTCCCTTAAAGTGGGAATTTCCCGGCGGAAAGGTGGAACGCGGCGAGCTTCCTTCCGATGCCCTTGACCGCGAGTTACAGGAAGAACTTGGAATTCGTGTCACCCGCAGAGAACCTTTTCTGAGCTACCCTTATCAATATGCCGGAGAGGAACCGTTTGAACTGCTCTTTTACCGCGTCCTGGAATACGAGAATACGGTACAGAATCTCCAGTTCAGCAAAATCGCCTGGCTGCGCCTTGAACAGATCCGCAATTACGACCTGCTGGAGGGCGATTTGGCGCTTCTGGAGAAACTCGAAGCCGATAATCCATTATTGAATTAAACTGATTTTGCCTTTGTAAAAACGGATAAGCCGTACGCCGGAGCTGCTGCGGGGTTTTTCGGGTTTAAAGGTAATTTTTCGAATAATGCCATGCTGATCTTCAAGATTCAATAACTGATCCTGAATGTCTTTGGCCGCCGGGCTTCCTTTTTCGATCAGGGTCATCAGCAGATCCATGCTTTCATAACCGTATATATGGATACGGTTTGGCTGAAGGCCGGTCTTGTCCGTAAAGTTCTTGGCAAAACGGCGCAGCTGAAGATCCCGGGAATCCCAGTAATAGTCACTGGCGATGATCATGCTGTCGATATTGGATTTATAGCGTTCCAACAGACTGGTGTTATACCAGTTGCCATCGCCGAGCAGCTGGGTTTTAAAACGGTTTTTTGCCCATTGCGGCGCAAGGTACTGGATATGATTTTGCGGGATGGGCATATACACCGCATCGATCCCGTATTTTTCAAAAGGGAACAGATAAGGAAAGAGGACGGTGTCTGTTTTTGCCAGCAGCCAAAGCGCAGATATGGAATCCATATTGGTCAGCTCGATTTTTAGCGAATCCACGAATTTCAGATCGATGTAGGGCACGTTCAGGGGAATGTCCTCCCTGAGCGGAGCAAAGGAGTACTGGCCCAGAAAAGATTCGGGGATCGGAACGGGCCGGTATTCTTCAAGCGCCTCCCAAATCCAGGAGGGCAGGGTGTCGCGCTCAACGGCATCCAGCAGAATACAGATGCTGTCGCTGATCAGGGTGCGGTATTTTTCCTCAAGCGTGATTTCAGGGGACAGCCAGTGCGCCGAATGGCGGATAAAGACCCGGATCAGAGAATCGGGATTTTCTTGTGCGTTTTCTTCTCGGCTTCGCAGGATCACGCCATAGATGCCGGGATCGTCGGGCCACAGGGTTTCCAGTAAAAAGGTGGTGTCGGGTTCGTCCGCCCGTTCTTCGTGGATGGCATAAACGGAGTCGGTTGTTACATCCGAATAGGAGACCGTGTCCGTAAAGATGCTGTCCAAGGCACTGGTATAGGCGCTGTCGATTGCGCTTTCATCCTGCGGATTGAAAAATCCGGCTGCCCGGGCCTTATAGAAACCGTTAAGATAGGAAAAATATGCAGGAAGGTATTCGGCTTCATTTTTCAGCGCAGCCAGTTTGTCATTGATATCCGTGGGAGTGCCGTTGTACCAAACCTGCTGAACGATCTGTCCGCCGTTGCGTTCCACCCTTTGCGAAAAAGCGCCTGAAATTTCCATTCCGTAATCATCCGCCGGTGCCACAATTGCAAAACGCCGGTATTTGAGCGAGTCGGTGCTGTAATCAGCCAGGCTCTCCGCCCGCTGTTTTTGTTCGGGATTCAGCTGAAAGATCGAATTGCCCATGCGGGTCAGATCGTCAGCGGTAGCGGCCGGCGTGATAAGGGGAACACCCGCATATTCGCAGATCGGCGCCATTGAAACGGCAACATCGCTGTTCAGTGGGCCTAAAACGGCGGAGATCCGCTGAATGGCAAGCAACTCCCTCAGATTAACCAGTGCGCGCCGGACATCGCTTTCCGTATCGACAATGATCATGTTATAACGTTTCTTGCTGTTTTTTCGGTGCATCTCATATGCCAGCTTGATCCCGTCCAGAAGCTCATTCCCCGTATCGGAAAAACGCCCGCTCAGCGGCAGCGCGACCGCAATATTGATCTCGGGTCCCCCGGTTTCGTCGCTGCTGATTTTTACCAGGGCTTTTTCCAATTCCTGCAGCTTCAGCCCTCCCGGCGATGCGGGCGGAAGTGCCTCCAGCGATTGTAGTATGGTCTCTGCCCCCCGGGGATCATCCTGCATCAGGGCCTGTTCGGCGCGCAGCAATGTAAACCATTCCATGGCTTCGCCGGCGGGGACCAGCGCCTCGATCATGGCAAGCTCACCGGCATTCATATAATAGCGCGAAAGATCGTTACAGAAAGAACGAACATCATTTTTCAGGGCTTCATCGGCCACAGAAGACAGGACGGAGATTGCAGAGAGCAGGGCGGGAAGGTACTGCTGTTCCCGGGTCAGCGCCTTTGCCCGTTCAAAGCGCACATCCGGCAGATAGCGGCTGGAAGGAAATTGCTTTTCAAAGCGCCGGCTTTCACTGACAACGCGCTGATTATTTCCAAGCTCGTTTTCGGAGCGGATGATCATGAAAAGCGATATTGCCGCAAAAACATTGGTCTCGGGCGATTCAGAATCGTAAATATCCCGGAAGACCTGCAGGGATCTGTCGTAAGCGCCGCGCTTGAAGTGCCGGATACCCTGATCCACCGCGGCACGATCGGCAGCCTGCAGCAGGATTCCCGTCAGCAGCAAAAGCAGCCCGAGTTTCCGCAATGTCCCGGTAATAGCGTTAATATTCCAGCTCCAGCATTTGAATTTTCTTCATCTCCGCATATGCCGTTAAATTAAACTGCAGCGGTGTCACGGAAATATAGTTATTTTTTATGGCAGTATCATCGATTGTTTCATTTCCCGGCGTTTCTTTTTTTGATCCGGACATCCAGTAATAAGTGCGGCCTTTGGGATCCGTGCGTTTATAAAAAGCCTCCTGCCATTGCGCCATGCCCTGTTCGGTAATGCGGATACCGGCAATTTCGGCACTCTCCCGCACATTGGGAACATTCACATTCAGCAGCACACCGGCGGGAATTCCCCGTTCTGCTATGCGCTGTACCAGTTTACGAGCAAATGCCTGCGCGGGTTCCCAGTTTGGATCCTGATAGGTTGTCAAGCTGATCGCAATTCCCGGAATACCGTTAAAAACGGCTTCTGCAGCTCCGCCCACGGTTCCGGAGTAGATCACGTTCAAACCCGAGTTGCAGCCAAGATTAATGCCCGAAAGCACTAGGTCCGGCCGTCGATCCAGCAATTCGTTCAGCGCAAGTTTCACACAATCCGCCGGCGAACCGCTCACCGCAATGCCTTCAAATAAGCCGTCGCGCAGATATTTCCGGACAGAAATGGGTTTGTCGAGCGTAATGCCGTGGCTGACCGCCGAACGTTCGCCGTCCGGGGCAATTACATGAACGGCGGCAAAGTCGCACAGCGCCGAATAGAGGGCCGCTATTCCGGGTGCGGCAATGCCGTCGTCGTTTACCAGTAAAATATTCAATATTTCTCCAGTTTTCTTATCAAGTGCAGTGCGGCCGAAGTTTCACCGCTATAATATCCCTCTTCGCGGCCGCAAATTTCAAATCCCTGCTTTGCATAAAAAATAGCTGCGGCCGTATTATTTTCGCTGACTTCAAGGGTAAGTGCAGATGCGGCATAACGCCGGGCATAGCGCAGCATTTTATCAAAAAGCTTTCCACCTATTCCATGCCGCCGCCGCACTTCAATAACCGCAATGTTGTGAATGTGCAGATCCGCTTCCCCAATTTGAAAGATCAGGTAGGCACAGACCCTTCGTTTTTCTATCGCAACCCAGCTTCGAACATCCGGATACAGGAGTTCGGCATAAAAGTCCAGTTCGTTCCAAGGATCGCTGAAGGCGGCTTTTTCGATCTCGATGACGGTCGGGATATCTTTGGGAAGCATCGTGCGTATACGGATCATCGCAATGTCCCGTTCTCCCATTCCTTCGGTTTGTAGGCCATTCCGTATTCCAGGACCAGGCTGTCATAATCCGTTCCGGCAGAGCCGGGAAAATACGCCTGATAATAATTGCCGATCAACGAAGGCAGAAGCGAACGCCGCGTTATACGGAATTCCGGTCCAAGATCCGACAAGGCAGTATTGCTGATGATATGCCGGCATTGCGGATAACGGGAAGCAATGTCACCGGTTTTGCAGTAGTGAATATCAAGCTGTGGAAATTCCGAAGCGTAACCGGCGGAATAGACATAATCGCGATGCGAACGGAGAAGCCAAAGGGGGTGTTCGTCCGGATCGATCAGATCGCGGCAGCCCGCAATGTAAGCATGCATGCTGTTTACAGCCGCCAGCGGAATGCGATGCGGATACACGAGTCCCTTGGCAAAGCTCATTCCGATGCGCAGGCCGGTAAAAGAGCCGGGGCCGGCGGAAACCACCACGGTTTCCAGCGCAGGGATGCGGATGCTGTTTTCTTCGAGGATCTCTGCAGTGAGCGTAACCAGCTTTTCGGCATGCACGCGTTCTTCTTCAAGATAGCGTTCCGCCACGCAGCCGGTGTCATCGTGCAGGGAAATGCCGCAGACTTTCGAAGAGGTTTCAATGGCCAGGATCATAGAAGCTCCAGTTCAACGGGGGACAAGATCTCGATATCCCGCGTATGTTCATTCACGACCCGCATGAAAATATCGATACTGTCGGCAGGCAGATGTTGCGCTATCCGCTCCGGCCATTCGATCAGAACGATGCCGCGGGCTTCAAGATATTCCTCAAATCCCAGCAAAAGGATCTCGTCCGGATGCTTGATGCGATAACAGTCGAAATGAAAGACCGGCAGGTCGCCGCGGTATTCGTTGATCAGAGTAAAGGTTGGGGAGGTTGCCGGTTGGTCTGCGTTCAGATAGCTGCAGATCCCTTTGCTTAACGTTGTTTTTCCCGCTGCAAGATCGCCGTAGAGCGCCAGCACCCGGTCCGGCTCCAGCTGCGCGGCAAGGCGCTCTCCCAGTGCAACGGTTTCCCGGGGAGAACGGGTACGTAAGCGATAGCGGAACGGCTTCATCGCTTCGGCCTCAGAACCGCAACCGGCAAGATCATCTCATCACGGGAAACACCGCCGTGCTGGAAGGTGCCGGGATAGATTTTTTCGTATTTTTTCGCATTGTTCGGATACAGAAAATAATAATCGTCACGTGCAAAAATGTAGGTGGCGGCCAGGGTGGTTTGCGGCAGGCGGAACTGTGCGGAGTCTTTAATATACAGTGCGGATTTTCCCGAGACCACCAGGTTCCTGCCGGTTTTATAGCGAAGGCTGTCGGTGGAATCACGATCCGCCTTGACAAGGGACCCGCGGTTCACACGCAGGCTGCCGTGGTCGGAGCTGATCACAACATGAAAGCCGGCCTCGCCCGCCATTTCGATCATGCGCCGCAGATAGGAGCCTTCCACCCAGTTGCGAACGACATTGCGATAACCCGCTTCGTCTGGAACGATCTCAAGCAGAACTTCCGAAACAGAACGTTTGTGGGCAAGAATATCGACAAAGTTTGCCACCAGCACAATGAGATCGTTGTTGCGGATATCCGAAAAACGATTAGCCAGATTGTCGCCGTATTTCGAATCGCTGACCTTATGAAAGGAATGGCCGTTCCGGAGGAAGAGCCCGGATTTTTTCAAATAATCCGCCAGAAGCTGTTCCTCGTAACGGTTCATACTTTCTTCGCTGTCGGGATTGGCATAAATGTCGGGATACTTTACATTGATTGCATCGGGGAACATGCCGGCAAAAATTGCATTGCGGCTGTAGGGGGTTGCAGTCGGAAGAATACTCAAATGGGATGCCAGGCGGATGTCGAACTGATCATAAAACAAGGGCGTCACGGCCAGCCAGTGGTCAAAACGCATGCAATCCACCACGATGAAAAAGGTCTTTTTGTTTTCTTTTAACAAAGGTGCTACAAAGGTATCCATCAATTGCGGGGACATCGGGATATCCGGGGCTTCATGCCGCACCCAGGCCACATATTTATCCGCGACCAGCCGATCGAATTCCCGGTTCGCCGTGACGGTCAGTTCTTCCAGAAAATGTTCCAGATCGTACTGAATATTCTTTGCGAATTCAATCTGCCAAAAAGCGAGCCGTTCATGAAGACGGGCCCATTCCTGCAACGATGTAATGCCGCCGAACAGTGCTTCGCTGCTTTGCTGATAAAAACTCATAAATTCCCGTGCGCGTGCCTCGCGGGCGATATCCGCACGGTCAAGGATCTTTTTAAGGCTCATCAGGACCTGAGAGGGATTAATGGGCTTGGTCAGATAGTCGGAGATCTCCTTGCCGATAGCGTCTTCCATGAGCGATTCTTCTTCGTTCTTGGTGATCATGACCACCGGCATTCCGGGACGCAGGTGCCGGATCTGCTCCAACACCGCCAGACCGTCAAGACCGTCCATCATCTCGTCAAGCAGGGCGGCGCTGACATATTCATGCCGAATGATCTCGAGCGCATCCACGCCATTGGTGGCGGTTTTAACCTCGTAGCCTCTTTCTTCGAGAAATAAAATATGCGGACGCAGAAGATGGATTTCGTCATCAACCCACAGAATCACGGCTTTATTTGCATTTTCACTCATGGCAGTAATTTAATCCCAATTTCATTTGATACAAAAGGATTTACACCAGACCTGCATGTATTTATTGCCGCTGAACGGGAATTGTTACAGAAAAAACCTTCCCGCCCAGGATAAATTCAGGTCTGCATTGCCAGCTTGAACAACAATCCGGAGGAATTGATCAGAATACTGCAGCGCAAAGGTCCCCATTCGCGGACACAGACCAGGTCGATATAGATCGTTTCCACTGCCGGCATGCGCTGAATGGCATAGCTGCTGCCGTCCAGAGGGCGCAGGAGATATAAAATGGTTTCCGCGCTGGCTCCCTGCGTTAACTGCAGACGCAAAAGATGCCCCTTTTTGCGGTAGCTCAGGCGCAGGAACCCCGCTCCCGCGCGCAAGGTTTTGCAATCCGTCAGGATTTGAAAATCGAGCTGCAGTGCAGGATTGACGGTAAATTTCAGACGTGCCTTAAAAATAATATCACCCCGGTATGCGCGGCAGCGGGAAAAGGGAAAATTTTCCGCATCGGCGATGTGCTCCCCGTATTTTACTTGCAGGCCCAGTCCGGCCTCCATGGATTTCTGACGGTATTGCAGGTCCAGATAAAACCGCTGATTTAGTTCCCGGGAATGTTCAACGCGAAACCCGCTTCCCTTGATTTTCCATGCTCCGGCTGAGAATGCGATCCCGCCGCAAAGCCCGCGACTTGCGGGTTGCAGCGTTCCCCAGGCAGCATCGGTCATAAAACCGCGAAAAGAAGGGGCGGTATAGAGTCCGCCCGCATGGAAGCTTAGCCGGCCCCGTGGAATAAACAGGTCGGTACCGATATGATTTAATCCTTTCTCCGTTAGGGAAAGGTCTGCACTTCCCCTCCAGAAAGCGGCACGGTATTCTGTCCAGGTCTCCAGAATAGCCGGCTGCGTCAGGAATAACTCGAGACCTGTCGAGAAGGTTTTGCGCTCCAGCCGGCTTATTATAACAGGCACGGCGCTCATCAGCATCGCCGTCAGCGAGACGCCGCCGTATTCACCGCCAAGGTAGATCAGGGAGGGATAGTAATCGTAATTTCGAATGCGGATATTTCCACGCCCGATACGGTAATTGTTCCGGGGATCCGCGCTAAAGCCCATCATGGTATTGCCCAGAATGCGCCCCCTTGCGATGTGCGGCCGTCCACGTCCGATGCCCGCCTGCCAGTGTTTCGAAGCAAAGGAAAGCCCCGCGCTTGTTCGCAGGGTGCCTTGTTCTTCGCTGCTTCGCAGATAAAACGAAAAAGGCCCGTGATCGATATGGCAAATACTTTTACAGGCATAATCGTTTCGCAGGCGGAACTGTAAAATAAAACGGGCAGTTCCTTCAAGTTCTTCGAAATAATGCGGAGACAGTAATTCGGGAAAGCTCAGGGAATCTTCGGGAAGGCCGGCAAGCGCCAGTGCGGTACAAACTGACAAGCAGAGTAATGCTTGTTTAAAACGCATAGGCCAGTCCGCTCATATAGGATACTCCGAGCAAAGGGTGCATGTGCAGAAATCCGCAAACTTCCCAGCGGCGGACCTGAAGGCTCAGGATCACGCGCAGCGAGGACTGGGGATAGTCATATTGCAATCCTAGCTGTAGTACGGAAAAGGGCATGCAGGACAGCCCGCCGTATATCTGCCATCCGTAGTCCGCGCGTTTTCGCAGTCCGCCGTTGAACTGAAAGACACAGCCCGGACTATAGGAAAGTCCCGCATGCAGCAGCGGTTCAAGGAAAGGCGGCTGATCTTCCGTGGAAAGATCCATAAAATGCCGGTTGAACAGAAAGATTCGCCAGTCCGAATGCGGAATGATCTGCAGTCCGCCAGAACAGGAGACGCTGTGCCGGGTATCATAACCCGGAATTTGCGAAAGGGCGTAATGGATCTGCAGTCCGGCCTGGATCTGCGATTCGCGCAGGAGGGGAAAAGCACCCGTTACACGATAATTTCCGATCAGCGGATGGTACTGTGCGTTAAGTGTAAAAGAAAGCCGCGGAAAGGCCAGACAAAGAAGGCCTTCCCGAACCGCAAAAGCGCTGTAAGCGGGGGAGACGGTGCAACAGAGCGCAAAGCTATCCGGGAAGGCGGAGGGATCGACCGCATACTGCAGAGCGGAACCTTTATCAGCCAAAAAAGCGGCTTGCGAAAGTTCAAGCAAATCGTCGATATGCCATAGCGCCGCATGGCAAACAGGAAGCAGACAGACGCATAAGAAAATCTTTCTCGATCCGGACATGAACCCCCGCTCTTTTGCCAAAAATAACAAAACGGGACAGCTTGAACAAACGGGTGCACACAGATTGTGACGTTGCGCACGATTCAGTGTGAAAAAAGCGGGATGCTATCTGCGCCGGCGGCCGCAAGAATTCTGTTGACTATAATCCGGGTATATGCTACATTGTTTCATCCAGCGAAACCAAGGCGGCAAATACCCGAGAGCGTTTAGTTACATCAACGTTTTTCAGCAGTTAGCGGAACGGCGGCATTCCCGTTCACGGAAAGGCGGCGAAAGATGAAAAAGAAATATATTTTTATGATCTTCCTTTTGTCAATGTCAATAATGTTGACGCGATGTGATCTGTTTGGGCCCATTATCGGAGGGAGTGTCCGGATACACGGCAATATTCCCCCTGCGCCCACGGCAAAAACAAGCTTGCATGCGGAAGCCCCTGAAGGCCTTGAAACCGCGAAACACGTACTGCTGTTCGGTGGAAACGAATATACGCTCGGCAATATTCAAAACGGGAGCTTCAGTATTTCCACACCTGCCGGCGGCGCCGTGGTGCTGGCCTTTCTGGACAGCGCTTACAACTATATCGGCAATCTGTTCTGCGGCGGCCTGAATGTGCTCCCCCTGGTGGGACTTTCGGACGGAATAAACACTCAGATCGACCTTGGGGACCTGAGCCTGAATGAGTATGCCGTCATTCCCGCACATGATCCCTTCGGGAACGAGATCATTCTGGGTAACAAAGAGACTGCATTTCTTCAGCAACTGGGTCGCTATTATGCATCGATCGCCGCGAACATCGACAGCGATCACGACAGCATCCCGGATATTCTCAGCGAGAAGCATATTCTTTTATCCGGCCAGTTCTTTTTGCGGAGCGGGTTTTACGGAACGGACCTTCGGTCAGCCCTTGTTTTTAACAATACCGCTGCTGACCTCCGATATTCGCTGCGTGCCGAAGGCGGGAGGAATATCAGCCCGGAACAGGAAGATATCCTGCTCAGCGGACCCCGGGAAGACCCCTATGCACAAATAACAACCTGGCATCAGCTTTATCTGGACGGCGGTGATTTTATCGCATGTTTCAAAATTGAGATCCCCAATGATACCCATATGTTTGCCGGCACCAGCTCTCCTGCTCCGTTCAAAATGGGAACATACCTGCTGAGCGTCGGGAATCAGCCCGGCCGCAGTCTTGAATATTCCAATGAAGGTGTGCTGCCCTACCTGATCATACCCGTACCGACCATTCATACGAACAATGAGGGAAATTTAAGTTCCGTTAGCCTGACTTACCGCTTTCCGGACGGCACGGAGGCGGACCCCGGGCTCTTATTCAATGATCTTTCACTGCAATTTGACGGCAGCAATGGTGATCAGGAAGAAGGCGGACGCATGTTCACGATCGGAAATCTTTTTGATGAATCGATGCGGGATATCGATTTTTACGAGATCTCCGTTTCACCGCCCCGTGACATCAGCGGCCTTTTACGGGTCTCGACATGCTGTACCGACCTGCTTGGGAATTCATACGAATTTACCTGGTTCAAAGAAATCGGCTCCTGAGGAACGATTCTGCGGAACAACTGTCCTGAATTTGAGCTTCCGGACTTCCGGATGAGTGCGCTTTGCCGATTTTCAATACGATAATAAGGTTGCCTTTGTTGCCGCTTAAAATGGGGGATTGGCAGCGGAATAAGCAGCAAATTTACTCCCGGAAAACAGAAGGGGAACAACAACACCCCAGATCAAGAGCCTTAATACCGATCGATAATTCACGCAGGAGTTTAAAGCAGGTCCCGCCGCCGGTCCAGATTGCGGTAATGAATGGCTTCGCTGAGGTGAGCGGCCGTAATATTCACCGCATCGTCCAGGTCCGCAATCGTGCGCGCGACCTTCAGAATCCGGGTATAAGCCCGGGCGCTCAGGCCCAGCCGCATCAGCGCGATCTTCAGAAGCTGACGGCATTCTTCGTTCAGCATGCAATAGCGCTTGATCTCCCGGGGACCCATGTGCGCATTGCAGTGAATGCGCGGGTAATCCGCAAAACGCCGGGTCTGAATGCCGCGTGCGGCTTCAACACGTTTTCGGATGCTTCCGGATGACTCGCTGTCCTCACGGCCGCTGAGTTCCTCGTAGCTGACAGTGGGCACATCGATGTGAATATCGATGCGGTCCAGCAGCGGACCGGATATCCTGCTGAGGTAATGCTGGATTTGTCCCATGCTACAGCTGCATTCGTGCTGGGGATCACCCGAATAGCCGCAGGGACAGGGGTTCATAGCGGCGATGAGCATGAATTTTGCCGGGTAGGTCAGCGAGGTCAGGGCCCGGCTGATTGTCACCTGGCCATCCTCCAGCGGCTGACGCAGAACCTCCAGCACATTCTTTTTGAATTCCGGAAATTCGTCCAGAAAGAGTACACCGTTATGGGCGAGACTAACCTCGCCCGGGCGCGGGATGCGTCCGCCGCCGACCAGAGCGCTGTCGCTGACCGTGTGATGCGGGGAACGGAAAGGCCGGCGGGTGATCAGGCCCTGTTCAGAAATATCCTCATAGATCGAATAAATGGCGGTGGTCTCCATTGCCTCCTCAAGGGTCAGGTCCGGCAGTATTGTGGGAAAGCGTTTTGCCAGCATGGATTTTCCCGAGCCGGGCGGACCGATCATAACAATGTTGTGTCCGCCGGATGCCGCGACCTCCAGCGCGCGCTTGACATGCGCCTGTCCCTTGACCTCCGAAAAATCATGCCCGCCGCTTTCACGGCAGCTGAAGTATTGCCGGATGTCAATACTGGCGGGCGGCACGGATTCCGGATCGTTGACAATTTGAACGGCGTCTGTCAGCCTGTCAACGCCCCAGACCTTGCAGTATCCCGGCATGGCGGCTTCTTCGGCATTGGCACTGGGGACGATCAGCTGCTTCTGGCGGAAGTGCTTCATGCCGATGGCAATGGGCAGAATACCCCGCGAAGGACGCAGGGTGCCGTCCAGGGCAAGCTCGCCGATCAATACCGTATTCTCGAGTTTTTCTCCATCAACCATCCCGGAAACCGCCAGCAGGCCCATGGCAAGGGAAAGATCAAAACCGCTGCCTTCTTTGGGAATATCGGCCGGTGCCAGATTCTGAATGATCTTGCCGCCCGGCATATGAAAACCGCAGGATTTGATTGCCGAAAGCAGGCGCGAAAAGCTCTCCTTGACCGCTTTTTCCGGCAGTCCGACAATAAAATACTTGGGCGTGCTGGCATCCATACGGGTCTCGACAATGACCTCGTAGGCATGGATCCCGTGCAGTCCGGCGGAGTAACAGCGTGAAATCATAGCGAAAAAATACGGAATAATTCATGAGAAAACAGCGGGCATTTTCAGCTTGTGACACAGATCACAGAAAAGGATCAGTGTGATTGACCCAAATAAATTGACTCAATTTAAAAGTATCCCCCTTTTTTCACTTTCAGTAAGCAGCCACTGGCAGCGCTTTAAAATTCACTGATATGCGATCCGGGTATCATCTGCGGCAGCACCCAGCGGTCATATTAAATTCTTGACATTTTGACGATATTAACGGAAATTAAACACTATGACTAAAATTAATTGGTATTACCCAAAAACGCTCAGTGAAGCGAGCAACCTGGTTTCAAAATCCGGCGTCATCCCGATAGGCGGCGGTACGGATCTGGTCAAAAGGCCACTGAGAGGGATCAGCGGCATTGTGAGTTTACGGGATCTGGATCTCGGTCGAATCGGGCTTGGCAAAGAAAACTGGTTTTTCGGCAGCATGTGCAGCTACGCGGATGTTCTGAATGCGTTGCGCCCGGAACAGCGGGAACACGTACTTTTCAGATCACTTGAATATGCCGCCAATACGCCCTGCCGCAACCGCATCACGCTGGGCGGCAGCACGGCCTTTGTGCCGGGCTGGTCCGATCTGGCCGGTCCGCTGCTGGCGCTGGATGCTTTCGTGCATCTGGCGGCCGACCCGGAAGAGCGCTATTCTTTTACTGACTATCTGCAGCAGCCGGATCTGCGCAAGGGCAAATTGATCACAGGGATCAGCTTCCGGAACAGCGCGCATCGCGCGGCGCATTACCGGGAAGTCCGTACACACAACGATATGCCGCAGTTCACGGTGACCGTCCTTTTACGAATGCGGGATTCCCGGATCGATGAAGCGCGCCTGATCCTTGTCGGCAGCCGGGAACGCTTTTTGCGTCTGCAGAAAACGGAAGCTGCACTTATCGGAAAAAACGCGGAAGAAATAAAGCATTTAAATGTACAGGAACTTGAAGATATTCGTTTTCATGAAAAGCCCGGCACAGATGCGGAATATCTCCGCGAAAGGGCAGCAAGGGAGATCCTGCGCAGCGTACTCAAAGCTCTGGGGGACAAGGTATGAAAACGCTTGTAACAATTAACGGGAAAAGCATTGAGCTCCGTTTCGATCCCGATGAAACCCTGCTGCACACCCTGCGCAATCACGGCTATACCGAAGTGAAAAGCGGCTGTGAGGAAGGCGAGTGCGGCGCTTGTCTGATCTTGCTGAACGGCAAGGCCGTCAATTCCTGCCTGATATTCACGGCAACGTTAAAAAATGACAATATTCTGACAGCCGCCGGCATCGGAACATTGCATGAACCGCATATCATCCAGCAGGCATTCGTTGATTGCGGAGCCGTGCAGTGCGGTTTCTGCACGCCGGGCATGGTGATCGCCGGCTATGCGCTTCTGCAGGACAATCCCGATCCTTCCGAGACTGAGATTAGAAAAGCGCTCAGCGGCAACCTCTGCCGCTGCACGGGCTATGTGAAGATCGTAGAGGCCGTACAGGAGGCGTCTAAACGCCTGAGAGGTGAAGGATCATGAGCAAAACCTATACAAGCATCGGAAAGGCCGAAAAAAAGATCGACGCCCTGGCGCTTGCGACCGGCAGCCGGCGTTTTGTGGACGATTTTGAACTGAAGGACTGCCTGCACTGTAAGCTGATCTATTCCCCGCATGCCTTTGCCGATATTATCAAAATTGATGAAAGCCCAGCCCTCGCCATGGATGGTGTCGTGGACGTGCTGTCGTACAAAAATACTCCGCAGATCCTGCACACCAGTGCGGGTCAGGGATTCCCGGAACCCTCGCCTTACGATCAGTATCTTTTTGACAAGGTGGTCCGTTTTGCCGGAGACCGCGTTGCCATGGTCGTAGCCGAGAGCCCCGCCATTGCGGAAACCGCGGCAAAAAAAGTGAAGATCGCTTACAAGCTCCGGAAAGCGCTTTTTGATCCGGAGCGCGCCATGGATGCGGATGCGCCAAAGCTGCACGGAAAAGAATGTTATACGCCCATCGGCGCCGCCTATGATCCGCAGCGGAATCTGGCGGCGGAGGTGGACCTGGGTTTCGGCGATCTCAAAGAAGGCGAGGAAGCGGCGGATATTGTTATTGACGAAACCTACAAAGCGCATTACGGCTCGCATTGCGCCATTGAACCGCATTCCGTTAAAACCTATTTTGATGATGAAGGCCGTCTGGTCATATTGGCGTCCACGCAGGTGCCCTTCCACGTCCGGCGCATCGTTGCGCGGGTCTGTGAATTTCCCCTGGCGAAGATCCGCGTGATCAAGCCGCGTATCGGCGGCGGTTTCGGCGGCAAGCAGGAAGTCCTGCTGGAGCCGCTGGCGGCGCTGGTGAGTATTCGGCACAAGCGTCCCGCCAGACTGGTATTGAGCCGCGAGGAGGTTTTCCGGAACAGCCGGACACGGCATCCGGTTCGCGTGCGGCTGCGCAGCGGCGTAAAAAAAGACGGCACGATCACTTTTCTGGAAATGGACTCCCTGCTCAACTCAGGCGCCTACGGCTCCCACGCACTGACAGTGCTGTCGAACTGCGGCTCCAAGGTGCTGCCCCTGCTGAACAAGATCGAGAACATGCACTTTCTTGGCCGCTCGGTCTATACCAATCTGCCGGTCGGCGGCGCTTACCGGGGATACGGTGCCACACAGGGCTATTTTGCGCTGAATCAGCATCTGGATATTCTCTGCCGGCGCCTGGATATCGATCTGCCGGAATATATCAAGAAACACCACATCCGTGAAGGGGAGACCTCTAAAATCTTTGAAGCGCTGGGCGAAGGCAAGACCGGCGTTCAGCAGTTTGTCAATTCCTGCAAACTGGACGAATGCATTGATATCTGCACACGCGAGATCGGCTGGTACGGTAAGCGAGATAAAAAAATTCGCAGTGGCGATAAGGTGCGCGGCGTGGGACTGGCGGTTGCCATGCAGGGTTCCGGCATTCCGCTGGTGGATATGGCTGCAGCATCCATGAAAATGAACGAGGACGGTTCCTTCAATCTGGATATCGGCGCCACGGATATCGGCACCGGATCCGATACCGTGCTGGCGCAGATCGCCGCAGAGGTCCTGAATGTCGATCTGGATGCCATGATCGTCCTGTCTTCCGACACAGACCGGACTCCTTTTGATGTCGGGGCTTATGCCTCTTCCACGACCTACATATCCGGCCGCGCGGTGCGCAAGTGCGCCGAAAAGATCCTGGAACAGATCATCGGCGTTGCCGCTGAAATGCTGGAAACATCATCCGATAAACTGAAACTCTCTCACGCCGGAGTAAAAGATCCCGCAAGCGGTAAGCGCATCGGCTATCCGGAAATCTGTCAGTATGCGATGTACAGTGCCAATCAGTTCCAGATCCAGGCGGTGGCTTCGGAGTTCGTCGAGGAATCCCCGCCGCCCTTCATTGCACAGGCAGTGGAAGTGGAGGTGGATACGGTGACCGGCGCGGTGCAGGTGCTGAAACTGGTCTCGGCGGTGGACTGCGGCCAGGCCATCAATCCGAAACTGGCCGAAGGACAGATCGAAGGCGCGGCCGTCAACGGAATATCTTACGCCATGACGGAAGAATACATTTTTTCCGGTAACGGCAGAATGATCAACAGCAGCTTTAAGAATTATAAGATCCCCACAGCGGCGGATCTTCCAGAAATGAAAACCGTTGTAGTCCCCTCGCATGAACCCAGCGGTCCCTTCGGAGCAAAATCCGTCGGCGAGATCGGAATCAACTGCCCTATGCCGGCAATAGCGAACGCCATTTACGATGCAGTCGGCGTCCGCCTGTACGAAGCACCGTTTACTCCGGAGAAGGTATACAGGGCGATCCGAAAACAGCAAGAAGTCCAATGATTATAAAAAATGCCAACATTGCATTGCCGGGGCGCAATGACTTTGTCCCTCTTGATATAGAAATTCAGGAAGGAAAGATCCTGCGTACCGGAGCGGATCTGTCCGGAGATGAGATACTGGATGCCGCCGGTTTACAGGTCTTTCCCGGAGCTGTCGATTCACATGTGCATTTTAACGAACCGGGCTATACGGAACGCGAAGATTTCTATCACGGCAGCGCTGCTGCCGCCTCGGGCGGCGTGACAACGCTTATCGATATGCCCTGCACCTCACTTCCGCCCCTGATCGATAAAAAAGCGCTGGATTCGAAACTCGATATTGTAAAAAAACATGCCCTGATCGATTTCGGGTTTTTCGGAGGCGTTTCGGCAAAAAGCTTTTTCGGCGACTGGAAAAACAACATGAAAGATATGGCGGCGGACGTGATGGGATTCAAAACTTATTTTCTGTCCGGCATGGAGAGTTTTCCGCAATTAAGTCCGCTGCAGTTTGAACAGGTCCTGCGGGTAGCGCAAAGTCTGGGCCGTCCGGTACTGCTGCATGCCGAAGACCCCGCGCTGGTTGAAAAATTCACAAAGCGCGAACAGGCAAAAGGCGACAGCTGGCTGCATTATTACCGTTCCAGACCGGAAAAAGCGGAATTTCGTGCCGTAAAAAAAGCGATCAAAGCAGCGCGAAGGAACAGTGCGGATTTGCACATCGTGCATGTGGGAACGGGAAAGGCGGCTAAAATACTAAGGCGGTACGCGCATGTCAGCGGCGAAACGGCGCCGCACTATCTGGCCTTTGATATTCGCGATCTGGAAAGGATCGGCGCTGCGCTTAAGACCAACCCGGTCGTTAAAAAACCGGCAAACAAAAATATTTTATGGCGCTGTCTGCAGAACGGCACTCTGGACTTTGTCGCTTCCGATCACGCCCCGGCTCCTGATGAAATGAAGAATACGGGCTCGGTCTGGACCGATTATGCAGGTATTCCGGGCAGCGGAACAATGTTTCCCTTTCTATATTCCGAAGCGCTGATCCGGCGGAAAATGCCGTTTACCCGCTTTCTGCAGATCACGGCGGAAAATGCCGCTAAACGTTACGGTTTTTTCGACAGAAAAGGGTCCATTGAGATCGGCAAAGATGCGGATCTTGTCCTGGTCGATCCGAAGGCCGTGCTGCAGATCAGGGGAGCGGATTTCCTTTCAAAAGGAAAGATAACACCTTTTGAGGGACAAGTGTTTCAGGGCAAAGTGATAAAAACCATTGTGCGCGGAAAAACCGTGTACGATGCGGACAAGGGTGTCGTTACGGATCCCGGATACGGCTGCTTTATTCGTCCGGCGGAAAGGAGCTAACATGTCAGATCATTATATTCTCAGCAATGCCGTTCTCAGCGACGGCGTTTCCTTCGTTCTTCACGATGCCGCCATCGAGATCAAAAACGGCAGCATCCTGAAGATCGGAAAAAATGCGGATATGCAAAAAACGGGCATCAAAAGCATCGATCTCGGGGGCCGGCTTGTGCTGCCCGGTCTGCTGAACGCGCATCACCATCTGTATTCCGCCCTGGCAACGGGACTGGCGCCTGCGGGTCCGACCGACACCTTCGGGCGGATCCTGGAGAATCTCTGGTGGCGGCTGGACCGCAGTCTGGATGAAGAGAGCATTTATTATTCCGCCGTCAGCGGGCTGATGCAGTGCATCCGTTACGGCGTGACCACCGTAATCGATCATCACGCATCCATGCACAGCGTAAAGGGCAGTCTGGATATCATTGAAAGCGCATTCCGGGAGACGGGCCTGAAAGGTCTGCTGTGCTATGAGGTATCCGACCGCGAAGGCGAAAAGGCCCTGGACGCCCAGATCGATGAAAATGTAAACTTCTGGAACAAACACAGGGAAGACCCAAAGATCCGCGGACTTTTCGGACTGCACGCAAATTTTACGCTGAGCGAAAAAAGCATGCGGCGCATTGCGGAAGTCCGGCCCCGGGAAATGCCGGTGCATATCCACTGCGGGGAATCGGCGGGCGATCTTGCCTTCTGCCGCGGACAGGGCTATGCCGGACCCGTGGACCGTCTGCATGCTTTCGGCCTTCTGTCCCGCAGCAGTCTGCTCGCGCACTGCATTCATCTTTCGGACCGCGATTACGATATCCTTTATGAACTGCAGCCGGTGGTGGTCTCCAATCCGGAATCCAATGCCAATAACAATGCCGGTATGATGGATCTGACGAAGATCCGCCGCTATGTGCTGGGTACGGACGGCATGACGGGCAATATGCTGGGCACTTTCCGCTCCCATTTCCTGCTGCGGAACGGAGACCTGCAAAACCCCTCCGGCATGCTTTTTGCCTATCCGGCGGAGATCATGGGCAGCTATTTTCCGGGCTGGGGAAAGCTCGAAGCCGGCGCTGCTGCGGATATCGCCGTTACCAATTACCGTCCCCTTACTCCGCTGAACATGGATAATCTGTTCTTCCACCTGATCTTCGGCGTGCAGGGCAAAGAAATGTTTATGACCATCGCGGACGGGAAAATCCTTTTCAGCAACAACAAGCTGCATTCGCCGGACGAAGAAGCAATGAATGCGGCCATCAAAGAAACGGTAATGAAACTTCATGAACGCTTTAAACAGTGACATTATGTACCCTCTGCCCATCGGACGCCTGACGGCGACGCTGCTGCAGGGACTAAAAAACGGCAGCATCTTCGGCATATACCGCAGCACCTTTGCGGATCCTGCGGATTATCCCGAACTGCAGTCCGCCCTGTTCGGCCGGACACTGGATACACCCCTGGGTCCCGCCGCGGGTCCGCATACGCAGATGGCACAGAACATCATATCTGCCTGGCTCTGCGGCGCACGCTATATCGAGCTGAAGACCGTGCAAACCCTTGATGAGATCGAGGTGTCCAAACCCTGTATCGATATGCAGGACGAGGGCTATAACTGCGAGTGGTCACAGGAGCTGACCCTGCAGCAGTCTTACGAAGAATATCTCAAGGCCTGGATCCTGATCCGTATTCTGCAGAAAGAGCTGGGCTATGCGGATTTCGGCACGATCTTCAATATGAGTGTCGGTTATGATATGAAAGGTATCCTCAAGCCCAATGTTCAGAAATTCTTCAGCAAAATGGCCGATTGCTCAAAAGAAAAAGAGAACATGCTGGAAGCGGTCCGGCCGCTTTATCCCGGCATTGACGATATCGATATTCCCTGCTGTATTTCCGATAATATCACGCTGTCCACCATGCACGGCTGTCCGGCGGACGAGATCGGTCAGATCGGCCGCTACCTTTTGGAAGAACGGGGACTCCATACTTTTATCAAGCTCAATCCCACGCTGCTGGGAGCGGATGCGATCCGTGAAATACTGCAGGGGCTCGCTTACGACACCGTTGTGCCGGACACGGCCTTTGAACATGACATCAGCTTTGATGCCGCCTGCGCGATCATTGAAGAACTGCAGGCAGTCGCAAAAAAAGAAGGACGTTTTTTCGGCATCAAGCTGACGAACACACTGGAAGCGCGTAATCACAGGGACATTTTCAGTGAAGAAAACATGTACATGAGCGGCAAGGCCCTGCATCCCGTCAGCATCAACGTGGCGGCAAAACTGCGCCGGCGCTTTCCGGAACTTCCGCTGTCCTTCTGCGGCGGCCTGCATGCTTACAACGCGGCCGATGCCGCCGCCTGCGGACTCTTTCCCCTGACCGTCAGTTCGGATCTGCTGCGTCCAGGCGGCTATACGCGCCTGCGCCAGTATCTGGAAAATCTCAAAAAACAGCAAAAAAACGTGGAACCGCTCAAATATCTGGCCGCGTATGCAGAGCAGGTTCGCCGTGATCCGCAGTACAGGCATAGTGAGCGCAGCATCAAAAGCAGGCGCAGGCTGGACTATTTTGACTGTATTGCGGCGCCCTGCGTTGAAGCATGTCCCGCACATCAGAATATTCCGGCATATCTTGCTTTTATTAACCGCGGCGACAATGCCAAAGCGCTTGAAACGATCCTGCAGACCAATCCTTTCCCCTTGTCGACGGGAATGATCTGCAATCACGCCTGCCAGACGGTCTGTACCCGGGTCCATTACGACAGCGCCATTCGTATCAGGGATATCAAACGCTATATTGCCGAAAATACCGAACGTTTGCAGCAACATCTGTCCGGGGTCGGGAAAGAACTGCGCATTGCCGTGATCGGTGCCGGGCCTGCGGGCCTGAGCTGTGCCTGGTATCTGGCGCTTTCGGGCTGTACTGTGGACGTTTACGAAGCGTCCGATCGTCCGGGCGGCATGCTGGATGCCACGCTGCCCGCATTTCGCCTGCAGGAAGAAGCGCTGAACGGCGATATCGCCGCTATTCTGAAAACGGGTGTCCGTCTTCACAGCGCTTCGCCGGTAAATAAAGAAATATTCCGGAATTTACAGAAAAACGCCGATTACATTTTTATTGCCGCCGGCGCACAAAGATCCCTTGAAGCCGGTATTCCCGGAGCGGGGGATATGCTGACGGATGCGCTGGCATTTTTAAAGGATGTGCGAAAAGGCGAAACGCCGGATTTAGGCAGTGATATCCTGGTGCTGGGCGGCGGCAATACCGCCGTAGACGCCGCAAGAGCCGCAAAATATCTTGCCGCGGCCGATGCGAAAGTCCGTATCGTTTACCGCCGCAGCCGCAGTGAAATGCCCGCTGACGAGAGTGAGATTGAAGCGGCACTGGAAGAGGGGATCGAGCTTATCGAGCTGGCAGCACCGGCCAGAGTGATCAGCAGCAGGGGAAAGATCAGCGCGCTGGAATGCCACAAAATGAAACTCGTTCCCGGCAAAAAGGGCGAGCGTCCAAAACCGGTGGCCATACCCGGTAAAAATTTCAGTATACCGGCCTCCCTTATCATTTCCGCTTTCGGACAAAAGCCGGAGCTGGCGTTTATTGAGGATAAGGATCTGAAAGGAAAGAAAGAACTCGAGACTGCGATCCCCAATGTTTTTATCGGCGGGGATGCGCGTTTGGGAGCGTCTTTTCTGATCAATGCGATCGCGGACGGTAAAGACGCAGCGAAAAAGATCCTGGAAGCCGCCGGGGCAGATGCTCTTTTTGAGAAGGAGCTTCGCAGCGAAAAAAGCAGCCGCGAGGAACATCATCAGAAACTGTCACGTGTATTTCCGGGCGTTAAAACACGTTTTTTGCCGCTTGCAGATCGGGATCTGCACAGCACGGTGGAATTGCCGATGCGCGAAGCGGAAGTCCGCGCCGAGTCCGGCCGCTGCCTGAACTGTGACGAGATCTGCGACCTCTGCGTAAGCGTCTGTCCCAACCGCGCCAATGCCGGCTATCACGTCCGCCCTTTTCGAATGCCGTTAAGCAGCATTACCCTGGAAAACGGTGAGTATTTTACAAGTCCGGATGATGAAATGGTCATTGAACAGCAATATCAGACCCTGAATATCGCCGATCTCTGCAATGAATGCGGCAACTGCACGACCTTTTGTCCCAGCGGCGGACGGCCCTTTGCCGATAAGCCGCGCATCGCTCTTTGCAGGGACAGCTACCGTTCTCTGGAAAAAGGGTTTTATATCAGCGGCGAGCGCGTCTTCTATAAGGAAAAAGACAGTGAATATATTCTGGATATCCGGGATGAGGGTTACGGCCTGCAGACGGAACATGCCGACATTTTGCTGGATAAGAAATTCGGCATCAGGGATGTGAAGGTGCTGGACAAGGCATCGGCGGAGATCTCCCTGCGTCCGGCCGTACAAATGCTTATAATAAAAAACGCAATGGATGAAATTTTTCCGGATGCCTAAAACCGCAAAAATAAGGAATTGAAAAGTATGAATACAGTGAAAGCCATTAAAGAAAAAAGCGCGGAATACCGCATAAAAACGGCGGAATATCTGTCGGAAATGGTGCAGATACCTTCCACCAGCGGAGAAGAAAGGGAAGTCATTTTAAAGATCAAATCCCAGCTGGAAAGCGCCGGCATCCGGGACCTGCGTATTGACGGACTCGGCAATCTGATCGCGCGGGTCGGAAACGGACCGAAAATTCTGGCGATCGATGCGCATATCGACACCGTAGACACCGGCGATCCGGCACAGTGGGAATTTCCGCCCTTTTCGGGATTGATCCGGGACGGTTTCGTGCACGGGCGCGGCACGGTCGATCAGGAAGGCGGCGCAGCAGCCATGATCACCGCGGCCCGCATTTTGAACGAATTGCAGTACAACGGCGAATACAGCGTTTATTTTACGTTTACCGTTATGGAAGAAGACTGCGACGGGCTCTGCTGGCTGTACCTGATCGAAAAAGAGAAACTCATACCCGATGTGGCCGTGATCACGGAACCCACCAATCTGAACCTGTACCGCGGTCACCGCGGGCGCATGGAGATAGAGATCGATATCAAAGGCTTGTCCGCCCACGGATCCGCACCCGAACGCGGAAGGAATGTCATCTATTCCGGTTCCCGCATCGCCCTGGAGATCGAGAAACTGCATTCACGGCTTCGTGCGGATGATTTTCTCGGAAAGGGCAGCATTGCCGCAACGCAGTTTACAACGGATTCCCCCTCGCTTTGTGCGATCCCGGACAAGGGTTTTATGCACATTGACCGCAGGCTGACCTGGGGCGAAACAAAGGAAAGCGCCGTCTCGGAGATTATAGCGGTCAGTGGCAAAGACTGTTCAGTTACCGTTCCGGAATACAGGCGTCCGTCCTATACCGGAATGCTCTTTGCCCAGGAAAAGTATTTTCCGACCTGGATGATCCCCGAAAAGCATCCGCTGATCCGGGCCGGCAGAACATGCTTCACATCGCTTTTTGAACAGGAGCCTTATATTGATAAATGGACTTTTTCCACGAACGGCGTTGCGATCTGCGGACGCTACGGCATTCCCTGCATCGGTTTCGGACCGGGCAACGAGATCTATGCACACGCTCCGAACGAAAAAGTGCCTGTCAGCGATCTTGAAAAGGCCGCGGCATTTTACGCCCTGCTGCCCTATGTTCTGGAAAGCAACAACCCCGCAGATTTCAACGGAAAAGCATAAAGGAAAGAAACATGAGCGCTACACTACTTCGCGGAAAAGACCTGATCACTTTTCAGGAATGGAGCAAACAGGAAATCAATATGGTGCTGGAAAGCGCTGCGGACCTGAAACGCCGTTTTGCCATGAACGAGGCGCACAGGCTGCTGCAGGATAAGACCCTGTTCATGATGTTCTTTGAACAATCGACGCGTACCCGGAATTCCATGGAAGCGGGCATGACCCAGCTGGGCGGCCATGCACACGACCTGACGCCGGACAAGATGCAGCTTTCGCACGGCGAATCCGCCAGGGATACGGCTATGGTGTTGTCCAGGATGGGACACGCCATCGCCTGCCGCAATTGTTTTTACGGCACCGGCAACGTCTATCTGCGCGAACTGGCCGAACATGCGGCCATTCCGGTGCTGTCCCTGCAGGACGATCTGTATCACCCCATGCAGGTGATCGCGGATCTGATGACTATCCGGGAGTATTTCGGCAGCGATCTGAAAGGCCTCAAAGTCACCATATCCTGGGCTTACGCTACCTCCCACGCAAAACCGCTGTCCGTACCGCTGTCCCAGCTGCTGCTCTTCCCGCGTTTCGGCATGGACGTCACCATCGCCGCGCCGAAAGAATTTCCCCTGTACAAAGACCTTGTTTCCGTTGCAGAGAAGAATGCTGCGGACAACGGCGGCAAGCTGCGCTTTACCGATGATATGGATGCCGCTTTCGAGGGCGCGCAGATCGTGATCCCCAAGAACTGGGGCGGCTTCGGCAATTACAGCTTTGAAGAATACAATGCCAATGAGGAAGAATGCCGGAAGGAAATGAAGACGAATCTGGAAAAACATAAGGACTGGATCTGTGACGAGCGGCGCATGAAACTGGCGCACAGGGATGTCAGATACATGCACGCCCTGCCGGCAGACCGCGGGAACGAGGTCACGCCCGGCGTCATCGACAGTCCGGCTTCCATAATTTACGACGAGGCCGAGAACCGTCTGCATACGGCAAAGGCCGTCATGGCGTTGACAATGGGAGGAAGGCCCTAGATCATGAAAGCGGAATTCAGCTGCAAATGTTCGGAATGCGGAAAGATCCTTGATATCGGTCCCGGTATCATGCTTTGTCCCGTATGTGCGAAAAAACAACGCAGCGACGAACCCTTGCGCGGTATTCCGGAATTTGAATACACGCCGCGGCCGGGTCTGAAGGCGGAGGACTATTATCCGGTGGAAAAAGTATTTTTTCCGGAGCTTCCCGTCGGCAATACGCCGCTGTGGAAGGCCTCCCTGCCGGATGCGCACCGGGAGCTGTATCTGAAAGACGATACCGGGAATCTCAGTGCATCCTTTAAGGACCGCGCCTCATTGCTGGTGGCGGCATTTGCGCTGAAATACGGCTATGAGGAGATCGCCGTCGCTTCGACCGGGAATGCGGGATCTTCCATGGCGGCGATCGCGGCTGCGGCCGGTTTAAAGAGCACCATATTCCTGCCGGAAAAGGCACCGCGTGCCAAAATGATACAGGCCCTGCAGTACGGCGCAAGGCTAATAAGCGTAGACGGCAATTACGACAAGGCCTTTGATCTTTCTCTGCAGTATTCAGAAAAATATGCCGTTCTTAATCGCAACACCGCTTATAATCCGCTGACCATCGAAGGCAAGAAAAGCGCAGCCATTGAAATATTCCGCCAGATGAGAACAGTGCCCGATTACGTCTTTGTCCCCTGCGGAGACGGCGTGATCCTCGGCGGCATGTACAAGGGCTTCCGTGACCTGCTGCACTGCGGCTTTACGGACAGCATCCCCGTTCTGATCGCCGTTCAGGCTGAAGGCAGTCCGGCCATCCACCATGCGCTGCAAAGCGGAAAGTTCCGTCCATGTAAAAGCCGCACCATCGCGGATTCCATTGCCGTGGATATTCCGCGCGGCGGCTATTATGCTCTGCGGCAACTGCAGGCTTACGGCGGGAAATCCATACTGGTCAGCGATAAGGAGATCCTGGAGGCACAGCTGCGGCTTTCGCGGAAAGCGGGACTGTTTGCCGAACCGGCCGCTGCGGCTTCCTATGCGGGATATGAAAAAATGAAAGGTAAGTTGCCGGAAAATGCACGTGTTGTTCTCATGATTACCGGCAGCGGACTTAAGGATGTCGATGCCGCCGTGAAAAAACTGTCTTTCCCGGAAAAAAGCATTTCCCGAATTGAGGATCTGTATGAAGATTGACGCTATCGTTCTGGCAGCGGGCCGCTCGGAAAGGGCCGGACTCTTTAAGGCGGCCGCCGATCTTGGCGGCAAGCCGCTGCTTTGGCGGAGTATCGAAAGTTTTGCCGGTATCTGCGAACGCATCATCGTTGTCGGCGGATACCGCTTCGGCGACATTCAGGAGCTTCTTGAAAATATGCCCGGACTTGTGATCCGGGAAAATAAAAATTATGAAAAGGGCATGTTCTCTTCTGTGCAAACCGGACTGCATGCACTGCAATCCGATGCGTTTTTTCTGCTTCCCGGCGATCAGCCGCTGATCGCAGCCCGCACTTACCGGCGCATGGCACAGCAGGACGCCGACATTGTTGTTCCACGCTATCAGGGGAAAAAAGGACATCCGGTATTTTTCCGGGCATCCTGCATTCCGGAGATCCTGGCCATGCCGGAGACCGCTGTTCTGCGCGACTATATTCATGCCCACGGCAAAGTCTGCATTCTGGATGTCGATGACCCCGCCATTCTGATGGATGCGGATACGCCCGGGGATCTGGAGCGGATCAGAGATTATTATTTCAAACAAAGGAAGGGGCAGTGAAGACCGGGATCAGTAAAGCTGTGGAGAGAACGGACGCACGGAAAAAGATCCGCGGCGAAGCCGAATATATTGCCGACCGGCATTTCGAGGAACAGCTGTATGCAAAGACCATCCGCAGCAGCAAGGCCAAAGCGCGAATTCTGGAAATTCGCCTGCCGGAAATGCCGGCGGATTATTTTGCGGTAGGCCGCAATGACGTTCCGGGACTCAACCGCATGCGAACCGTGGTTTCCGATCACCCCATTTTTGCCGAAGAGCAGGTGGAGTACATCGGCCAGCCGCTTTTTCTTCTGGTAGGTCCCGACCGTGAAAAACTCTGCGATTTGGCGGACATGGTCAATATTCGCTATGAAGAAGAAGCGGGGGTCTTTACACTGGAAGAGGCAGAAAAGCAGGACACGGTCTTTACGGATTATCAGTACCGGAAAGGAGACCCCGCAGCGGCCTTCCGGGATGCGGCGCAGATCATTGAGGAGGAATTCCGGACGGGCTATCAGGAACACGCGTATCTGGAACCGCAGGGTATTGCCGCGGAATACCGTAACGGCATTTTGTACGTTTACGGTTCCATGCAGTGTCCCTACTACGTGCGAAACGCCTTGCTGGAAACCATGGCAATACCGGATAAACAAATACGCATTATTCAAACCGTGACCGGCGGTGCTTTTGGCGGCAAAGAGGAATTCCCTTCGCTAACGGCCTGCCAGGTAGCGGTTGCGGCTAAAAAGACCGAAAAACCCGTAATGATGATCTATGACCGTGACGAGGACATCCGCTGCTCGACCAAGCGGCATCCCTCGCTGATACGTTGCCGGGCGGCGTTGGATAAGAATAATGCCGTGACGGGACTGGAAATGGACGTACTGCTGAATGCCGGCGCCTATAACGGCCTGTCACCCGTAGTGCTGCAACGCGCGCTGTTTTCGGCCACGGGCGTCTATGACATTCCGCACCTTCGGGTCCGCGGCCGGAATTACCGGACCAATATGACGCCTTCCGGCGCATTTCGGGGTTTTGGCGCCCCGCAGAGTATTTTTGCCATCGAAATGCTAATGCTGCAAATTGCGGTCCGGCTGGGGGAAGATCCGCTGGAATACAAAATGCGGCATGCTCTCAAGCAGGGAAGTCAAACCTGCACGGGGGGCAAGGTGCGCGAAGAGGTCAAGCTACCGGAGATTGTTGGAAAAATCAGAAAAATGAGCGCCTACGTTAAAAAACAAAAAAATAAAAAACCGTTCAGCGGCATTGGAGCGTCGCTCTTTCTGCACGGCTGCGGCTTTACCGGTCGCGGGGAATCGGATATTCGCGGAAAGGTGATTTTGTCGAAGGATAAAGATAGCGTAACCCTGCGCGTCTCCAGCGTTGAAATGGGACAGGGAGCCGAAACGGTGCTGCGCAAGATCGTTGCACAGAGTCTGGACATTCCCATAGAAAAAGTAAACTATGCGCAGGTTGATACGGGAGCTGTGCCGGATTCCGGCCCCACGGTGGCATCGCGCACGACCATGATCGTCGGCGGACTGCTGCAGGAATGCGCCAAGGAAATGAAGGCGCGCTGGCGGGAGTGTGATCGGCTGGAAATTGAAAAGGTTTATCAGCATCCTTCCTGGTTGCACTGGGACGACAGCACTTTTCAGGGGGATGCCTACCCGGTTTATTCCTGGGGCGCAAATATCGCGGAAGTGGAAGTCGATCCTATCAGTTACGAGATCTCCGTAAAAAAAATATACGCCGTCTATGACGTGGGTGTGCCGGTAGACCTTCGCACCCTGGACGGCCAGATGCAGGGCGGTATTGCCCAGGGCATCGGATGGGCGACCATCGAGCTTATGGAAGGCGAGGCCGGACGCCTGAAACAGTCGAACCTGACCGACTATAAGGTGCCGACCAGCATGGATACTCCCGAAATGGAGATCGCCTATGTGAACAATCCCTACCCGTACGGCCCTTTCGGCGCCAAATGCGCCGGGGAACTGCCTTTTGTAGGATCACCGCCGGCAGTGGCCGCTGCCGTTTCCGATGCACTGGGGCGGAAGATCAATTATATTCCGCTGACACCCGAAAGTCTGATGGAGTCCGATAATGAAGATTGAATTTACACTCAACGGCGAAAAAAAACATCTTGATGTGCATGCCGCAACACGGCTGCTGGATGTGTTGCGGGGACATTTTGGGCTCATTGGAGTCAAGGAGGGCTGTGGTGAGGGCGAATGCGGCGCTTGCATGGTGCTGATCAATGGCCGGGCCATGAACAGCTGTATGATACCGATGGGAAATTTGGAAGGGAAAAACGTCATAACGCCCGAAGCCTTCTGCCAAAGCGAACGCGGGAGGATCATTGAGGATGCTTTTATGGAAGCGGGCGCCGTACAGTGCGGATTTTGCACGCCGGGTTTTATTATGGCAACGGCTTCCCTGCTGAACGCCAATCCGGATCCGGACGAGGCGCAAATCCGGGAAGCGCTTTCGGGGAATCTCTGCCGCTGCACGGGCTATACCGCCATTGTGCGGGCGGTACGGATCGCCGCGGGAAAAGGAGCGGGAGCATGCTAGACGGATACCTGCCGGCAAAACTGTCCGAAGCGCTGGATATGATGGCGGAATGTGACTGCATTCCCTTCGCGGGCGGCACCGACCTGATGGTGCAACACGCGCGGGGCAGCGGTGTGCGTCCGTGTTTTGATAAAACTTTGCTGTTCGTTTCTGCGCTGAAAGAACTGAAGACCTTTGATCTGATGGGAAAAACCCTGCGGATCGGAGCGGCGGTAACGCTCAGCGAACTTTTGGAAAATGCTGCAACACCACAGATATTTAAAGAGATACTGCGGCAGATGGCCGCTGCACCCACACGCCACATGGCTACACTGGCGGGGAATATTTGTAACGCCTCCCCTGCAGGGGATACTCTGCCCTATCTTTATGCTATGGATGCGGAAGTCATCCTGCAGTCCCGAAACGAAACACGCGTTTTGCCCGTTGCGGATTTTATCACCGCACCGAAACGGACACAGCGCAAGAACGATGAACTGTTAACGGGAATTCGTATTCCCGCAGCCGAATTCAATGTGGAAAGTTACCGCAAACTGGGTCAGCGAAAAGGAATGAGCCTGACGAAAGCCTCTTTTCTGGGACTGGCCTCGACGGCAAACGGCAGGATCGAGGACATTCGTATCGCATTGGGTTCCGTAGCGCCGCACATAGTGCGATCGCGAAAAATCGAGAGCAAATTAACGGGGAAAAATATCAAGGATATTCCCGGAATACTGCAGGAATTACAAAAGGATTACAGCGCGCTGATAAGGCCTATCGATGATGCGCGTTCAACCGCTGCCTACCGGAAACAGGTAAGCCTGCGCCTGATCCGTGATTTCCTGATTAATTGCATGCTCAAAAAAATACCGTAATAAGGAGAGATACGTATGAATGAAAACAAAAGATTCTTGTCAAGCGTTTTGCTCTTTGGAGCGCTATGGGGTTTAGCGGAAGCCACACTGGGCTATCTGCTTCATTTTTTACCCTGCGGTTTTGCAGGACTGGTTATGTTCCCCATCGGATTTTATATGATGTACAACGCTTACCGCCTTAGCGGCAGACACAGTGCAATGCTGGCGGTTGCGCTGATTGCGGCTCTGATCAAGACCATTGATCTTGCCCTACCTTTAACGAATATCATGAGCGTGCTGAATCCCGCGAGTTCTATCCTCATAGAGGGGCTGGTTGTCTTTGGGGCGGCAAGGTTCTTTGAAGGAAGGCGTGCGCTGCCGGCCGTGTTGCTGGTAAGCGCAGGCTGGATCCTGCTTTTTGTGCTGACGCAAAGCCTTCTGCTTCGTCCTGCAAGCGGCCTGTATCTTTACCCCTTGAAAACGATGCTGTTCTACATTCTGCTTAACGTTATTGTCAATAGCGCGGCGATTCTGCTTTATCTGAAAAATAAAACCCGCCTGTCCCTGCGACTGCAGCAGGAAGCGACCGCTTTGGTGGCACCGTTGATGTTGTTGTTTGCAATCGCAATGGAGATCGGCAATAATCTGCTGTCCTGACATGCAAATACTGGTGCAGCTGATCTCAGACATTCCGGAACTGGCTGTCGATGAAGTGATCATCGGTGTGCATTCTGTTCTGGTAAAAAGCGGAGCGCTCGCGGGTATTGCCAGTACCATCAAATACTGCGGTCCCCATACGCAGCTCCGCAATGCGGGCGAACTGGAAAAACACACGCTCCGGAAACTGGCGAGCTATGCCCTTTCGGATAATTTGCTGGAGGCTTCTGTAGGCATGGCTGCGATCAACTGTGCCCTTTCCGCAAATGCGGAAAAATATCGCGAGATTAATGCAAAAGAGGTGCTTCTTGAAAAAGGTCGCGCCAAAACGGTCGGTATCATCGGACATTTCCCCTTTTTGGAGTCGCAGCGCATGGAATATGAACATTGTTTTATTTTTGAAAAACAACCGCAGAAAGGGGATCTGAAGGAAAGCGATATTCCCGCTTACCTGCCCCGGGTGGATGTGGTTGCTATCAGCGGGACAACCCTGACCAATCACAGCTTTTACGATGTGATGCATAATGTATCCCCGTCTGCTTTTTGCCTCTTATTGGGACCTTCCACACCGCTGAGCCCAAAGCTTTTCGATGTGGGGATCGATGTGCTTTCCGGCACGGGAATAAGGGACTATGATCGTGCTAAAAGTTGTGTATTGCAGGCCGTGCCGACCCGTTATCTGAAAGGCGTGGCGATGCTGAGCATGTTTAAAGAGGATTATCAATGAAAAGTATCTACAGCGAATTGCTGGAACTGGCCGAAGGTTCCGCTGCCGGTGTGCTTGTTACGGTTGTCGATAAACAGGGATCGGGACCTGCAGCCGCCGGCGCGAAAATGATCGTCTATCCGGACGGCCGCAGTTCCGGAACGGTCGGCGGAGGAAATCTTGAATCGCTTGCCATCCGCAAAGCCCTGACGCTGATCGAAACAAAAGAAAATGCGCTGGAAACCTTTTCGATGGACGAAGAAAAAAGGGGAACTCAAACCGGCATGATCTGCGGTGGAACAGCAACACTGTTCTTTGAATATTTCGCCCCGCAAAAACAAGTCTTTATTTTCGGAGCGGGACATATCGGCCGCGCACTGGCTTACCATTTAAAGCCCCTGCCCTGGCGTGTTACGATCATCGACGATCGCCCCGAAGCATTGTCGCAGATCGCCGATGCCGACGAAAAGATCCTGACGCATTTTGACGATGCGCTGAAGGGTCGCATTTTCCCGAAAGGCGCTTTTTATGTTATTGCCACCTACGGACACCGGCACGACGGAACCGTTCTGAATGCTATCTACAAAGCGAATATCAAACCGGCCTACGTGGGTATGGTGGCTTCCGCAAAAAAGAAAGCTCTTCTGACGGAAGATCTGAAAAAAGCGGAACCGAAGGCAGATCTGTCGGTCTTTTATATACCGGTCGGTCTGAATATCGGAGGAACCCTGCCGCAGGAGATCGCCATTTCCATTATCGCAGAAATGCAAGCGGTTTCCAACGGAAAAACCAGCGCACACTTACGGCAGCTTCATGATTAATATTGTCAGCGGAATTCAGAATGCAGGAAAGACACGCTTTATGCGGGATCACGCCAAGGGCAGCGGCGGGGACGGGATCTTAAGTGTAAAATATTTCGAGGATGGACGGCATGCGGGCTACGATCTTCTGCATTTGCGCAGAGGACGCAGCCTGCCCTTTATTCGCCGCCGGGATAACTTGCCCCCCGACTGGGACGGCGTGGCCGAAACCGGACCCTGGGTCTTTTCAGCGGCCGCTTTCCGCTTTGCAGAAAAAATATTTAAAAACAATCGTTCAGAACCCCTTTATCTCGATGAGATCGGTCCGCTGGAGATCCGTGAAAAATCAGGGTTCTATCGGCTTGCAGCGGGACTTATCTCCGGCGGCGACAGGGAATTGTTCCTGAGCGTGCGCGAAAGCCTTCTAGGATCCTTTATACAAACGTTTTCACTGACACGGAGTCAGTTGGTCATTATTCGCTTAACACCAAAACGAGGCAGTTATGATTGATCTGAGCATTCACAAAGAACAATTGAAGAAAACCGTTCAGCGCTGTAAGGAACGCAATATTATATTACCGACCTTTGAACAGATGAAGCATCCCGAAGGTATTCCCGAAAACATCAAAAAGGAACTGAGCGGCATCGGGCTCTGGGACATCCACCCGCGGAATCTGTTCCGTATTACCTGGAAAAATGAGCCCGTGCAGGAAGGCGGAAAATTCAGCGGCGTGAACCTTATGGAAATTCCTCCCGAAATCAGCGGAGTGAAAGCCCGGATTTTTGCACTGGTGGGCAAATGGTTCCCCACGGGCGCACACAAGGTCGGAGCCACTTACGGCTGTATTGTACCGCGGCTGATCACGGGACAGTTTGATCCCACAAAGCAAAAAGCCGTATGGCCGTCAACCGGTAACTACTGCCGGGGCGGGGCCTATAACGCCGCCCTGCTGGCCTGCGAATCCATTGCCATTCTGCCCGAAGAAATGTCGCAGGAACGCTTTGAATGGCTGTCAAGAATTGCCGGCGAAGTAATCCCAACGCCAGGCTGCGAAAGCAATGTTAAAGAGATCTTTGACAAGTGCCGGGAATTGCGCAATACCCGCGGCGATGATATCATGATCTTTAATCAGTTTGATGAGTTCGGCAATCATCTCTGGCATTATGATGTCACCGGAAACGCCATATTGGAGGTCATGCGGAAAAAAATGCAGAAAAAAGATCATTTTGCCGGTGTTGTACTGAGTTCCGGATCGGCCGGAACCCTGGGCTGCGGAGATTTTCTGAAAGAACATTTCCCGCAGCTGAAAGTAACCGCGGCCGAAGCACTGCAGTGCCCCACCCTGCTGGAAAATGGTTTTGGCGGTCACCGTATTGAGGGCATCGGCGACAAGCATGTGCCCTGGATCCACAACCTGCGCAACACGGATATGGTTGTTGCCGTAGACGATGAAGTGACAATCCGTGTAATGCGTTTGTTCAATGAACCGGAGGGGCGTGAATATCTCAACGAACAGGGTGCTGATGCGGACCGGGTAAACGATCTTGATCTGCTCGGTATTTCCTCGATCGGCAATCTGATCGGTGCAATCAAATTTGCAAAATATTATGAGTTGACGGAAGATGATATTGTCATGACCATCTTTACGGATTCCATGGAGCTTTACGATTCCCGAATCCGCCAACAGCGTAAAATACACGGCGAATATACGCGTGAACAGGCCATTCGCGATTATGAGATGCTGCTGAATGTAAATACCGACAATATGCAGGAGCTTGGTTACCGCGACAGAAAACGCATTCATAACCTGAAATATTATACCTGGATCGAACAGCAGGCAAAAGACCTGGATGAGCTGAACGCGCAATGGTATGATCATGAAAATTACTGGGGAAATATCCATGCCATGGTGCCGAAGATCGATGCATTGATCCGAGAATTCAATGAGCGGGTAAAAAACTTATAAATACGGTGATGCAATGAAACAATCCATTTTGATCAAAGACCCCCTTCTGTGCTGCAGGATCAGCGATCATGTCGGCGATAAGGAGCCGCTGGATGCTTTTTCCGGCGGGCACGTCTTTCTGGAAGCGGGAAAAATCCTTTCTGCGGGGCCCGAACCTTTCCGGGGTTCCGCAGATATAAGCATCGATGCAAGCCGAATGCTGGTGCTGCCGGGTTTTGTAAATACCCACCACCATTTTTTTCAGACACTGACACGCAATATTTTGGCAACACAGCGATCGGAGCTCTTTGACTGGCTCAAGATCAACTACGAGATCTGGCGCGGCATTAGCGGAGAGGCGTTTTATATCAGCGCAAAAACCGCAATGGCGGAGCTGATGAAGACCGGCTGCAGCACTAGCTCCGATCACCTTTATCTTTTTCCGAAAAATGCGGAAGGGACGCTGATCGACCGTGAGATTACGGCGGCGCAGGAGCTGGGTATGCGCTTTCATCCCACCCGCGGATCTATGAGTCTTAGCGTTAAGGATGGCGGTCTTCCGCCCGAAGACGTGGTGCAGGAAGAAGCGCGGATCTTTGCCGATATCGAGCGACTGGTGGAGCGCTACCACGATCCCCGCGAAGCCGCCATGCTCAGGATCGCCCTGGCACCCTGTTCGCCGTTCTCCGTAACGCCTTCGTCAATGCGCAAAACCGTGGAGGTGGCGGAAAAATACGGCTTGCAGATCCATACGCATCTGGCGGAAACCAAAGACGAAGAATTGTTCTGTCTGGAAAAGTTCGGAAAACGCCCCTTTAAATTTATGCGGGATCTGGGTTGGATCCGAAGCAACGCCTGGTTTGCGCACAGCATTTATCTTAATGACGCGGAAATTCGTGCAATGGGGGAAGCCGGCGCAGGCGTAGTCCACTGCCCGTCCTCCAATATGCGCCTGGGTTCGGGTATTGCAAAAGTTAAGGAAATGCTGGACGCCGGCGTAAATGTAGGAATCGGCGTGGACGGTTCCGCATCCAATGACGCCTCCAATATGCTGCTGGAGATCCGCAATGCAATGCTGATCTCCCGCCTTCGCGCTCCGCAATACTGGCTCAATACGGAAGAGGTTCTCTGGATGGCGACCCGGGGCGGCGCAAAAGCGCTGGGACGTAACGATATCGGTCAAATACTTCCGGGCAAATGCGCAGACATCTGCATGATCTCCATGGACAGGCTGGAATATGCGGGCGCGGCGCACGACCCGGCGGCGGCAGTCGTGTTCAATGCCGCACTGGAACCCGTAGACGCGTTAATCGTGAACGGAGAGATCGTGGTCAAAAAAGGAAAGATCGCCGGACTGGATGAACCCGGACTGATCCGCCGCCAGCAGGAAAGCTCCTCTGCCCTTATTGCCGCGGCGGAAAAACGCTTGCCCCGGACATTGCGGCGGGTATAGACCGGATACATTCTTCTGTCGCATCGCAGAACCCCCGTTAATACCCTCCCCGCCCCGCATTGCCGAAGCCGGAAAAAATGAGCGTGGAACTTTTAATGCCACTTTTTCATATACGATAACGACTCAACAAGGAGACCGATAATGAAAAAAGCATTGTTTTTGGTACTGATTCTCGGACTGATGCTCCCGCTTGCGGGACAGGATCTGAAAGCTTTCAGCAATCAATTTGCCGATATCGCGGAGTCTGTTACTCCCTCTGTCGTGACCATTACGGCCCAAAAAGTAACGAAAATCCAGAATCCCTTTGGAGATTTTAATTTCCCCTTTGAATTTTTCGGTTTCAATATGCCGCAAAAAGAACGGGAGTTCCGGAGTTCTGCCCTGGGTTCCGGTGTGATTGTCGGTGAGGGCTATGTGATTACCAACAACCACGTCATTGAGAATGCCGAAGAGATCAAGATCGTTCTGAACGATAAACGCGAATTCAAGGCTACCGTGGTTGGCGCGGATTCCAAAACGGATATTGCAGTACTGCAAATTGATGAAAAAAAATTACCGGCGGCGAAACTTGGAAATTCCGATAAGCTGCGCGTCGGCGAATGGGTTCTTGCCATCGGCAGTCCCTTCAGTACGCGCCTGGGGAATACGGTGACCCACGGCATTATTTCGGGATTGGGCCGTTCCGGCATGCAGCTGAATACCTACGAGAGTTACATCCAAACCGACGCATCCATCAATCCCGGCAATTCCGGAGGTGCGCTGGTTAACCTGGACGCCGAAGTGATCGGCATAAATTCCGCAATTCTCAGCCGCTCGGGCGGCTCCAATGGCATTGGTTTTGCCATTCCCATCAACCTTGCGAAAAAGGTGATGGATGATATTTTAACCAAAGGCCGTGTGGTCCGCGCGTGGCTGGGAGTGACGATCCAGGAACTGAACAGCGAGTTGTCCGAGTCCCTGGGCCTGAAAGATGTTAAGGGCGTGCTGATCTCCGATGTGATGAACGGCAGTCCCGCCGAGAGCGCAAAGCTGCAGTCCGGTGATGTCGTGATCATGGTCAACGATCAGACGGTTTCCGATCCCGGTGAGTTGCAGCTGAACATTGCTTCCCGCAATCCCGGCGAAACGGTAAGTTTGGAAATCATACGCGATGGAAAAACGCGCAAAATCAACATCAAGCTGGGAGAAATGCCGGAAGAAGCGCCGATGATCGCAACAAACAATGCAGGACGTGTCGATTTGGGCTTTGCCGTGTCGGAGAATTCTAAAGAACTTGCCGAAAAATACAAGCTAAGCAGTGAAAATGGCGTTGTGATCAGTTCCGTCAACGCGGGCTCCGAAGCACAGCAAAAAGGACTTAAGGCCGGAGACCGCATTGTCGAGATCGACCGCAAAGGCATCGGGAATATGAGCGATTTTAATAAGGCGCTGGAAAATGTCAAAAAAGATCAGGTAATCCTCATGCTGGTGGAAGTTGCCGGCGGGAAACGCTTTGTAACCCTGCACGCAAAATAGAATTCAATTCAAAAAAAAAGACAGGGAACCCTTTTGCAGCTTCCCTGTTTTTTATTATTATAAGAAATGTTCCGTTCTATGCTTTTCTTATTCGTTTTCCTTTCTTCCTTGGCGGCTGAAACGCTTCCGGGCTTTAAGCAGAATACGCGCTATGGTGAACAGACAAAACATTTCTTCATCCTTGAGGATGTGGAAGTTCTGATCAATGCGCCGGGAAGGGATTCACTGCAGCGGGAGAAAGAGACTCTGCTGATCTTTTATGCCTGTCCGGCGGGAAACACAATCGCGCAGACCGCCGGCAAATTACTGTCGGAGGGCGATGACTGGCATTACGATATTCAGCACATAGCCGCCCAGACACGTTTCCTGCGGCAGGCGATGAAAAACCGCAACATTGTTACCGTATATCTGCAAAACAGCGATGCTTCCTGGTCCCGCTATGACGATAAGCATCCTCAGGATTACCGGGAACGTATTCAGGGCATGGTCGGGGAAGTTTTGGAAATTTTCAACGGCTTTCATTGCCGGATCTGCCTTAACGGTCACAGCGCCGGCGGATCCTGGGTACTGGGGTACCTGTCCGCCGTCGATACCATTCCGGCCAATATCGACAGGATCGTCTTCATTGACAGCAATTACAATTATAAATATAATGCAGACCGTTATGACAGGCTGTTTGCGGAATTTTTAACGAAGCGCGATTCGACATATCTTTGCGTTCTTGCATACAATGACAATCTTGCCCTGTATCATGGCAAATCCGTCGTTTCGCCCGAAGGCGGGACCTGGTGGAATACGCAGTTAATGAAAGTAAGGCTGGGGAAAACGATGAACTTTACGGCAGAAGAGCGCGAATATTTGACCGCATACCGGGCCCTCAACGGACGGGTTCAGATCTGGCTGAAAGAAAATCCCTTCCGGGAGATCTTGCATACCACGCAGGTGTACCGCAACGGTTTTATCCACAGCATCCTGTGCGGCACGAAATATGATGAGCTTGCGTACCAGTATTACGGTCCACCGGTATATGAGGCATATATTTACCCGGGGAAATAAATCAGAAGTCAGAAGCCAGAAGCCCCTGCTTCGCTCCGAGGCTTCGGAGCTGCGCAGGGCAGGCAGCAGTTCCTTACGTGTCGAGCCGTCGAGATGTCTAGTTGCTCCACCTCTCCACTTCTCCCATACTCTATTTCTCCTCTTCGCAGCGCCCAGTGTCCAGTGCTCTTCCTTTTTCCGCTTCAGGTCAAAGCGGAATATCAGGACTTTCTTTTTACGGATATTTGTAAGATGATTCCCGCCAGGATCAGCAGCAGACCGATAACGGTTGCCGGCTGAACAGCTTCTTTCAGGACATGGCGGATAAAGACAAGCGACAGGAAGGGGACCGCATAAATAAAATTACTGATCAGAGCAGTCGAGCTGCTGAGCCGCAGAGCGTTTAGCCAGAGCAGAAAGGTAATGCTCATTTCAAAGAAGCCCACGTAGACCGCGGCCGCAATACCCGGCAGGGAAAACGATTCCGGCCGGAAAAAGAGGATCGCCGTCAGTCCAAGGATCAGGGTGGAAATGCCGAAGGGGATCCAAAGACTGATCAGGGCATCGCTTCTGACGGTCTTACTGATCATCCAGTAAAAAACCCAGAACAGTGTGCTGGAAAAGGCCAGCAGCACACCGCCGGGGTTGATCCCTCCCGGCACCTGTTTTCCTCCCAGTACCAGGATCACTGCGCCGCCGAAGGAAATGCATAAAGCGGCGATACGCAGGTAACGGAACGCCTCCTGCCGCAGCAGCATTGCAGCCAGGGAGAGTACCAGCGGCCAGGTGAAATTGATGGCTTGTGCATATTGCGCCGGCAGCAGTTCATATGCCTTGAAAAGGATCAGATAATAGATCAGCGGATTCAGGATCCCCGCCAGGATAAGTTTTTTCAGATCATTGCGGGGCAATGTTTTCAGGTCCGGAAACTTTCTCCGTATCAGCATTAAAACGCTCAGGGCAATAAAAGATACGGCAGAAGCAAGGAACAGCAACTCAAAGGCAGTCCAGTAACGCAGAGCGATCTTGAAGGCCGTAGCGACGGTGGACCAGAGCAGCAGGACCAGCCCGGCGAAGACCAAAGCCACGGTGTCGTTTTTTACAGTCATTTTGAAAACCCCGTCATTGATATACAGGTAATTTATCACAAATTTAGGAATTAATCGACTACAATGACAAAAGAATAGCGGTCTCGCTTCCGGCTTTTATTTATGCAAAAATTGTTATATACTTTTTCTGAAATTGATCTGAACACCGAAACCGGAAGGGGATCTATAAAATATGAAACGATTCTTCATGTTTATTCTGCCCTTGCTTGCCGTCGCTTTACTTTTTGGGAAAGGCCCTATTGAGCTGGTAGAAAGCATTCCCGTCGAGACTACCCTGGACAATGAAGATATCCGCAATACGCCGGAGGTCTGGCTGGAGATGATCAATGGCGCAAAGCGCACACTGGACTTCGGCGAATTCTATATTTCGCACAAAGACGGCGAAGCCCTGACACCCGTACTGGAGGCCGTGACCGCCGCCGCGGACCGCGGCGTGCAGGTACGTTTTGTGATCGATGGCAGCATGTACAAAACCTATCCGGAAACTGCAGACAAACTGAACGAATATCCGAATATCGAAGTACGGGTTTACGACCTCAACGGAATCACAGGCGGCGTACTGCATGCAAAATATTTCATCGTCGATGAGCGCGAGATCTTTCTCGGTTCGCAGAATTTCGACTGGCGGGCGCTCAAACATATTCACGAACTGGGATTGAGAATTGAAGACAAATCACTGGTAAAATTCTACAAACAATTATTTGATCTTGACTGGGCCCTGTCGGCGGAAGACGCCGATACGGATGCTATCCTTGGGTGCATTCGGTCCGATGAAAATTTATACCGGGTTTCCATCACGGACAAGGGATACGGAAAATCCACGCTGCTTCCCACGGCCAGCAATCCGCGCATTATTTACTATCCCGCCAACGGGGATGAAATACAATTGCTGAATTTGATCGATCATGCGGAAGAAAGTATCCGGATCCAACTGCTGAGTTATTCGCCGCTTTCCCGGGACGGATTGTATGAGCAACTGGATTTTGCCCTTCGCCGTGCGGCGGCACGCGGGGTGAACATTGAAATGATCCTTTCCGACTGGAATTTCCATTCCCCGCGTATCGAATATATCAAATCCCTGCATGCCGTTCCCAATATCACCGTAAAATTTTCGACCATTCCCGAAGCCTCGGAAGGCTATATCGGCTATACCCGCGTGGAGCACTGCAAGTTCATGGTTATTGACAACAGTGTCTTCTGGCTGGGAACCTCCAATTGGTCAAAAAGCTATTTCCATCATGGCAGGAATCTGGGAATTGTTGTGAAGAATAATAAAATGGCCAAACGCGTATCGGATATCTTTTTGAAAAGTTGGGACTCCGGATACTGCAGCCCTGTGGAACTTGGGAAAAACTACGAAGCAAAGCGCACGGCAGAATAATCACTGATCAAAAAAATTACCGCAATAGCAGGAAAGGTTTTTTTCTGCAGTTTACTTCAGGAAAATAAACGAAAAAGGGCCGACTTCCGCGGAAGCTGCATTATTTGTCCGGATCATACCCCCGTATGATAATGGGGCGATCTGTACACCGCTGCAGATCAGCTCCGCTGCGAAAGGTCCGCTCAATTTATAGATAAAGGTAAATTCTCCCGTCAGTTTATTGACGGTCAGAGTGTTGTTCCTGGGAATCCGACAGGAATAAAAATCCTTATTATTCGTTTTTCATTCGGCAGGGAATGATTGTATATTCAATTGCTATGAGAATGCGATTGAAAATGTTTTTTTCCTTTCCCCATCATTATAATAGGATGTGTCATATATGAAAAAGTTGCGTCGGAATGCAAGAATGCTCTGCATTCAGCATTTATATGCGTACCTGCAGCAACAGGACGAAGCTCTGGATGATGTGATCACCCGTAGTATGGCATTGAATGAGGAAACGGAATTCGATGAGGAATTTTTCCGCACGCTGATCTATAAAACCGTCAGCGAACTTGAGCATCTGGACGAACGCATAAAAAAACGCTCCCGGAACTGGGATTTTTCGCGCATCACCCTGATGGACAAGATCATTCTCCGGCAATCCATCGCCGAGATGATGTATATCGAGGATGTACCGCCGCGTGTGACCATTTCTGAGGCCATTGAGCTGGCCAAAGAGTTTTCCACGGACGAAAGCCACGTATTTGTCAACGGAATGCTGGACCGGATCTATAAGGATCTTGTTGAGGAAGGCGTCCTGATGCCGGAGATCAAACCCGCCAAAGAAGGATAATACCAAGATGATATTCGAGAAAATACTGATAAAATTGTTCGGTAGCGCATCCGACCGCTATTTAAAAAAGATCCGTTTCCGTGTCGCGGAGATCAATGCCGCCTGTGAAGCGATAAACGATATAAGTGATGACGCGCTTCGGCAGCGCACGCAGGAAATGATCGCGCTGATCGCCGAACGGCGCGATATTGCACGGCAGGAAGCCGAAAAGAACAAACTGGATTCCGAAGCCGCTGATGCGGCGATCTTTGATGCAGAACAAAACACCCTGAACGAGCTTCAGGTGGAAGCTTTTGCGCTGGTCAAGCAGGCCTGCAAACGCCTGATGGGAAAGAAATTCCAGCTGATGGGACATGAAGTTGAATGGAATATGGTGCCTTTTGACGTGCAGCTTCTGGGTGCGATGGTCCTGCACAACGGCGATATTGCCGAAATGAAGACCGGCGAAGGGAAAACGCTGGTCGCCACCATGCCTATTTTTCTCAATGCTCTGACCAAGCGCGGAGTGCACGTTGTGACCGTGAACGACTATCTGGCCGAACGTGATGCGGAATGGATGGGGGTGATCTATGATTTTCTGGGTCTCAGCGTTGGCAAGATCCTGAATTCCATGCCGCCAAGCCAGCGAAAACAGCAGTATGCCTGCGATATTGTTTACGGGACCAACAACGAATTCGGGTTTGATTACCTGCGTGACAATATGGCCACCCATAAGGAGTATATGGTCCAGCGCGGCCATTATTATGCCATTGTAGATGAGGTGGACTCCGTCCTGATCGACGAAGCCCGGACACCGCTCATTATTTCCGGCCCGGTACAGTCCAATACCCATGAACAGTTCCGTGATCTGCGCCCGCAGGTAGAACGACTGGTCCGCGCCCAGAACCGCAAGATCAATGCCCTTCTGGATGAATTTGAAAAAATTCCCGATGACCGGGAGCACGAACTGGAACTCGGCACCATCCTTCTGCAGGTCCAGCACGGGGAGCCCAAGAATCCGCGCTTTTTGAAACAAATGCAGTCGGCGGAAATACAGGATAAGATTTTCCGCAGCGAAAGTTATTACATGCAGGAAAAACGTCTGCACGAGATCGATGACATGCTGCTCTATGCCATTGACGAAAAAACACATACCATCGTGATCAGCGACGAAGGACGCAAGGTCCTGAATCCCGAAGACCCGGAATATTTTGTCATTCCGGATATCGGCGAGGAGTTTGTCAAGATCGACGAAGATGCGAATCTCAGTGATGAGGACAAGCAAAAGGCCAAGGCTGAAGTCCAGAAAAAACACAGCCGTAAAAGTGAGATGATCCATAATATCACCCAGCTTCTGCGCGCCTATGCGCTCTACGAAAAGGATGTGGAATATGTGGTCAAAGACGGCAAGGTATTGATCGTAGATGAGTTCACGGGGCGTATTTTGCCCGGCCGGCGCTACAGCGACGGACTGCACCAGGCGATCGAGGCAAAGGAACGGGTGCGCATTGAAGGCGAAAACCAGACACTGGCGACCATTACCCTGCAGAACTATTTCCGCATGTACGACAAGCTGGCCGGCATGACCGGTACAGCCGCCACCGAGGCCGGAGAATTCGAACAGATCTATAACCTGGAAGTAGTCTCCATTCCCACAAACCAGCCCGTGGTCCGCAAGGACTATGATGATCAGATCTATAAAAGCCGGCAGGCGAAACATCAGGCCATCATCAAAGATATCAGCGAAAGCTTTCGCCGCGGACAGCCGGTTCTGGTGGGTACCATCAGCGTGGAAATTTCCGAAATGCTCAGCAAACAGTTGAAACGGGCGGGTATCCCGCATAATGTTCTGAACGCCAAGCAGCATCAGCGTGAAGCGGAGATCGTTACGCTTGCCGGGCAGCGCAGTGCGGTAACCATTGCAACCAACATGGCGGGTCGTGGTACGGATATCAAGATCTCGAATGAAGTACGGGAACTCGGAGGACTCAAGATCATCGGCACGGAGCGGCATGAATCACGGCGTATCGACAATCAGCTGCGCGGACGTTCCGGCCGCCAGGGCGATCCCGGAGAATCTATCTTTTATATTTCTCTCGAAGATGACCTGATGCGCCTTTTCGGCAACTTGAAAGGGAATGCTTTGATGGATGCCATTCCCGATGACGAGGTTATCGCAATGCCCATGATGACCCGCATGATCGAGCGCGCGCAAAAACGGGTCGAAGAACGCAACTTCGGTATTCGTAAGCATTTGCTGGAATATGACGATGTGATGAACAAACAGCGCGAGGTGATCTACGACCGCCGTTCTTATGCGCTTGAAGGCGGAAATCTTCAGAAAGAGATCGAACAAATGCTGCAGGAATTCGTGGAAAACAGCGTCGCGAATTTTACCCAGGACAATAATACGGAAAACTGGCGCTGGGAAGAACTGCGTCAGGAAATGCTCAGCACCGTGATGTGCGATATCCCCGGCGAACACGACAACATCAGCCGCGAAGAACTGAGTGCATTTTTTCTGGAACAAGCCCGGGAAACCTATCAGCGCAAGCTGTCCCTGTACCCCGAAGCCCTGATGCGTGACTTTGAGCGCTGGGCCTACCTGAACAGCATAGACGGTCTTTGGAAAGAGCATCTTTATGAGCTTGACCAGATCAAGGAAGGTGTGGGTCTGCAGGCCTATGCCCAAAAAGATCCCCTCCTGATCTATAAATCCGAAGCCTTTGAATCATTCCGGAATCTGCTGGAACAGATCAACAAAACCACACTCCGCCTGCTCTACCGTACGGAGATCCAACTGCGGGACGAACCCCGGCCGCCGCTGCAGCAGCCCGTACAGGTCCGCCATGCACAGTCGCAGAACATGGGTTTTGCCTCCGGTACCGGAGAAGCCCAGGCGCCCTCGCAACCCAAAGCGCCGCAGGCCGGTAAGACCGAGCCGGTTCGCCGCGATCATCCCAAGATCGGACGCAACGATCCCTGTCCCTGCGGCAGCGGGAAAAAGTACAAGAATTGCCACGGGCAGGTCTGATCAAGCCGCGACGCAAACGCTATCCCCCCACGGGTGCCCGTATGATCACGGAAGTAGAAGTCAAGGCGCCTAATGATCTATGGACCATGGATTTTAAAGGCTGGTGGATGACCAGTGACCGCAAGCGCTTTGAGCCCTTTACATTGCGGGACAGTTTTAGCCGTTATGTGCTTATGGCCGAAGCGATGCCGGAAAACACGCAGTGTGTAAAAGAGGCTTTAATAAGAGCTTTTAAGCAGTATGGCATGCCAAAGGTGATACAAAGCGACAACGGATCTCCTTTTGGAGCAAGATCAAATATTTTGGGTTTAAGCCAACTCTCCGCATGGCTGATCTCTATGGGTGTGCATATCCACTTGTCGCGTCCGGGTAAACCGCAGGATAACGGGGGACATGAGCGGATGCACAGAGATCTTAAAAGAGAAGTACAGGTCCGGTTTCAAGGCGATTATCAACTCTATCAGAGCGAGCTGGAAATATGGAGAAAAGAATTCAATGAGCTGCGTCCGCATGAAGCCCTGGATATGATAACACCTTCGGAAGTATATGTAAAATCAAAGCGTAAATATGTGGATACTGAAGGTGCGATCGAATATCCGTCTGATTATCAACTTAGAAAAGTGAGCAGTGCCGGACACATTAAGCTCTTTGACAACATTTATTTTATCACAACAGCGCTGAAAGGATATAATGTGGGTTTAAAAACGATTGACAGCGAAGAACTTGAGGTGTACTTCTCCGATTACATGCTGGGCATCATTAATATAAATACAGTGTCCTTTAAGGCTGTTTGAAATAGAAAAAACAGGTGACAACATTGAAAATTATGACTACCTTATCTCCGAAAAGTGTTACCTATGTCCTGACACAAAACTGTTACCTATGTGTTGACACATACAACATACAGGACGCAACCCATAACTCAAAACTCAATACTCATAACTCAATACCGGCCTTTACTGCGGAAAGATCAGTTCGGCCGTATTGAATCCGTATCCGTCGGCAAGGCTTTTCAGCTTTTCCAGAACAGCGGGATCAAGTTCGGGCTGACGGGTTAGTATCCAGAGGTATTTTGTTGAATTGCCGGCCACCAGCGCCCATTGGTAGTTTTCCCGGTCCAAAGCAATGATGTTGTAATCGGAATAAAAGGGACCAAAAAAGGAGACTTGGATCCGTGCGGGTTCCTTGGGATCCGGAATGAGTGCTTTTGCCCTTGCCTCCCTGAACTTTCCGTTCTTGATCCCGGTATTTACCACACGGATGCGGGTCCTGCCCTGTTTATCCGGATCCAGCAGGGAGTAATTCGCTTTTGTTTCGGTCATGCCCTTTTCAAAGGGGACATCCAGGCGGGCGTATTCATACCAGGATCCGAGATAGCGATCAAGTTTCACATCATTGACAACCGTCATGGAACGGGAAAAATCTGAAAACTGCATATTGCTGCACCCCAGTGTTAAAATAACCAACAATAAAGTCAACGTTGCTTTTTTCATTTTTTCCTTTCTTTTTTATTGTCCTGAATATAATGAAAATACACGATATTTGAAAAAGTATCTTTTTTTTTACATTCTTAGCGGACGATCAGGGTATTGCGCAGTTTCCGGGTCCCGCCCGCCGTGTCGTAAAGGACGGCAAGCACCAGATAGATGCCGCGAGCCGGGAAGCTACTGTCGGACAGACGTCCGTCCCAAAACAGCATCAGCGAAGGCTGGGAAAAAATTCCCGCTTCCTGCCGGAAGACGCATTGCCCGGCCATGTTAAAACAGAACAATTCGCAATAATCAAGTCTGCTTTCCGAATCGATATGAAAACAGATCCGATCATCCGTGCCGGGAGAAAAGACCCGCGGATCGATCAGAAGCTGGTCGCGTCCGGCCGGTAATGCGGTGATGCTGTTGCGGGCTCCGGCTGTCATACCGGTTTCCGCAACCGATGCATGCCAGATACCTGCATCGGAGGAGCTCAGACCCTCGTATTGCTTTTCGAGGCTCTTTCCGCTGCTGATCCGGGGATGTTCCCGCAGATCAACCCGGTCCATGCATCTCCCTGCAGGATCGTAAAGCATACACAAGGCACCAGTATTGGGTAAAGCAGGAAAATTGGCCAGAAGTAAACGGTGTTGAAGCGAGGGACAGGGCGGCGGATCGCCCGTACTTCCCAAAAGCAGGAATCCGGAAGAAAAACTGCCGTCCAGTACACAGGAGCGGTTGTTGATATGCAGCGTCCAGTTCTTCAGGTCCAATACGGGAAGACGGCATTCCATTTCAACGAACTCCGCCTGTCCGTAGCTGTCAAGAGGATCGAAAAATACCTCATTGAAAAAAAGCGGACTTTCGCGATACGGATAGAAATAACGAAAGACGGCGTTCAGAATAATGCTGTCAGATGCAAATAAACGGCAGTCCTGAGTGCCGGGTAAAAATAAATCGCTTGTGTCGGGTCGAAGATACAGCGTATCGCCGGGATGGCTTTCGGGTAGATCGTAAAAATGCCGGATACGGGGTGTTTCCAGAGTAATAACCTGTGCCGGCAAGGGAAAATAGCCATCGTTGATCAGCCGGAATCCGAAAGTGTCGGTCACCGTGAAAAAGCTCCCGGCTTCCGGGCAAGCAAGGTGAAAACCCTGCTTTTGCGCCCGGTTCATTTCCCCGGGTGAGCCCGTATAGCAAAACTCCCAGAATGCCGGATCCCGGTAATCCAGTGCGGTATCGGCGAGGAGCATGGCGCAGTCGTTGGGAATGTGCCAGCCGTTGTCATAGTGTAAACTGCAAATGACCGTGCCGGAGGGATTCAGCAGGCTGATCACATCCTCGTTATTGTTCAGACTGCGCCATGCAGAGGGACGAAAAGTATTTATACAATCGGGAAAATCATCGTAAAAGGATTCTGATTGCACCAGTACCAGAAAAGAGTCCGGCATTAACAGATAATCACCGTCTATCGCCACCGCGCCGTTCTGATCGGCAAAAAGCAGACCCCTGCACTGCAGCGGCAGCGCGGAGCGCGAAAAATATTCCACGTATTCCGAATGAAAATTCTCTCCTGTTTTACATACGAATTCCGTAATAATGATCTCATTTTCATCCAGAGGGACAAAACAGTCGCATTGCAGGGTATCGGTGGTTGTGTTTTCTGCCGATACATAAGCGCGGACCGGCAGCAGCCCCTTTGCCGGCAGGGAAAGATCCTGTATGATACTGCAGGAATCTCCGGAATTCAGAACTAGCAGGGTATCAAAGGAAAGGGAGACTTCCGTTTCGGGATGTGCGGGGTCCGGTAAAACCCAAAACGTTCCCGACAGAGCCGAAAGGGTTTCAATCCCCCGATTCTGGATTCCTGCACGGATACGTATATAGTCCCTGTGCGGCATTGCTTCAAGAGAATACAATTGCAGTTCATAAGAACGCATGGCGGTGGAATTGCGGAAACCGGGCGTTCCGCCGGGCTGCAAAGAGGGCTGCCACAGACCACCGGCCGGTGAAAAGCGCTCCATGCTGTGACCCGGCGGCGCCCAGACCGGTGTGCCGGTCAGATAGGAATCCCGGACATTTTTAGCGGGATCCAGCAGTGCAAAGGGCTTGGCCGTACTGTTGGATATGCCGTACATACCAAAGCGTGCGTCCCCGATCGTAAAACGCGGGACCGAATCCGGGATCAGATGCTCATATTCGCCAGCATAGTTCGGATCCAGAATTATTCCGTATTGTCCCGGCAAGAGCAGGGAGTCCGGGAAAGGGAGCACGGCATCGGTATCCTGCGCATCGCAGATATACCAGCCCCGCAGATCCAGGATCGCTGTGCCACAGTTCAGGATCTCGATAAATTCGCCGGTATTCTCATCCTCGGCATCGATCAGGAACTCGTTCAGAAGGCATTCCGATCCGATCCCGGTGGCTGCAAGAAATAGAAAAATAAATCCGCATCGAACACGCATGCAATAATATAAGGAAAAGCGAAAAATAATGCAGTGACGCCCGTCACAGAATGGAGGCTCAGCGTGAAATTAATTTGCGGAATGCCGCTTCGGCGCCGTCAATGATGGCGTCTTCGCCGGGAACAATGCGGTTCCGCATCAGGATTCTGCCGTCGCAGATCACCGTATCGATACATTCGGGATCGGCGCTGTATACCATATTGGCGATCAGGTTCCCGGAGGGGATCAGAGAGGAGTGACGCAGATTGATCAGCAGGCAGTCTGCGAGGGCGCCTTCCTCTATCCGGCCGGCATCCAGGCCCATGGTTTCGGCGGGGAAGCGGGTCGCCATGGCAAAGGCTTCTTCCGCAGGCAGAGTTGTAGGATTCCTGCTAAGCGATTTGGCCCAGAGTGCGGCGAATTTCATGGCTTCGAGCATGGATAGATTATTGTTGGATGAAGCACCGTCCGTTGCCACCACCACCGGTATTTCCTTCTGCTTCAATGCGGCATAATCAAAGGCGCCGGAACTGAGTTTCATATTGGACGCCGGGCAGTGCGCCACGGTTACGCCGTGTTTCTTTAAGATTTCCCGGTCCGCATCATTGAGATGCACGCAGTGTACAGCGGTTACGTGCGGCCCCAGAAAACCGATGGCGTCCAGGTATTCCACTGGCCGCTTACCGAAATTTTTTAGGGAATCCGCCACTTCGGTTTCGGTCTCGGACAAGTGGATCTGGACCCGGCGGCCTTCCTTCCGGGCGAGATCCGCACAGCTTCGCAGGGTCTTTTCCGAGACCGTATAAATGGCATGCGGGCCGTAGGTAAAGCGGATACGATCCGGAAACTCCCCTTCATGATCAAAGAGCTCGTGCGCCCGCCTTAACTGTTCGTCCGAGCGGCCGGGGTCGCCCGCATCGATCAGCACCAGCGAAATATCCGCACGCAACCCCATATCCCTGACCGCACGCGCCGTGCCCAATGCATGCCAGTACATGTCGTTGAAAAAAACCGTTCCGGATTTGATCATCTCCAGTGCAGCAAGCCGGGCTCCGTGATACACGTCTTCTTCCGTGATCTTTTGTTCCAGCGGCCAGATATACGCGTTCAGCCAAGAGAACAGTTCAATATCATCCGCATAACTGCGCATCAGGCTCATCGCGGC
>JAQVTR010000084.1 GCA_028699915.1 Fidelibacterota bacterium
GGCAGCTTTTACGGTCTACAACAAAATGGGCTTTGCTTATCTTGAAAAAGTCTATGAAAAATGTATGCTGTTAGAGCTCGAAAAAATTGACGGGATTGACGTCAGGTATCAGTGTCCAATTAAAGTCGAGTATGAAGGTGTTGATGTCGGAGATTTTGTAGCGGATTTCATTGTCAATAATGAAATAGTCGTTGAAATTAAATCCGTGCATTATCTTCTGCCGCTTCATGAAATGCAGCTTGTTAATTATCTGAATGCAAGCGGACTGGATCTGGGACTCCTGATCAATTTTGGAGAATCGAAGGTTGACGTCAGACGAAAACTCAGAAAACTCCCGGGAAATTGTAACAAAGCCGAGTGATCTCTGCCGGACAGGATCACCCCGAAAGGGTTCCCTTGGGACAGGATAATCACAAAGTTATTCCTCCGGAACTATACTGTCTTCAAGCATAATCCCGTAAATCCTGTGATTCTGTCCTTAGACATGATCCCGTAAATCCTGTGATCCTGTCCTTAGACATGATCTTGTAAATCCTGTGATCCTGTCCTTAGACATGATCCTGTAAATCCTGTGATCCTGTCTAATTGAAGTTATCACGTCAAATATGGAGAAATAATATGAACACCATGCACGAGATCAGCTGTCCGCAGCTGAAGAAGATCCACAGCGGAAAGGTCCGCGACGCATTCCGTATTGATGCCAAACGGCGTCTGATTGTCGCAACGGACCGCATATCCAGTTTTGACCAGGTTCTGAACACCCGAATCCCCGGTAAAGGGGCGGTATTGAACGGGCTGGCGGCTTGGTGGTTCGAACAGACCCGGGACATTGTGCCGAACCATTTGATCAAGACGCTGGGTTCGCATGCTTCGCTGGTGCATGAGGCCGAACCGATACGCATTGAGATGGTCGTTCGCGGCTATCTGACCGGATCGGCATGGCGCAAGTACGAAAAGGGGATACGGGAAGTATCCGGAGTCCGTCTGCCGAACGGGATGCGTAAGAATGACGCCTTTCTGAATCCCGTTTTAACGCCAACGACCAAAGAAGACAGCGACCGCGAGATCAGCCGTGAACAACTGCTGAAAGAAGGCTGGACGACAGAAGCGGTATACGGCAAAATGGAGGACATTGCGCTAAAGCTCTTTGAACGGGGTTCAAAACTGCTGAAAGAGCGCGGTATTATCCTGGTCGACACCAAATACGAATTCGGTATCCGTGACGGCAAGATCATTCTGATCGACGAGATCCACACACCGGACTCCTCGCGCTTCTGGTCGGCGGAGGACTATGTAAAGGATCCGGAGAATGTAGAACAGCTCGACAAGGAATTTGTGCGCAGCTATCTGATGAAGCATAAAAAGGACGGGAAATATCCGCGGGAACTGCCGGAGGATATCGTGCGGGAAACCGTACGGCGCTATGAAAATATTTACCGGATAATCACCGGAGAAGATGTGTCCCATAGTCTGCAGCCGGAACGCGGGCTTGCCGACGCCCTGGCAGCGGAAGGATTGATCAAAGACGGATTTATCGCCATTGTAATGGGGTCTCCGACGGACCGGCCGCATGCGGAAAAGATGAAGGATATTATTGAACAATACGACCTCGCCTGCGACCTGCGTATCATATCGGCGCATAAGAACGGGGAAAATATCATTGACCTGGCCAGGGACTATAACTATGCCATCGAAGCGGTGGCAGTCATTGCCGTGGCGGGACGTTCCAACGGACTGGGCGGTGCGCTGGCGGCCAATCTGAGCGTGCCGGTGATCAATTGTCCGCCTTTCAGCGACAAGTCCGATATGATGGTCAATATCAATTCCTCGCTGATCATGCCCTCAAATACGCCGGCAGCGACCGTGGTTGATCCGGGCAACGCGGCCTATTTTGCCCTGCGTGCGCTGAATTTGCATCGGCTGAAAGATACTTTTTCCACGGAAATTGCGGTGCTCAAGACAAAATTGTTTTTTGCCGATCAGGAGATCAGAAAGATAAAATAATGTCGAGGTGTTGAGGTGTCGAGTCGTCGAGTCGTTGAGTTGTCGAGGGGGATGTTGATATGTTCATTTGTCGATTCTTTTCTCCGCATCTCCCATACTCCCATACTCCCTCAGCCCCTTACGGCAATTGTTTCCCCGCCGCGCGGTAGATCTCGTACCATTCCGGCCTGGATAGACTGATATCACTTGCTCTGCAGATGTTTTTTACCCGTTCAGGACTGGTGGTGCCCACCACCGGCTGCATTTTTGCCGGATGCCGCAGGATCCAGGCGATGACCAGCGCTTCTTTTGCAATGCCCTTTTCTTTGGCCATGCGATCCAGTACAACGTTCAGGTCGGGAAATTTGGGATGGTCGAGGTAAACGCCTTCAAAGAAACCGAATAAAAAGGGCGACCAGGGCTGGATGCGGATATTTTTCAGGCGGCAGTATTCCAGGATGCCGCCGTCATGATCGACGGATGCCGGATTCTCCATGTTCACGTTGATCCCGCGGTCGATCATACCGCTGTTTGTGATGGAAAATTGCAGCTGGTTGATGAACAGCGGCTGCTTGAGATATTTCTGCAGGAATTCGATCTGTCCCGGATTGTGGTTGCTGACCCCGAAATGCTTTACCTTTCCCGATGCTTCCAGCCGATCAAAGGCCTCCGCCACCTCTTCCGGCTCCATGAGCGTATCGGGACGGTGAAGGAGCAGTGTATCGACATAATCGGTCTTCAGGCGTTTCAGACTGGCATCCACGGAGGCAAGGATATGTTCTTTGGAAAAATCGTAAAAACCCTTGCGGATCCCGCACTTGGTCTGAATATAGATCTTTTCGCGTTGTGCCGGAGTGAGTTCAAGCGCAGCGGCAAAGACTTCCTCGGACTTGCCTGCGCCGTAAATATCCGCATGATCGAAGTAATTGATGCCCGCATCCAGTGCCGTGTTCAGGAGCCGGGAAACATCATTTACCGGCATCTTGGCGATGCGCATGCAGCCAAGGATAATCCCGGAGACAGGGAGTTCCGTGCCGGGGAGTGAGAGTGATTTCATAAGAATTCCTTCTATTATTATTTTTTAAACGCAGTGGTTTCTCTTTCTGCCGACCCAGACAAAATCATAAATATTCCAGAAGGCGTGTTCCTTGCCGTTCAGCAATTTCTTGTCCTCGCGCCAGCCATGTTTCAGGAGTTTGCGGATGCGTCGTTCGCTGAGTCCGTCCGCTTGTTCAAAAAGATAGCTGCGGACCTCAAAAGCGGTCCAATTGAATTGTTCAGGATCAAATTGTTCATATTTTGCATATTTCTCAATGGGAAAGAGATACTGTTCCGGACAGGGATGGAAATAATTGTCCCGCGTATCACCCGGTTTTTCCACCGGCGCACAGACCAGCTGGCAATCCATATAATGCGTATCGTAAACCCAGAGCTGCAGATCATAGGGTTGCCCGCTTTCTGCAAAAGTCGTATCCCAGTCATCGTACATGCAGCTAAAGGCGCTCAGTATTTCAAGACTGATCCCCCGGGAGGGATTTCTGCAGGGGAAACGATAAAAGGGTGTGGCCCATACGCCCGCGTAGTAATCATGTCCCTCGCTGATGGCATCCGCCGGAGGGTTGCGGTATTGTTCGTACCAATCGTGAATTTTTCGGGAATGTGATTTCCGGACCATCTTTAAGGATTTCACTCGTTAACGTGTCAGGAATTTTACAGCCTCATCGCTGTTTTCGGCAAAAAATACCTGTTTACCGCGGTTGCATTCACGAATAAAGTCCTGCAGGGCTTTGGAGCGGAGGCTGCTGAAATTACCGACAATAGCCAGCTGCATATAGTAATTGGAAAATTTCTGCAGGATCTCGCCGGCAAGTCCGCTTTTCAGATCGTAAAAGGCGGGGACCAACTGATCTTTCCGTAAAATGATCTTGCGCGCTCCGCGGTAATGCACGTCCGCCATCAGATCCAGGATATCCTGGACCGTAGCGAAGGGCTTATCGACTTCCTCCGGAACGGCGACGGGGATATCATAGATCCTGTGAATGGTTATGATCATGTTTTACTTCCTTCAAGATCTTGATCTGTTTGTTCAGTTTACGGATCTGCCATCCGCGCTGGACAAGAAGAAACAGCAGCACTGCCAGTCCGAGCAGGGAGATCAGATATTGTTCCATCGCAAGTCCTGCCAAGACGAGCCCCAGCCCAACGAGGGTCAGAAATACCACCACAAAGCGGGATTTTGAACTATTCATTTTCATCTCCTTGCATGTTATACAGCACCCTCGCAGCTTCCAGCGGGCGGTCGGTAGAAAAGATATCTATACCCCTGCGTTCCCAGCGGCGGTAGTGCTGATCGCCGCGTGCTACGGCCTTTTTGTCCAGATTTCCCAGAGTGCCCAGATTCACAAATGGTATTCCTACAAAAAAGTGGACACATGGTTAAGCCTCTAGGCGACATGTTTTTAAGATTTCCTTTGCATAATAGTTGTTCACATACTGATCGGGGGAGATATTTCCCAGGCTCGAATGCAGTCT
>JAQVTR010000085.1 GCA_028699915.1 Fidelibacterota bacterium
GGAGTCGTGAGTTTCTCGCAAAAAGCCCGTGATGTACTGAAAACCCTACCGCCGGAAAAGCTGATGATCGAAACCGATTGTCCCTGGATGGCGCCCCTGCCGTATCGCGGAAAAACGAATGAACCTGCCTATGTCCGCGAAGTGGCGCAGGCCTTTGCGCAGGTGCTGGGCTTGCCGTTTGAAGCCTTCGCCGACATCAGCAGCAGGAACGCGGAAGCATTTTTCCATTTCCCCCCCTTATGAACTATCCCGCAAAAAAATCCCTGGGGCAGCATTTTATGACGGATCCCAATATGATCCGCAAGATCATCGCGGCGATCGCACCCCGGACAGAGGAACATATCCTTGAAATTGGACCCGGCAGGGGAGCGCTTACACGCCCTTTACTGGAAAGCGGCTGCCGCCTGAGTGCCGTGGAAATGGACAGCGCCCTTGCCGCTTACTGGAAGGAAGCGGAAATAGGAAACCCGGGTTTCCGCTGTGTGGAAGGAAATATTCTGCGGCAGGACTGGCGGGATTTTTTCCCTCTGGATAAAGTTGCCGGAAATATTCCCTACAATATTTCCCGCGACCTGATGTACAAGATCTTTGATTATCATGCTGTCCTGCCGGAGGCCTTTCTGCTGGTTCAGCGCGAATTCGCCGAAAAGCTCTGTGCCGGCGCAGGAGAAGCGGCCTATGGCGTGCTGTCGGTCCTGACGCAGATCCTGGCGGAGGTCCGCATTCTTTTTTTCGTTCCCCCGGCTGTCTTTTCTCCGCCGCCCAGGGTGGATTCCGCCTTTCTGCATATCCGCTTTAAAAAAAGGGAGACGGACCTGCCCGTGCTGAAGCATTGCGTCCAAACCGCATTTTTTCAGAGGAGAAAAAAGCTTCGGAACAGTCTTGAAGAGTTTTACCGCTCCGAACTGGAAACACGCTTTGACTGGGATTCCCGTGCGGATAGTCTAAGTCCGGAACGCTATCAGGAACTTCTGAAATTGCTCTTCCCTTTTACCCGGGAAACCGGGAACCGCGCAAAACAATAAAAAGTCAGGGAAATAAAAATCCTTTCTTGTCCGTTCAACAAGAAAGGATTCTCTTTTAGGCAAGGCAAAAAATTATTTTTTCTTCAGCCAGACCTGGCGTTTGTTCCTGAAAGCGTGACGGGGAACCTTGATCACGTAATAGATGATACATCCGATAAGGTATAAGGCACAGAGACCAAAGAACATCCAGAAGTAGAGCCAGTTTCCGGTGATAAAAGTTTTTACCGGCCAGGCCATGAACAAAATAAGCGGAATGGCAAATATAAAAACTATGCCTGCTCCCAAGGTATAGTCTTCAACAACGGGTGTCTTAAAATCGGGATCCACGACCCGCAGTAAAGCAAGTCCGGTGGAAAGGGTTCCCGTCGAAACGCCGAAGATCATCAGCGTACGGAAGAAGCGATGGGTTTTGAAAAGGCGTGAACCGATAAATATCACCGACCAGATCGTAATAATGCCGCCGATTACCGTAACGATCAGAATGGGCAGCCAGTAATTCGCAACGACGGCAATGGAAATGGCCGCGATCGCCGCTGTGACCATGATGTCGACCAGGTAGCCGGAAACGCGGTTCATCGTCATATTGTCCACGATATGTTCCGCTTTGACCAGGACCAGGAAACGGCGCATGATCATACCGGTGAATGCGGCAAAGATAAAGTTGATACCCCAAAGGCTTTCCGCAAGCTGCAGGCCGGCGTTCCCCGCCAGGGACAAGAGCAGTGTCAGTCCCTGCAGGAGCAGATAGGACAGGAAGTAGGAAAAAACGACCAATCCCGCGTGAAGGGTCATTGTATCCACGGCTTCGCTTTCGGTGGTTAGATAAGAGCCGACGGGAAGGTCTTTGCGGGTATTAAAGAAGATCCCGCGCCGGGTTCCCTCGTCTCCCATATAAGTAAGTTCTTCCGGCGTGATCCATTTATTGCGTATTGCAAAGTTGATCAGGTAGATACCGCCGAAACAGCAGACGATAAAACCGATCGCAGCAAAGGTAAGCCCGACGGAACCGAGGCCCTCGACGGACATCATATTTCCCCAGGATGTGCCGATCGATAAAGCTTGTCCCGGCCCCAGCGCGAAGCCCAGGGTCAGGAAGACTCCGAAACTGTGAAAAAGGTCCGGCTTAAAGGTGGCGATGATGCCGAGCGTCAGCAGGAGTCCGACCACCAGCTGGATGGAATACTGAAAGAGCACCGCGACCGCCATCGGAGTGGCGCCGTCGTTTTCTTTTGTCTTTTTTTGAGTGTTTTTCAGGGTCAGGACCACGAAGGACATACCCAGAAAATGGTAGGCAAGGTCTTTCAGTGAACCGGTCTCGAAGCCCAGCAGGGGAAAGACGTAATTATACAGGGGTAAAAGAATGAATCCCGCCGTCAAAGCGTTCGGGATCAGGTATTTTTGGAAAAATTTTATTTTTGAGCGGATAAAAGTGGCGATCAATAAAGCAAGCGAAATGATCCCCAGGTTAATGAAGATATCCCATTTGAACATCATATTCCCTCCTTGATTAGTATGATAAAAAGCTTAGGATTCTTTTTTCAGCGGTTTTTTGTAAAAGAGGTAAAAAGAATCGTCATCGAGTGCAAATCCGGTCTGAAAGCGCCAGCCGTCCCCGCTCAGAATCTCATGCTCATACTGCAAATCGTCCATAATAATATGATTAATACCTTTATTCGGCCGCAGCGGCATCATTCTGTTCATGATAGATTCGTCATTGACAATGCGGAGAACCTTGTGTCCCCATTCACGCTGACGTACTTGTTTGTTGTTCTCTTTCAATTTGCATCTCCGTTGTAAAAATACGCATTTCAGCCCGGAATGGCAATGAGAATATTTGGAAAAACGGGAAATGAAAAGCGTTTTATTCTCAACGATAAAGTGCTATATTTACCCAATTAACATTGATAATTCACAAGATCATGTAATAAAATCGCCAATGAAAGATCATACATAAATGAACCTGTCCGACCTGATCGCATCCGTGCTGAATGTCGTCTGGGGACCCCCCATGATGGTCCTGCTCCTGGGCACGGGGATCTTTCTGACCATCCGGTATAAATTTTTACAGATCCGGGGCCTAAAGCACGGATTTGGCATTTTATCGGGAAAATATGACCGCGAGCGGGACCCCGGCGAGATCAGCCATTTTCAGGCGCTGACCACGGCACTGTCCGCGACGGTCGGCACCGGGAATATCGTCGGCGTAGCGGCAGCTATCATGATGGGAGGGCCGGGTGCGGTATTCTGGATGTGGGTCACCGCCTTTTTCGGCATGGCGGTCAAATTTACCTCCTGCACCCTTGCCGTCCGCTTCCGCAAGGTGGATGAAAGCGGCGTTGCTCACGGCGGTCCCATGCACTACATTGAGATCGGGATGGGAAAAAAGTTCAAGTGGCTGGCCGTACTTTACGCCGTTTTTACCATTATTGCCAGTTTCGGCATCGGGAATATGTTCCAGATCAACAATGTGGTCGTGAGCCTGAATTTTCTGATCCACGGCGAACAGGCATCCGGATTTACCTTTAATCTGATCGCCGGGATCGTCATTGCCGTCCTGGTGGGGATCGTGATCCTGGGCGGGATCAAAAAGATCGGAAAGGCCACTGCAAAGATCGTGCCCTTTATGGCTTTCTTTTACATCGGCGCGGGACTGATCATCATTCTGAAAAATCTGCCGGCCATACCGGAAGTATTCCTGGATATTTTTTATTACGCCTTTCACACGCCGGAGGCCATCGGGGGCGGCGTACTGGGAACGGTGATTCGGCACGGGGTTGCGCGCGGACTCTTTTCCAACGAAGCGGGGCTGGGATCCACGGCCATTGCGCACGGCGCGGCAAAAACCAAGGAACCGGTGCGCGAAGGCCTGGTCGCCATGCTGGAACCCTTTATCGACACCATCGTCATCTGCAGCATTACCGCCTTTGCTATTCTCAGCAGCGGAGTGCACGAGATCGCCAATGTCAAGGGCGAACTGACCGCCCTTGCCTTCCAGAGCGTCCTGGGGCCCGCCGGCGGCCGCATCGTGGCGCTCGGCATTATTTTCTTCGCCTTTTCCACGCTGATCTCCTGGCCCTATTACGGCGACCGCGCCAGCGATTACCTCTTCGGTGAAAAGGCGGTCAAACCCTACCGTTTTGTCTTTCTTGCCTTTATCGTGCTGGGTGCGGTGACCAAGATCAACGTGGTGATCGGCTTCAGCGATATCATGAACGCCATGATGGCACTGCCCAACCTGATCGCCCTGATCGTACTGTCGCCGGTAGTCGTTAAACTGAGCCGGGATTATTTCCGGCGGCGAAAAGATCAGCATTTTTAATGTTGAGTTGTAGAGGCGTCGAGGCGCCTGCCCGCCATAGTCTTGACGAAGGCGGGTTGATTTGTTGATATTCGTTTTGATTCAACATTGAAG
>JAQVTR010000038.1 GCA_028699915.1 Fidelibacterota bacterium
TATTTTTATTTGTAACATATGTTACAAAAATGTGATTTTGGGAGACAAACCATGATTTTTTATGAAAAACTGTTGGGGAATGCCTTATTCCACGGACTGGAGCTTCCGGTACTGCGCCGCCTTTTGGAAGAAGTAAGCTATCAGCGGAAGCACTATCCCGCAGAAACATTCATTGCCTGCGAAGGTGAAGTAAGCAGCGGCATCCATTTTTTACTGAACGGCAGTGTTCGCGCGGAAATGAGCAGTCTTTCCGGTAAAGTGCTGAAGATCGAAGATATCGAGGGCAAACGTATTTTGGCGCCGGCCTTTATTTTTGGTAAAAACAACCGCTATCCCGTTGATATTATTGCCAACCGCGAGACGGAATGCCTTTTTTTAACACGGCATGTTTTCCTGCGCTTGCTGGGGATGAATGAAACAATACTAAGGAATTATTTGGATATCATTTCCGACCGGACACAATTCTTGTCCGATAAACTGCGTTTTTTAACCCTGCAGACCATTCGCGGCAAGATCGCGCTATACTTATTGAATTGCAGCCGGGAAAGCGGGGAAAGCCAATTCCGGCTGCCCATATCCCATGCGCGTCTTGCGGAACTGTTCGGTGTTGCCCGGCCCTCACTGACGCGCAGCCTGCACGAACTTAAAGAACGAAAACTGATCGAAATTGACGGAAAAGCGATCCGCATTATTAAAAAGCGGGAATTAAGCATGCTGATCGAATAAACAAACCGGTAAATTCTGATCCCAAAGATAAAACATTACAGGGTGATCCCGGCAAAATATTCCGAAAACGTGATCGGTATCACAGCTAAAATTTCCGCCTGCAGAATGGAAAAAAAATTGTTTATCTTTCCGGAAAAACCGGGGGATGCCGATGAAAGAAAAAACCTTTCAGTGTTATCTGGAGCTGTTTGAGCCGCGCGAACTGTATGTATCGGAACAGCGCCTGCAGGAGGCATGGATCAATGCACTCTGGAAAAAAGCGCGCGTCAGCGGGGACGGCCTTCCCTTGCGCGTCATTTGTCCTGGCAGGCAAAACAAAAGCGACGGACCTGATTTCAGCGATGCACGGGTTTTTATCGGTGAGCGGCTTTTTGAAGGTGATATTGAGGTGCACCGGCATGCCGGTGACTGGTACGCACATGGCCATCAGCATGATGTGCGTTATCAGAACTGCATTCTGCATGTTGTTTTTCACCCGCCCGGCGGGGATATTTGTGTACGCGATAAAAGCGGGCGGCCGATACCGCTGTGTTACATTGAACTTGAGGAAGTGTTTTCACTGGAACCCCGGGAAAGCTGTCTTGAGTTTACGGCGTCACCGGAAAGCTACTTTGCGGTTTTGCGGGAACAGGGCTGGCGCCGGGTTGACCAGAAGATTCGTTACTTTTACCGCCAGCACGATCGCTTTCCTTATGACGTCATGATGTTCTGGGGCATATTTAAAGCCTGCGGGTACCGCTTTAACGAAGAAAACATGATACGCCTTTTCATGATCTTTCCCTGGGAAGACTATGTTCAAAAACGCATAAAAAGATCATTGATCCGCGATCGACTATTCGATCTTGCGGGTTTTACGAAAGACAGCAGCAGTGCGCCGCCTATCCGCTGGAATTATTCCGGCACGCGGCCGGCGCATTATCCCGAACGCCGAATCGTCTGGCTTTCGGCCTTGCTGCAGAAATTTTACGGCATTCCCGCCGCAGAAACCTTATATGAGATGCTGGACCGGGATTCCCGCTGGGACCGAATTTTTTACCGCTTCTTTTATACGAATACCCCCGGAGAAGAAAAAGCATATCCGCCGGGACCCGGCATCCGCAAAGAGATCGTTTTAAATACATTGCTGCCGCTGATGGAAGCAGTGCGGCTGGACAAGAACGAAGGCTCCGATAAAGCCGCAATGATCCGCAGATATATGGAAAACGCCACCCTTCCGCAGGCATACGGGATGGCCGAAAAATTTCACCGGCGTCACGGCATACCGGGGAACGATAGACGCAGCCGGAACTGGCTCTGTGCCCAGGGAATTCTTTTTACGCGCGATTATTTTTGCAGCCAGGAGTTGATACATTGCTGTCCCGTTTGTACCCTTGCCCGGGGCAAAGGACAATAAAACGGAATTTTTATTGGTTTCATTTGTTAAAAAATCGTACATTTCCATAAATGAAAAGAGTCTATACAAGCTCAGAATGGCCGGCTTTGTCACAACAGTGCACACAATGGAAAAAGAACGGGGACACACTGGTTTTTACGAACGGCTGTTTCGACGGACTACATCCCGGACACCGGGCATTGCTAGCTTTTGCGCGAGAGCAGGGGAAGCGGCTTATTGTCGCCCTGAACGATGATGCCGGAGTACGGAAACTCAAGGGTGCGGATCGTCCCCGCAACCCGGAAACCCAACGCGCGGAAGCGGTCCTTCTGGATTCCGCTGCGGACGCAGTTGTTATGTTCGGAGATCCCACCCCGGACAGAATTATCCGTCTCCTGCGTCCGGATTGCCTGATCAAGGGTGACGACTATGATCCGGAAACGATAGTGGGCGCGGACTTTGTTCGTGATTATGGCGGCAGGGTTTTGATCTTTCCACGGCTTGCCGGTTATTCCAGTACGGGGCTCTACGCCGAAAAGAATCAGAAAACCTTGAAACAAAAGTGAGAATAAAGGTGTTTTTCAGATGATGAAAAAACAAGTTAAATGGTTTTTAATTATTTCAACGGTATTTCTATTGTTCCGGGTACCTCTCCCCGCACAAGATATTCTTAAAATTCTGGAAGGTTACGGCCGGGACTCCGTTGAGGCTTTTTCTCTGGACGACGCCCAGGAAGAAGCGGCCCGGCTTTTCAACCTGATCCTTGAGCCAAACGGAGAGATCGCCGCACAACGGGCGGAACAGTATCTTTCCGAAAGCAAATCCGGCCCGGTAAAGGCTTACCTTTGCGTGATGCTGGCCGACTATGCTTTTGTGAACAAGCGGGACAGCCAAGGACTGAGTTTTTTAAAGCGCGCGGTAGAGGAATATGACCCTATCCGAAACGACAGTTATTACCGGCTGGTCTTTTTCCGCTCTCAAAAACAAATCGAAGAGTCCCCGGGAAAAACCGAAGCAAACAAGTCCAGTGTTATTACGGAGTTTACACCCAAACCCGTAAGCACAGAGACCGCGACTTCGCCCAAGACAGACCCCGGTCCACCGGCTCCTGCAAATGTTCCCCCTGCGGTACCCGAACAGCAAGACACCCCTGTCAAGATCGTAAATTATCGCATACAGATCGGCGCCTTTTCCCTTCAGGAGAATGCCTGGCGCAAGCAGGAGTTCTTTGAAAAAGAAGGATACGATGTGGAGATAGAAAAACGCGAAAGCACAACAACTCCGCTGTATCTTGTCCGCGTGGGCGGCTATGAAAATTACGAAGAAGCCCGGCAGGCGCTTTCACTTCTCAAATCCCGTTATCCTTCCGAAGAGGGGATTGTGGTAAAGACAGTGAAAAAATGAAAAAGCTTTTCCGGGTTCTTGTCCTGATATTGATCGGATTCTACCGTCTGACAGCCGTTGTGGGCGACTGGGTTTCCTATGGTCCGCAATTAACGATGCGCGACCTGTACTTAAACGGGAGTTCCCTGCGCGCCGTCAGCAGCGGCGGCCCTGTCGAATTTGACACCTTGCTACAAATATTTGTTACTCCGGCATCGACGGAACAGACGGCGCATATCGACCTGAACCGCTTTTATATCAACAGTGACAGTTCGGAGTGGTATTCCTACCAAAGCGGGGCCAGAGGTATCAGCGCCGTAACCCGCGAAGGACGGGTAAGCTATTTCGATCTCAATTTTAACAGCGTATCCGCCTTTGCTGGCAACGATCAGCATGTATTTGCCGTTTATAAAAAAGATTTCACGCCGGGCGTCGTCCATTTTGTCCGGCATTTCGATCGTTACATTTTTCAGGATCTTTATGATCAGTTCCCGGGCTCTCCGACAGAACTCTACGATATTGTATTGAACGGCGACAGCATTATTATCGCTTCGGACCGGGGCATATATAGCGCCGGCCTATACAATTCCAATCTAAAACCTTCCACGGCCTGGTATCCAATGAAAATGGACAGCGCAAGGGCGGTTATGCGCCTTGCCGCACTGGGTGACACCCTCTTTTATGTCACGGAAGACCAACTTGTTTATCGGCGTGATGCAAACACACACCGTGTTTTACTGGAAGTTGATACCGCTCCCTGCAGTTTTATGCAGGATCGGGGGACGCTTTATCTTGCTACGGAAAATGCGGTTTACGATCTCCGGAAAGTCAGCGAAATTTTCAGTGGCAGCGAAAAGCTCAGCGGCTTTTCCGTCAATGCAAATACATTATGGCTGGCCCGTGAAGCCAAAGGCCTGATGCGCGTTTCGTTTTCCAACGGCAGCCGGACCGTCTTTCTTCCCAATACCATGATGCAGTTTCAGGGGAATGCGCTGGCCATTGGCGCCGACCGCAAATTGTATGTTGCCGGAATTAACGGCGTTGCGGTACTGGATCAGCGCTATTGGCACAATTTTATTTTTTCTCCCTATGCAGAATCCATTCAGGAATCGGTTCGTACAGATGCTTTTTCGGCGGATACGCTGAATATTTCCACGATTATCGGCGGGCAGACGGCCGTTTACGACGCACAGATTTCTACGGACGGGGAGCTGTTCTTCTCTATTACTGATATTTCCGCCATTCCTCTTAGCGGGCAAAACCCCGAAGCTGAAGGCCCCGGTGCACTGGTTCGCATCAATCTGAACGATCTTCATCAATATACCGTTTATGATACCGCAAACGGCATTATCGTCGGCACCCAGGGACTCGGCGGAAGTTCCTGGTATTTAAAAATGCGGGGACTGCAGGAAGACCGATACGGGAACATCTGGGCGCTGAACGTTCACACTTTGGATGCAAAACCGCTGATCCGTTTCGGAAAAGACGGCAGCATCCGGAAATATTCCGTTGAAGAAAGCAGCGGTGCTTTGCAGATACTTGCCCGGGATATGGTCTTTGATAATGCCGGTCGTTTATGGATCGCCAATGAGGCACGGCAAGCGGACGTACCCCGGACGACCGGCGGTGTGACCGTCTTTGATCCCCAAAGCGGGACATGGCGCCTGATCACGACAGCAGACGGTCTGATCAGCAACGATGTAAATGCCATTGACGCGGACCCGCTTACCGGAAGTATCTGGGTTGCCACCGCATCGGGTGTACAGATGATCCGCACCCCGGTGACACTTTCCGCAGGAACGATATTCAGTCTGAATCCTCCTCTGGACGGGTTGAGCGGAATGTTGGCAAAAAAGATCCGTATCGATCCCAAAGGCAACAAATGGATCCTTACCCAAAGTCAGGGTGTGCAGATCTACCTTAGCAACAATACCTGGTTCAATGAAGGCAAAGGACTGCGCCGCAACAATTCGGGACTTCTGGACGATGTGGTATATGACCTGGTCTTCGATACCCAAGAAGGTTACGCCTATCTCCTGACGGCATCCGGCTTGAACCGCTACGAAACGTCCTGGACGGAAAACCGCAGCGCAATGAAAAATCTTCTTATATTTCCACAGCCGTACCGTCCGGGCACAGATGCACGAATCGTGATCGACGGACTGGCGGAGCAGACCCAGGTAAGTATTACAACGCTCGACGGAAGGGTGCTGATCTCCTTTCCCGCCAATGCGCCCGAAAATTACGGAAAACAGATCGTTTGGGACGGTAAACTGCCGGGCGGGAACTACATTCCGCGCGGTGTCTATCTGATCTTTGCGCGCAACATCGACGGATTGCGTGTCAGCGCCAAATTTGCGGTGGAATGAATTTCTGCGGACGAAGTTCAGAATTAAAAAAACAAAGAAAAAGACAAGCGAATGAGCCCGGAACCTTTAGCCGGGTTGGGGTCGGAAGATCGGGGTAATGCAATTTCTCAGGTTGATCAAAGAAGCAAATTCCTTTGCCCCGGATCTTTTGGCTAAAAAAGAAAACCCGTCTCAGGGAGACGGGTTATTCTGTGGTTTCCTGGTTCAGGCTTTTTTGTTAAAGGCCTGGCGCCGCAGGATGGTTTCCATGCGCACCCAGTCCTTGGCATTGTCATTGCGGTCGATGGTGTGCTGGTTAATGCTATGATCGGTTCCGCCGGCATGACGGACCACCTTATAGATGGGATCCCAGACACGGCCAATCTTATATTGTTCTGCCACTTTGCCTACCAACTCATAGTCTTCGCCGTAATTGCGCGCATAAGGATCGTCATTGATGCTGAAGTATCCGATGTTTTTGATAACTTCAATGCGCGCGGAACGCGGGGCGCCTGCACCGTTGATGCGCAGCAGATTGTTGCGGCCGTTTTCATCGGTCCATTCGTCGTGGGTTACCACCGGGATTTCCTCAACACGGGTAATGCCGCCGTCCGCATGTTTTTCCCAGACTTCGTAGGAACCGATGACCATGCCGATCTCCGGATCGCTGTCGTAAACGGCCAGGATCTTTTCAACGGCATCTTCGATCAGCTGATCATCTGAATCGAGCTGAATGTAATATTTACCGCGGGCCATCTTGGCGCCCAGATTCAGGCAAAGACCGATGCTGTTGATATCAAGCACACAGAGCCGGACCTCCGGTTTTTCGGGATCATATTTGGCTCCGCCTTCCATGTAGCTGCGGACCACATCCGATGTAGAATCCTTTTCGCCGCCATTGACCATTACAATGACCTCAATATCCCGGACGGTCTGTTGCTGTACGCTTTTGATGGCGGGGCCGATAAATTCGGGTCGATTGCCAACGGGAATAATAATGGAGGCTTTCAGGGTGGAGACATCCCTGTGGATTTGGTTCTTGGGCATCATTACGCCCGGAGCCATATAGGCGCCGATACGTTTCAGATGTTCTGTAAATACGCGTTCCGCTTCCAGCTGAATAGCCTTGCCGGCTTTCAGATAATCGAACACATCCGCTTTTTTTCCGGCGGCGACCACGCGGTAATAAGAGCCGCTGTAGCGGTTGGCGATCCGGTAAAGTTTGTACTTTTCCGAGATCTTCAGGCGCAGGTCGTACAGGTGATTGTATTTGACGGAAACATCAAAACCGCCGATGGCTTCCAGGGCGCTTTTCCGGATAAAATACACCTTTCCGTAATCCATGTTGTCGCGGACACGTCCAATATGGTGATCCAGTAAATGGACCTCTTTAATCTCCCCGTTATCTTCCAGTTCGTAGCTGGAATAGAAAAGACCGGCGTCTTTCTGGCGTTCCGCACCCATTAAGAAACCGTCAACGGCGGCTTTTTTCATGATCACCGGATTGTCGCGGTTGTCAATAAACAGGATCCATTCCCCCTCCGCCATGTTCAGCGCACGGTTCATATTCAGCGCAAGATCGTTCTGGCAGTTAAGGATACGGGGTTTAAGCGCCGAAAAGCGCGAAAGCGCATCCTCTTTATCACAGGTGATCAGGATAAATTCCAGATCCTTGCAGCTTTGACCCGCAAGTTCCGCCACCTGTGCCTTAATATGCTTTTCGTCAAATTCTTTTGCCTTGTAATAGTGCAGGACAACACTCACTTTTGTCATAATGAAATCCTTTCATTAGTTGTCAATTGTTGGACTTACCGTTTTTAATATAGGAAAAAACCGATTTAAAAAAAAGCCTAAAGGGTTTTTATAATGTAAAAGGGACAAGAAGCATTTATAAGCGGCCGATAAAAAGCCCCAGCAGTCCGATGAACATAATGATCTTCATTATCGATGCAAACTGATAATAATTAACTTCATGCCGGACCTGAAAAAGCTTTACCATTATTATAACCATGGGAACGCCTACGGCAAAAACAGCAATAAAAAAGAACCACTGATTGTAGAGTCCTGCGAGATAAGGCAGGGGGATTATTGGCAGGAAAAACAGAATCATAATAGCGGCAATTACGCGGGCGGAGGTTTCCCCGACTGCCACGGGGAGTGTATTGCTGTTATTGATACCGTCTCCGCGCAAATCTTCCAGGTCCTTGACAATCTCACGAATTAAGGAGATCATAAAACAATAAAGCGCCGGAATATAGGCCATGGAGATATCCTTAAAGGCGAGAGCGGCAAAAACAAAGGTCAGGGATGAAAGAAAGGCAACCATCACATTTCCCGCAAGCGGTACGTTGCGCAGACGCCGGGCATACCAGTAAAGGGAGGGCGTGACGATAATTAGGGAAATGACAAGATTCCAAAAACCCAGGATCAATGCAAAGACGTTACCCAGCACAAACAGAACATACATATAACGTTTGGCATTTTCCGGGAGGATCGTTCCGGAAGGAAGCGGGCGCTTGGGTTTGTTAATTCGATCGATCTCGATATCGAAAAGATCGTTCAGCGTATTTCCGGCCGCCGTAATGCAGGCGACGCAAAGCACGGAAAGCAAAACCTTCCAGACCGGCGGATAGGGTGAAAAGAAGGCGGAGGTGATCAGGATCACCGTAGTGACCAGGGCGATATTTGCCGGTCGCGCCAGCATGATGTAAGGTTTTATTTTTTGATTCATAAGCTTATCCATCCTGTGATTAAATATAAAAGCGCCGCGATCCCCGCGCTGAGCAGGGCATAGGGGATCTGGGTATTGACGTGATCGATATGGTCGCAGGCGGAGGCCATTGAGGCCACAATGGTAGTGTCGGAAATGGGGGAACAATGGTCCCCGAACACCCCGCCGCCAAGAACAGCGGAAACCGCCAGGGGCAGACTGACCCCGAGATCTGTCGCCAGCGGGACGGCGAGCGGGATCATCAACGCAAAGGTACCGAAACTGGTGCCGGTGGAAAAAGCGATGAAGGACGCCGTGATAAAGATCATCAGGGGTGCCAGCGCCGCCGGCAGGGTACCGGACAGTCCCTGCGCCACAAAGGCGCCTGTCCCCAGCAATTTACAGGTTGCACCCAGAGAAAAAGCCAGCATCATCAGCAGCGCCAGCGATATCATACCGCCCGCCCCCTTGAGGATAAGTTCCATTATTTCTTTTCCCGTAAGCGTTTTCTGGAAACGTGTCAATAATCCGGCAACGGCGATCGCCAGCATAACTGACCAAAAAACCGCCGTTGATCCGGAACCTTCCGCCAGCACGCCCAAAAGGCCCTCTTGGCGCAAGGCCCCACCGAGCGTCAAGCGCACACCCTCAGCAGCAGATAGGTTTTGAAGTCCGGTAATAACAAGCGCGGCCGGCATAAAAACGCTCATCACAACAATGGGAATGATCATGTTTCGCGCTAATTTCCGAACCCCTTCTTTTGCTTTCAATCCTGTCAGATTTTCATCCATCATCGGGGTCGCACCATCCGGTAAAAGTTTGCCTTCTTCGCGAACGCGTCTTTCTGCTTTTTTCATTTTTCTGAAATCAAAGGGTGTGAGAATAAAGAACAGCACCATCAATACAGCGATAATGGAATAAAAATTCAACGGGATGGATTGCAGAAGAACACCGGTTGCATTGCGGACCCCCTGCGTGGTCAGCAGCCCGATGGTAAAGGCACCCCAGGCATTCAGCGGGATCAGCATACAAACCGGTGCAGATGTGGAGTCCGCAATATAAGCCAGCTTTTCCCGGGAAATACCGAGTTTGTCATAGAGCGGCCGGCAGACCGAACCCACGATGAGTATCTTAATGCTGGATTCGATAAAAATCACCACACCCAGGCCCCAGGCCAGCAGGTGGGCCCCCTTGCGTCCTTTGATCCACTTTTTATTCATAATATAGGATACAAAACCGTCAATGCCGCCGGAGCGCTGGGTAAGTGCGATCAGACTTCCCACCATGGCCGAGAACAGGATCACCTGGGTATTTCCGGGATCCTGAAAGACCTGTACCAGTGAAGCCAACATTCCGCTCAGCCCCCGCAAAGGATTCCAGGCGCTTAAAATCGTCCAGCCCAGCCAGATTCCCGCAGCCAGCGAAAGGAAAACCTGCCGCGTTTTAACGGCAAGTCCGATCGCAAGAAGGGGCGGTAATACTGACAGCCAACCGTATGCGTTCATGATCAATCCTTCCGGATATTTTTTCAGTTTGTATTCGTTTTCCTTCCTGTGCCCGTTATTATAGGACAAAATACCTAAAAATAAAAACAGAAAATCCACGCAAAAACACAAGAGCGGTTTTTTTGAAACGCATTAGGTGAATCATCGCAAAGAGAGATGCGGATCAAACGACCGGGCTCACTTATTCAGGAGGCTGGAAAAGGACTTTTAGAATATAGACAATTTCCTGATCCCGCCACTGCTGATCGGAGCCGAGTACGGATTTGACGGTCTTTGCCTGAAAAACGACCTCGGTGTATCCGGCCTGATATAAGTGGCCTTCTGGCGTCGTGAGCGTAAAGGTATTTCCGCTGCCGACCGTCGGATAAACGTAATTGCTGATTATCTTGTTTACGATCTCGGCGGTTCCGCCCAAAAATTCCTGCCATTCCCATTTCCAGCCTTCCGTTGCGGATTTGTCAACGAGAAGTTTTCCGGGTTCGAGGAATTCAATGGACATGTTCTCGAGATTGCCAAGAAATGCGCCGGCGCTGAGATGCACGATCAGCCGGCAGGTGATATAATCTCCTAAATCGGTCGCATCCTGTTCAATGCTCAGGATCTGAACGGGTTTGTAGCCCTTGACCGTCGCATTGCAGGACACCATCAGGTTGTTCCCGTGTTCTCCCAAGGCCATTCCATAGATCTTTTCGCTGAAATTGAGCGTTTGCGTCTCCTGGGCGGTGATCGACAGGTTAATCTTTGCGTTAAGGTCGTTGTCTTTGTGCTCGTTGATCAGCAAAATGTTCGCATGACGTTTGTGATAGGCGGCAACAGGCGTTTTGATGAGGGATCGGTAGGTTTTTTGTCCCGGCAGGATCTCCTCGTAAAATTCGTGATCGACATACAAAAAGGCCCGGATGCCGTCCGGCAGCGCAATCGGATCGATTGTGAGCGTGGAGGAGAGATCGCTGTCCTCGTTCACCCCCACCCGGATGATCCGGGCGGAAAGGGGCGGAAGTGTCTGACTGAAGAAAGCGGTGTTGTTGCGGAAATCCAGCAGGTAATTGTTTTCCCAGGGTAACTGATTCGTTTTTCCGGGCTGGCGATACTGAATAGTGACCGGCGCGTAATACCCCTGGTAGGCCCATCGGACATAGTCGGAATACTCCCGTCCGATCCCGACGCCCATCAGTTCGTCTTTAATATAGGTATCAAGAATGGTGCGGAAATACGCGGTGGTCTTCGCGCCCCCCAGAACGATCAGCTTGGCAATGTCGGCCTTGTTCCCATAGCGGTGATTGGCAAGGTAGGACAGGAACCCGCCGGCTGTGTACCACTCCGGGTCCGTTCTGCAGTCGTCCCAGGCTTTATGCAGCTGTCCTTCTAGGAGATTATCCGAATAATCATCGGACTCATAAAAGGCAAGATTTGACCACACCATGCGGTCCGCCTGGGTTGCCGTGGCCTCCAGCCACCACAAGGTCGTCACCACATCCGTCATGACAAGGGGAATGCGGGCGGTGGTAAATACATAATAATAATCCTGAGAAACGTGGAGCAATTCATGTGCGCAGGCGGAAGGAAGCGCCTGAAGAGCCGTCCGGGTCACCGCCCCGCCGCTGCAGTTGTTGCTGATATATATGCTTCCCCGTGCGGTACTTTGTCCGTCGTCGCCGCCCAGGTCGGTCACCCAGACGTCAATTTTTGAGTCCGGGAGCTTCAGGTTCCTGGCCTTAAACGCATCATAGGCCTGATCCAGATAGTCGCTCATATCCTGGATATACAGGGGATCGTCCGGGTTGTCCGAGTTCTCGCGCGGGCGGTAGTCTGCGTCTGCCACCGGTGCGCTTGTTCCGGAGGAGCACCAGTAAATATTAAAATGCCGGTTACTGGTCCAGTCCGTATAGCCGTGCAGGGTCCATGCGGAAAGCTTGGTCAAATGGTTGGTTTCAAAGGTGACGGTATGGGCTGCGGTATCGACGGCAACGCTGTCGTAAAGGGACCAGCGTTCCCAGTCATCCCGGTACCAGGCCGCGCCGATCTTATTGGGAATATTCCCCGGCACGACAAGCGTGCTGTCGTAATGCAGGGTGATTTTCAGGGGAATATCAAAGGCGCTGCCGGAACTCATTTCCACATTATAGATGCCGTTGAACCGGCGGGTTTCATCTTCAAGCAGGTTCTCGTCATCCGGCTTGTAGATACGCAGCAGTGTTCCTTCCGGAACGGCGTTTGGCGGTATCTCAACACGGATCTTGCCGCCGATCCCGATCACGACCGCCGTATCCGCAGCGGGTATCTCTACTTCCAAAAGCTTTTTGCCTTTGCCAAGTTCGGGGAAAAGCACATCACATGAAACCGAAAAAGCCAGCACCAGGACCAGCAGTAGCCGGGTGAAGATCGGGGAAATGTTCCTTTGCATTTTTCTGCGCTCCTTGATTGCTTGTTTCAGAATACGAAGTTGATCTCACGCCGGCACGCCTGCTTTTTTGCCAGACAATACGCGCAATTGCAGGCCGGGCGCCCCGTTATGCATTCATGTAAAGCACCGCTTACCGGTGCATCGCCAAAAATTTACCAGGAATAAATACTGTTCATGCAATGTAGCGAATTTAATGAAAATCAGAAATATATTTTTTACGCTATGGTTTAGCCACTGCGGGGAAGCTGCATTTCCGAGACAAATCGATAGATATGCCCCGCGGCATTCCAGGCGACCGGCAGCCAAACAAGGTTGATGAGCGCAAGAATGACATAGGTCAAAACGGTGTCGGGCCAGATGTTTTGCGGGAAAGCCAGAATATAGGAAATGATAAAGACATCCACCTCGAACAGGAAAATGCCCAGCCGCGATCCGCGCGTGATCTCCGCACTTTGCCGCAGAGATTTGATTAGCGTGATTTCTTTGTCGATCAGAAGGTATTCCGCAAAATAAAAGGCCAGCATCAGCAGAAGTCCGGGAACGATAAAGAACAGCAGCCCGATGCCGGTCAGCAGATATTTCAGCAGCATCAGCCCCAGATATGCCGGAAAAAGACGGATCTTTCGTTTTAGATACGGCAGGATCGCTTCTCCGTGCAGGATTGCCAGCACCAGGGTGACTACAAAGAAATTCAGACAAGCGGCAAAAACAAGAAAAGCGCCCATCCACAAAACAATATCAACGGAAAGGTATTCCCAGGGGCGTTCCAGCATCAGAATCTCGTCAATTCCCGCCGCTTTCAGTTTGATGTTACCGCCGATATCCGCAAGGGAAAGCAGAAGCGCCAGCAGGGCAAAGGTCCAGATATTTTTTTGCATTTGCTGCCAGCCGTAACGGAAAGCGGGAAGGAGGGTGAACATAAAAAATCCTTTTTTTCTGTCGTGAAGATAGGGTAAATTCTCCTAAAACAGGAGGAAAAAATGCACGAATTCACCTTACACATTCCCACAAAATTTGTTTTTGGCAACGGCGTTTTTCAGCGTGCGGGGAAAGAGATCCGGAAAAAAGCCGAAAAAGTGCTGATCGTCTGCTCTTCGGGAAGCGTGATCCGGCTCGGTTATCTGGATGCCCTGCTGAATCAGCTGGAGACGTCCGGCATACGTGCGGACGTGTTTGATAAGGTTATGCCCAATCCGCGCGTATCTATGGTCGATGCCGGCGGACGGCTGGCAAAGAACCTGCACGTCGATGCAGTAATCGGATTTGGCGGCGGATCCGCCATGGATGCCGCAAAAGGCGTTGCGATTGTCGCAAAAAACGACACTTCGATCTGGGATTATTGCGCGGGACAGAAAACCACGCATCAGTCACTGCCGGTCATCTGCATTCCAACTTTGAGCGCAACCGGTTCGGAGGGAAATGCATTTGGCGTCGTAACTCATGACGAAACCCTGGATAAGAGCGGTTTTGTCTGCTACGGCGCCCGGCCGGTATTGTCCGTCATCGACCCCGAACTGACCCTCAGCGTTCCGCGCGATTATTTGCTGGACGGCGCCGTGGATATCATCACCCATGCCACGGAAGCCTATTTTTCTTCCCGGTATGAAGGAGAGCTCAACGATAAAATCTCACTTGCCATTACGGAAAGCGTCGTGAAAATGCTGGACCGGCTGCTCAACAATCCCGCCGATGCCGAAGCGCGTGCCGCCTTTGCCTGGGCCTCCACCCTTGCGCTGATCGGCATTAACGAAGCCGGCCGTGAAGGACCGCACACCATCCATGTGATCGAACACGCCCTGAGCGGGATGTTCGACATCTCCCACGGACGCGGACTTGCGCTTGTGTTCCCCCATTATCTTGAAATGTTCAGGGAGCAGATCGGAGAAAAACTCGTCCCGTTCGGACAGATCTTTAATCCTGCCGCAAACGGACCCGAAGAAGGCATTGCGGCATTTGGCGAATGGCTCAGACGGATCGGACGCAATCTGACATTCAAGGATTTTGGAATACCCTCCGATGCGGTTCCTGCCCTGGCGGAATCGGTGCTCCGGACCGCCGGAAACCGGCATCATCAAGTCTCCGCCCCCGTTCCGATGGAAAAAGCGACCATTGAAAAGCTTTACCGGATGTGCCTCTGATCTGCCGGGAAAGCCGGAAATAAAAAAGGACAGTTCGAAAACTGTCCTTTTTGCCGTATCGGAATTATAGTGCTATCTACTTTTGGGTCTTGGTTTTAATCACCCGGGCTTTTTGCGGGTGCGAGGATACAAAATCCCTTTCAACCTGCTTGTTGATAACGAATTTTTGTTGAAGAATGGTTAACAGATTAAAGATTAGGTAATAAAGCACCAGTCCTGAGGGAAACTGGTAAAACAGGAAGAACATCATTGCGGGCATAAGCCAGAGCATCATTTTTTGCTGCTGGGCCTGCTGGGGATTTGCTGCCGCACCGCTGCCCGACATCTTTTGCTGAACGACCATGAGTACGGTCATCAAAATCGGAAGCACATTGAATTCCGAACCGAGCAGGGGAATGTTAAAACCAAAATTGAACAGTGCGTCCGGGGCGCTGAGGTCTTTCATCCACAGCATAAAAGGAGCGCCGCGAAATTCGATCGCGGTGCGGAAGACAATGAACAATCCGTACAACAAAGGCAGCTGCAAAAGCATTGGAAAGCAGCCGCCCATGGGATTGACCTTTTCTTCCTTGTACAATTCCATGGTTTTTTGCTGTAGCACTTCTTTGTTGTTCTTGTATTTCTGCTGCAGTTCCTGGATCTTGGGCTGGATCATCTGCATGCGTTTCATAGATCCGTAACTCTTGTTGGTAAGCGGATAGGTCGCGATCTTTATCACCAGTGAAATGATCAGGATAACAACTCCGTAATTGGGGATCAGCCGGTAGAAGAATTCCATCAGCCAGTGCAGAGCGATTGAGAAAGGCTTAATAATGCGCCCGCCCCAGTTCATGGTCTTTTCAAGGCCAATCCCATAGGAGGCCAGCAGTTTTTTTTCAGCCGGGACAAGGCCAATGATAAAATGGTCTTCCTGAAAGTTGTTCTTGGACAGCGGCATATCAATGCGGACAGATAGATCGCGCCCGTTCTTGAGGCGGGACAAAGCAAGTTCCGAACGAACACCTTTTATGTTCTTCGGCACAATAAAACCGGTGAAATATTTGGATTTGAAAACCACCCAGTCGGTCTGCCCGTCCGTATTCAGGGTCTTGCGCTCATCAACTTTAGCTTTTTGCATATCGATCTTTGCCAGAGTGGCGCCCATTTGGGCCATCACGCTGCTATACATCAGATCATCGGCGGGGTTCTTTTCGGTGATCGCAAATCCGTCTTTCCAGACAATGCCGTAACGCAATCCGCTCAGACGCTGGAGATAATCGGCAAATAGCAGATCAAGATCAAATTCGTAACGGTCTGGGAAAAAAGTGAATTTTTTTTCAATGCGCAAACCTTCGGGTGTAATAGTGCGATAATGCAGGAAACGCGGCTGCTGAACATAAAGAGTGTCCCCATGCTGAAGCTGTTCTAGTTCGGGACATTCAAAGGGAATGCTTTCCAGTGAAGAACCATCCTGGTAGATATTCGTATAAACAAGATTCAGATTAGCGGCGTCGCTTTCCCGGAGTAAAACAAGCGGGTCGCCGTTCATGTCGTGATAATCGAACAGGGTATAGTCACGCACGGTCCCGCCGCCAAGATTGGAAAGGGTCATGGCAAATTTTTCGTTCAGGATCACGACTTCTTTTACATCGGCAGACTGCCGGGGCCGGATATCAAGCACCGGTTTTACGCTTTCCGGCGGGATCTCCGGCACAACTTCGGGTTCTGCGGGCCGGGTTTCCGTCTGCACGGGCATGCTTTCATCCGCGGGATTCAGCCAGCGCTGATAATAGGGCATAAAGACGATAATGATACCGATAACGACAAAAGCCAGGATTGTTTTCTTATCCAAAATGGTCTCCTTTAATGGTTGTCCCGCCGCGGAACCGGATCGTAGCCGCCGGGATGCAGCGGATGGCATTTTAGGATTCGCCGCAAACCGAGCAAAGAACCCTTAAACACCCCATGTTCCTGAAGCGCATCGTAGCTGTAATGCGAACAGCTGGGATAAAAACGGCAGCTACGCGGCTTGTAGGGGGATATCGCCCGCTGATAAAAACGGATCAACGCCAATAAAACTCTTTTAATCATGTTGTAATTGCATCCGGATATCATTTTCGATGTAACGCAGGGGGGACGATTCCGGGAAGCGTTTTAAAATAAGTCCGTAAATGCGTTCAAAGGAAAAACAGGATTTGTTAAGTCGGTAACTTTCCCGGAGATAGCGTTTCCCGCGATTTCGGGCAACCGCGCCCTTTACAATGCGGGCGGCGGTAAACAACACTTGCCGGGTTTCTGCCGGGAGCGATACGATATTGACATAGCGCCCCCTGCTCCACTCCCCTTTTTCAAATAAACAAGAGATCGCTTTTTTATCTTTGAGGATCTCTGATTTTTTTAAACGCGCATTCATTCATCCGAAACGGTCAGGCGTTTCCGCCCTTTCTTGCGGCGAGCGGCCAAAACAGCCCGGCCGGCAGCCGTCTGCATCCGTTTCCGGAAGCCGTGTTTGTTTTTCCGTTTCCGATTGCTGGGGTAATATGTCTGCTTCATGTTTTCTCCTTAAACAGTTCATTCCGATAAAGCCCTGAAATATGTAGGATATTCAACGGAAAAGCAACGGTTTTTTTGCACACGGGTGCGAATCGTCATTTAAATCAAAAAGCGCAAAAATATTCTGCCGGCGTCTGCATGGGTAAGAAAAACGTTGCGGGAGAAGAAATATTTTACCCAAAAAATATTCATCATAACTTGCGGAAATACGCATAAATACTGGCTTTCAGAGCAATAGAGCATAAACAGCAAGAATATTTTTAAAAAATATTTAAAAAAAGCTTGCATTTTATCTGTAATGGTGTTATACTTATGTAGAACACCGGAATAGAGAAGCCCGGTGGAAGGAAAGCGAAGGCATATGGGCATCAACTTTGACAGTGAACGGGCGATCTACCTGCAGCTGGCGGACCTGATC
>JAQVTR010000039.1 GCA_028699915.1 Fidelibacterota bacterium
CCTGCAATGAAAATATTTCTTGTATTGTTATACCATACTATTGTATATTATTGCCATACATTATGGGGTCCCATGAATTTACTGGCTGAAATATTATCATCAAACACGCGTGCGGAGTTCTTTCGCTTGCTTTTCGGCACGAACAAAGAGGAATATTATTTGCGTGAAATTGAAAGATTGTCGGGCATGACAATAGGAGCGATCCAGCAAGAAGCAAATAAATTGGAGAAACTTGATCTGATCAAAAAGCGCAGGGATGGAAATCGTTTATTCTTCAAAGCCAACGATTTACATCCTCTTTACAATGTCATCAAACAAATGGTTTACAGAACGAACGGACTTGTTGATCTGATGGCGCAATCGCTGGATGTAAGGGATATAGATTATGCATTTATTTTCGGATCTGTTGCATCAAACACGGAAAGGCCAGAAAGCGATGTGGATTTATTCATTGTCGGCAATATTGGATTAAGAGACATCAGTAAATTACTTAAAGAAGCATCCGGAAAGATAGACCGCGAAATAAACCCTCATGTTATGACACGCAAAGAATTAATGAAACGGATCAAAAATAACGATCACTTTATATCGGGCGTTTTAAATTCAAAGAAAATATTTATCAAGGGAGACGAAAATGAATTTGAAAGACTGGGAAGAAAACGGATGGATCAGGCCCCATCAAACGAGTAAAGAAGAAATCGGGAATCTTTTCAATATCGTTAAACGGGACCTGGAAGATGCTCAGAGAAAAGATGTTTCAGATGATTGGAAATTCGGGATAGCTTATAATGCGGCTTTAAAATTATGTACTATTCTTCTATATCTTTCCGGATACAGACCCGAGAAATTATCGGCTCATTATCGAACGATCCAGGCGATACCCGTAATCCTGGGACCGGAAAAAGAAGATGACGCCAATTATCTTGGCGCATGCCGAATCAAAAGAAACATTATCGAGTATGATATGGCCGGTATGACGTCAGAAAGAGAAGCGCTGGAATTAATCGAATTTGTAAAAGAGTTTGAAATTAACGTATTGAATTGGATCAAATTAAATCACCCTGAATATTCATAATTCTGAATAATATTCAAAGTGCCGGATACTTCCTGCACTCCCTGAGCTCAAACCTCAACCTTAATCTCAGCCTTAAACTTAACCATTCCTGACTTCCCGCACCACATCGATCACGGTGCCGTCCACCCATTTGATGGCGGCCACGATCTTTTCACCGAGTTCGGGTTTCTGCGGTTTTCCGCAGATGCGTTCCGCTTCTTCCTTGAGCTCTTCGATGGATTTGAGGGGTAGGCCCGAATGTTTCACCTTGTCGATCAGGTCCTGACGGCGGGGGTTCACCGCGATCCCGCGTTCCGTGACGATGACATCGATCAGTTCGCCGGGGCCCACCAGGGTTGTCACCTCATCGACAATAATTGGAATGCGGTTTCTAAACAAGGGGACCGGCAGAATGGTGCATTTGGCAAAGAGGCAGTTCTGCCAGCCGCCGATACCGTGCAGCATATAACCGTCCGAATGGGTTACCACGTTGCCGTTGAAATTCACATCCACTTCGGTGGCACCCAGGATCATGACATCCATCATCGTAGTAAAATTGCCCTTGGCATGATAGTCGTAACAATGAAAAATGGAAATATCCGGGTGCTTCGCGCGGTTCTCGCGCATGGAGCGAACCGCTTCCAGGTCAAAGGTCTGTGCGTCCAGCATATATTCCAGACAACCGTCTTCCAGCATTTTTGCAGAGTACTGCGTGCTTCCCCCGACGGCAAAACGCGCTTTAATCCCGCGTTCTTTCAACATTTCATGAAAGAATAAGCCAATGGACAGCGAGGTGCCGCCGGCGCCCATCTGGAATGAAAAACCGTCGCGCACCAATCCGGCGGCGTCGCAGAATTTCGCCGTCAGCTCGGCGATCAGCAGGCGATCCGGACTTCTGGTGATCTGCGTGGTCCCCGAAACGATCAGTTCGGGAATGCCGATCTTGTCCATCTCAACCACATAATCCACGTAATTTCCGATGATCTGCATCGGAATACAGGGAAACGGCACCAGATTGTCCGTTATAACGATAACCTTTTCCGCAAACTGAAAATCCCCCAGCGCATATCCCAGTCCGCCGCAAGCTGATGGCCCCTCCAGTCCATGTCCGTTCCCGAAAGGATCGGCAGTCGGCGCCGCCAATACGGCAATATCGATCTTTACCTCACCGTCCTGCAGGGCCTGGTAGCGCCCACCGTGCGAGCGCAGCACCGCCGTGCCTTTCATTTTTCCTTCGGAGGTAAATTTTCCCAGCGGGCCGTTCATGCTGCCTTCGATATGGTGAACCACCCCGCTTTCCAGGTGCCTGATGATCTCCTTGTGACAGGGAAAAGATGCCGAAGGGAACCAGACCAGATCCTTTACGCCCAATTCCGCAGCAATGTCAAAGACCTGATTTGCCACCAGGTCTCCGTCGCGTAAATGGTGGTGCGTTGAAATGACCATGCCGTCCTTTATTCCGGATCGGATAAGCGCTTCTTTGAGCGAGGGAACCCTTTTATCACCGCTGGGCGGATAATCGGCGGATGTTACGATATGCGGAGCGTATTTTCTTCCCCGTGGACGATGCTTTCCAATACCTTTGAAGGGAATGACCTTTTCACCGTTTATCTCGGCGGGAACCCAACGCCCGACTGCATTTTTTACCGTCTTCATGCTTTTTTCTCCCTTCGGGATCCTTGTTTGTTCATCATTTTTGCCAGTTCAACGACCCGCAGCGCCCGCTTGACTACCGGCGCATCGATCATTTTGGAACCGACAGCGACGACTCCGAGCCCTTTTTCTTCCGCCTCGCGATAAGCGGCTACGATCTTTTCGGCTTTTTCCAACTCGGCTTCATCGGGAGCAAAGGCCTCGTGGATCACCTTGATCTGCCGCGGATGGATACAGCCCATGCCGTCATAACCCAGTGCGCGGGAAGCGCGAACGTTCCGGTACAGGGCTTCCGTATCCGAGACATCCGAAAAGACCGAATCAATGGCCTGTAAGCCGCAGGCTTTGGCCGCATTCAGAACCATACTGCGTGCGAAAAAGCTTTCCGTGGCTTCGGAGGTCCTTGGCACGGCGATATCGGCCGTATAATCTTCCAGGCCGATGGCCAGGGCAACCACATTGGGACTTGAGCCTGCGATCTCCAGAGCGCGCATAACGCCAAGCGCACTTTCGATGATCGGCATGATCCAGGTTTCAATTTTGATATGACATTCCCTGCGGAGTTTTTGTATGTGCGCATCGACCGTCCGAACCTGTTCTGCGCTTTCGCATTTGGGTAAAAGGATCACATTGACGTACTGCGGCAGCAGGGCGTTCAGATCTTCAAATCCGCGTTCACCCTGGTTGATGCGCACCATGCGTTCTGCACCATAAAAATCCACCGCACGCAGGGTGTTGCGTACCAAAATCCGTGCCTCGTCTTTTCGGTCCGGCGCAACGGAATCTTCCAGGTCGAGAATAATACCATCACCGCTGTGGAGGCCGGCATTGATCGCCAGTTTCGGGGAATTTCCCGGCAGATAAAGCCGTGAGCGGCGGAGGCGGTCTCTTTCTGTTCCCGACATGTTTTGCGGCAGGATTTCCGGCAGCCAGGACTTATCAGTTTTAATCAGCTGTTTGATACAGGCTTCCAGGCGGGCGGCAATGACATAATCCGCGGCACCCGAATCGTCGATCTGAAGCTCCGCATTGTCAATGCCGTAAAATTCCAGTATTTTTTCACAGGTTTCACGGATCGCGGCGCCGTATAAAATGGCGACCTTGCTGTTCAGGGAGATCCGGATACCGCCGCTTTTTTTCACCGTCATAGCAATGCGGCAGTCCGAACGGTCCGATTTTTCAAAATTTCCGGCGCATACGGTTTTCACCTTGTACTCCTTCATGATAATTAAAATAAACGACCGTATAGATTACACAATATTTCGGATGAAAGGAACGAATTTTTCCGAAAGCGGGAAGGGATATGTCCTTTTCCGGCCTAACTGCCGGTTTCTCTTTTATTGCGGTTATTTCGATTCCCGCTCCAGCAGTGCCCCGGCCTTCAGCGCAAGTTTATTTCCCACTTGCCTTATGTCAGGTTCATATCCCAGGAGCGATGCCATAGAACAGGTTTTTCCGCCGTTGATACCGCAGGGAACGATTCCTGAAAAATAGGACAAGTCGGTGTTCACGTTCAATGCAAAGCCGTGATAGGAAACCCCTTCGCGAATACGCATGCCGATCGCACAGATCTTTGCATCGTCCACCCAGACCCCGGGATAATCGGGATGCACATAAGCGCTTATACTAAAGCAATCCAGGGTTTGAATAACCGTATTTTCCACCCATTCGACAAGTCGCCGGGGAAGCAGTCCCCGGTCTCTCAGCAGGATGATAGGATATCCTATCAGCTGTCCCGGTCCATGATAGGTCACATCACCGCCACGGTCGGTCTGCTGAAGTTCCACGCCGCGCATTCGGCGCTCTTCTTCACTCCAAACAAGATTTCCTTCCCGGGCATGGCGGCCCAGCGTATAGACGTGCGGGTGCTCCAGTAATAACAGGGTGTCCGGTATTTTATCTCCCAAGCGCAGTTCCTGCAGCTCAAGTTGCCTCCGAAATGCGGTTTCATAGGGGACCCTTCCGGCAAATTCGATCTTCAGTTCTTTTTTCATGCGAAAAATTAGGAATTTTCCCTGCGATTCGCATACGGTTTTTTCATATTTTTCTCCCCGGCGTTCCGAAACTTTTGATTAAATACAAAGGGGCTCGTGTTTTTTGTGGATTCCCGTATATTGAAGGTGTTTTCCCGGGATCCGGGTATGCGCCGCATCCGTTTTATTTATTGTTAATCTCGGCGATTCATTATATTTTTATCCGTTTCTTTATTTTGATCATTTCGCCGTGACTGCGCATTAAGGAGTATATGGATAACAGCAACATTACCGTACTGATCGTCGACGATACCGCAGCGAACCTGCAGGTGTTAACGTCCATTGTCACGACTCAGGGTTATAACATTCTGCTTGCACAATCCGGCGAAGAAGCGCTGGAAGCCGCAAATCAGTACCATCCCGATATTATCCTGCTTGATATTATGATGTCCCGTATGGACGGTTACGAGGTCTGCCGCATCCTGAAAGAGAACAAGAAAACCCGGCAGATTCCTGTGATCTTCGTCACCGCCAGAACCGATGTGGAGGCGATCGAAAAGGGTTTTGATGTCGGTGGCGACGATTATGTTTCCAAGCCTTTTAATGACCGTGTTTTGCTTGCGCGGCTTAAAACGCATGTGGAGCGCCATCAGCTGCAGCGGGAGATCGTGCGTGAACATACGCTGATGACCGCCGTGCTGGAAGATTCGCCGATCATGTTCTGCCGCTTTAATTCAAAAAAGGAGATCGAATATGTGAACCGGGCTTTTGAGTTCTGGTTTTCGGACGAATTTTCAAAACTGAACGGCATTAATCTGCTTAAAGCCTACCCGGAACGGAAAGAGCTTGAATTTCTTACTCATTTGGACACCATCAACCTGCGCCATCAAAGCGACACCCGGGTGTTCAGCTTCTGGGACAGACAAGGCGAAACCCATTATATTCAATGGACCTACCGCGGCATTTACGACCAGCGGAACAAGCTGAGCGCCTATCAGTGTTTTGGCAAGGATGTTACGGAGCAACAGTTGATGATCCAGGAATTGAATGCCAGGAACACCCTGCTGGAGCATTCGCAGATCGTCGGAAAAATGATGAACTGGGAAATGGACCCGGAGAGCAAGATTGTAACTTTTGAAGGCGACGTTTCCAGTATTATCGGCGGAATTGTCCGTATTTTCAACCTTAAAACCCTCTTTGACTATACCCACCCCGACGACATCCCTTATCTTGAAAATAAACTTCAGGAGTATCTGGAAGGCGATAAGCCGGTTAATGCGTTTTTTCGCGTAATAATTGACAATGTCACCTATCACTTACGTATCAGTGCATTTTATGAGCGGGGTAAAAACGGGAAGATCCTGGCTTATCGCGGAATATTTCAGGATATTACCGAACTGGTCAAATATAAGGAACAAAGCGAACGGCTTCGTCTGGAAAAAGCTTCCATCTTTGAAGCGCTCAGCGAAGGCATTGTGATGTTCGATCTGGATCATAATATCGTGCAGGCAAACGATGCGGCGGCCAAACTGGTCGGCAAACAAAATGCCACCGACATTATCGGGAAAAAGTGCCATTCGGTCTTTCATCACCTTGACAAAGAATGTGTTCCCTGCTCGGCGATCAACGCGATCCGGGAAGGCCAGCGGGTTCAGACCGAAAAGCCCTACGGAAAAGGGCGGATCTGGAGCGTTTCTTCGACGCCGATCTTTAATTCCGAAGGTGACGTGGTAAATGTCATTGAAGTGCTTTCGGACACGACCGAGCTGCACCGCCGCCAGCGGGAGCTGATCCTGAACCGCGAACGGCTGAATACCGCGTTTGATGCCGCTCAAATCGGCACCTTTACCGTTTTGCTCCCGGATATGAAATGGATCCCGGACAAACAGCTGATGCGCCTTTACGGCATTGAAGGTGAAGAGCGGGAGCTGCCGCTGAGCCAGTGGTACGAACGTGTCCACCAGGATGATTTGCCGCCCCTGCTTAAGAACAATGAAAAATTCTTTCAAACGCATAGCAGCACCTGCAAATTTGAATTTCGTTTGAAAGACCGGGAAAACCAGTACAAATGGTTTCGCTGTTCCATGCAGGTGATCGAATACGACAATAAGGGAAACCCCGCTCTGATCATCGGGGTCAGCATCGACATTACCCGTGAACATGAAATGCTGGACACGATCCGCGAACAGGAAGAAAGCCTGGCACAATCCCGTAAATTAAAAGCAATGGGGCAGCTGACCGGCGGGATCGCACATGATTTTAACAACATGCTGGCAACCATTCTGGGGTTTGCGGAATTGCTTTCGGAAGAATTACAGGACAATGAAGATCTGCATTACTACTGCAAGAATATCATAGATACCTGCGAGCGGGCCGCCACACTGACAAACCAGCTACTGACCTTTGCGCGGAAACAGCGGAAACAGTCTACTGCGATCGATATGCACGACCTTATTCTGGGCTCCATTGATCTGTTGCGTCATGCTCTAAATAAAAGCACCCTCATACGGCATCATTTAATGGCAAGGGAACATTATATCATGGGTGAATTTACCCAGCTGCAGAACGTAATACTGAACCTTGCTTTCAATGCGAACGACGCCATGCCCGAGGGTGGTGTTTTTGAATTGCGGACCGAAAATGTCAGTATTTACAAAGAAGATCATGCAAAATATCCCCTGGATGTCGAACCCGGCAATTATATTATGCTGCAGGTGCGGGACAGCGGCGTCGGAATGGAGCGGGATGTCTTATCCAAGATCTTCGAACCTTTTTTTACCACAAAATCAGCCGGACTCGGTACGGGGTTGGGGCTGTCCTCCGTTTACGGAACCGTCAATGCGCACAACGGGTATATTTATGCCGAAAGCGCACCCGGCAAGGGCAGTATTTTCTACCTGCTTTTTCCCGTCTCTGCCCTGAAACCCAAGGACAACCCCAAAGCACAGACCCTGCTGCTGCGGAAAGCCCATGCCGGCAATACCATTCTAATCATCGATGACGAAGAGGCAATTCGCAAAATGCTGAAAAAGTCCCTGGATTATATGGGTTTTGCCGTTCTTGAGGCCGGCACCGGCGATGCGGGGATCCGTATTTACCGGGAACATCAAAAATCCATCGGACTGGTTATTTTAGATGTGATCATGCCGGGAATGGACGGTGTAGAGACATATCAGAAACTCCGAGAAATCAATCCGGATGTCGCAGTTCTGATATCTTCGGGTTTTGCCAATAACGAGCAAACCCAAGCCCTGCGCGAAATGGGTGTCGGGGCATATTTGAAAAAACCTTATCGCCAGTCGGATTTACAAAAGACTATCAATAAAGTATTAAACCAATAATGCGGGGGAACAACACGATGAAACCGCAGGGTTCCGATATCTATCTTCTGCGGGAGGGGCGATGGTCTCTGCTTGCAAATCTCCTTTTGTTCGCGGTAAAGCTTTGGGCGGGAATTATCTCGGCTTCCGCCGCGATGATCGCCGATGCCTGGCACACGCTTTCCGATTCGCTCAGCTCGTTGATCATTCTGATCGGCGCGGGTGTTTCGCGAAAAAAAGCGGACCGGGAGCATCCCTTCGGCCATGGACGCGCGGAGCTGATCGCGGCGCTGCTGGTGGGCATGCTTCTGGCATTTATCGCCTTTGAATTTCTGCTGGAGGGTGTTGCGCGCATCCGAACCCAACGGAGCGCGGAATACGGGACTATTGCCATTGTGGTGACCGCCGCTTCTCTGATCCTAAAAGGGGCGCTTGCACAATACGCTCTTTTCTGTTATCGCAAAAGCAATTATCTGTCTTTAAAGGCGGATGCCTGGCATCACCGCAGCGACGCACTTTCTTCTTTGCTGATCCTGGCAGGCATCTTTGCGGGGCGTTTATTCTGGTGGGCCGACGGGGTCCTGACCATTCTGGTTTCCCTTATGATTGCCGTAACCGCCGTTCAGATCCTCCGCGACGGTATCCGCCCCCTGCTCGGGGAAGCTCCCGACAAGGAACTTCTGAATTATTTGTCCGACGTCTGTCGCCGTGTTGCCGGATTTTCCGTAAACGTACATCATGTCCACCTGCACCGATACGGCAAACACCTGGAGCTTACCTTTCATATGAAACTCCCGGCTGCTTATTCCCTGCACAATGCGCACGAAATTGTCACGCGTGTTGAAAAGCAGATCAAAAACGAGCGTCAGATCGAAGCGACCATTCACATGGAACCCCAGGAATAATTTTTATAATTTCCCGCTTACGGTAAATATCTGAATTCAGAGTTCCCAGCTGCGTGGAGACTCAAATTTGCGATATTCCGGCAAATTGGGGGCCGGCAGATCGAGATTGGGGAATTTTTCCGTAAGATGCGCGGCAAAAAGGTAGTCAAGATGTTCATTGCTGTCCGGTGCAAAACCCATGACCTGCCGCCATACCTCGGCGTCTTCCATGCAGAAATAAACAAACAGGTCTTTAGCGCCGTAATGCCGTATAGATTGGTAAAGATGCCGGTACAATGCAAGGCGCCGGGGTTTGAAATACCGCATTTTTCCGTCAACCCCCCGTATCATTTCTTCATTGAGCATATCGGTATCCGGAAATTTGCGCCGCATCTTCTCCGCCATTTCGGGGGGGAAACGCAGGCTGCCCAGGGATATCCATGCGATACGATCCGGGCGGGCATGCCGGAACAGGCGCTCGACAAGTTTTTCATATCCTTCCGGCCACCCCGCATGGATCAAAAGGGGATCAAAATGGAAACCCAACAGATAGCCGGCGTCCTGTACTTTCTCAACGGCACACATTCTGGCGTCCAGGTCCGCGGCGTGGTATTCATAACTCCGGATGCATTCCGCGGGATTCAACGACCAGGAGATAATCGTCTTGCCGCCATGCGGTACGTCTAAAAGATGATCGATGTTGTCGGACTTGGTCTTGAGCTCCAGCAGCATGTTTTTCTGGGCTGCGGCAAGGCGGATCAGATAGGGCCCTGCCCGGGTAATATGATCCAGCGCAAGGCTGTCGGCAAGCTCCCCTGTCCCCACGCGGAAAAGTCGCTGCGGCTCGCGGTCAATGCGCATCTTGACCATATTTCCCAATGCTTCCGTATTGGCAAACACGGTCAGCAGGGGATTGTTCAGATAATACTGCAGAATGCAGTACGTACAGTCAAAGGGGCAGTTGCTTGACTGATGCAGCGTCCAGTAATAGCAACAAATGTACGGAGCGCCGGTACCGGGGCAAACCCGGAATTGCCGGCCGCGGGCAGGCGTTATAAAAATGTGATGCTTTTCGGTGGCGGCTTCTTTTTCATACAGGGCGCGCCGGGCTTCTTCATTATCCTGCACGAGAATCCGTGCGGCGCGGGGATAAGCCCTGTAAAAGGCTTCCGCAACCTTTCCTTTCTCCCAGCCTTCTGTAATATAGAGGATCATGGTTCAGCTGAGCCAGACATTGGATTGTCCTACAACAACGCGGATTTTCTGTAACATCTGCGGAGCGGCATTGATTCCCGTGCGTGCCTTGATGATCTTTTCGGCTTCGCCGCTTTTGGGATAACTGATATGAATATACAAGGCCTTGTTTCCGGGATAAGCAGGTACCAGATTGCGGATCCGGGTCAGATTCGCTTCGAAATGCTCATCGTTGCGGATACGCAGATGCAGTGCACGGATCTTTTGCTCGCGCAGGTCCTGCAGCGGCATGGCAGCGTTCAAAAAGATCGTCGGAAGCTGATTGCGTTCTTTATCGATCTTTAAATTGCCTTCCAAATAAATGTGGGCATCGGCGACCAGCAGTTCTTTATAGCTTTCGTAAGCTTTAAAGGCCAGAACGTCAAATTCGTGCGAAAGCGACTCGAATTTGAATTTGGCATAAGGCTTGTTCTTTTGGTCGTAGCGGACCGTAAATTCGGTAATAAGCCCTCCTACACGGATGATCTCGGGGAGAGCCATGTCTTCGTCATCCAGATAATATTCATTGGAAACGGCTTCGAGCTCATCCCGGTAAGGTTCCAGGGGGTGCCCGGTTAGATAAAAGCCGATGTATTCTTTTTCCTTTTCAAGCTTCCTTTGCTCGTTCCATTCCCCGAACGGTTCCAGCGCGGGTTCGGTCAAAATACTTTGTCCGCCGCCGGGACCAAAGAGACTGACTTGTGCGGCTTGCTTTTCATCCTGTACCCGCTGCCCGTATTTTAAAGCGTTTTCGATAGCATTGAATTTCTGGCAGCGGTTGCCTTCCAGGGAATCCATGGCACCGGCATAAATCAGCGCTTCAAGGGCTTTGCGGTTCACCATGCGCAGGTCAACGCGGCTGGTCAGGTCAAAGATGCTTTTAAAGGGATCTCCCTCGCGGCGCGCACGCGCGATCTCTGCGGCGGCTTTTTCCCCGATACTCTTCAGGGCCGCAAGTCCGTAGGTGATTTTTCCGTTCAACACCGAAAAGAATTCGGTGCAGGTGTTCACGTCCGGCGGAATGACCTCCAGGTCCAGTTTTTTAGCTTCCGCCACCAGTTCGACAACGCGCTTGATCTCGCTGCGCTCGCTGGTCAGGTTCGCAGCCATGAATTCCGCGGGATAATAAGCTTTCAGATAACCGGTTTGATAGGCGATATAGGCATAAGCGACCGAGTGGCTTTTATTGAAACCGTAAGAAGCGAATTTCATCAACAAATCATAGATCTGATCGGCCGTCTTCTCACTGATCCCGTTCTGTTTTGCGCCCTCGATAAATTCTGCGCGCATTTTTTCCATGACGTCTTTTTTCTTTTTTCCCATGGCGCGGCGAAGGGTGTCGGCCTTGCCCAGTGAAAGTCCGGCTATGCTGGAAGCGATCTTCATGACCTGTTCCTGATAAACGATCACACCGTAGGTGTTTTTCAGGATCGGCTCCATCTTGGGATCAAGATATTTGATCTTCTCTCCGTGTTTGCAGCGGATAAAAGAGGGAATATTGTCCATGGGGCCCGGACGGTACAGTGCATTCATGGCGACCAGATCTTCAATACAGGTCGGCTGCAGTTTCTGCAGATACTCGCGCATACCCCCGGATTCAAACTGAAAAAGACCGAAGGTCCGCCCCTCGCTGAAAAGTTTATAGACATTCATGTCGTCAAAGGGAATGTTGTCGATATCAATGTCAACGCTGCGCTGTTTCAGCAAATCAAGCGTGTGCTTAATAACCGTCAGCGTGCGCAGGCCCAGAAAGTCCACCTTTAGCATCCCGACCTGTTCCAGACAGCCCATGTCGTACTGGCTGGTAATATCGTCTTTGGAAGATTTATATAGCGGAATATAATCCAGCAGGTTTCCGGGCGCAATGACAACACCGGCGGCGTGGATCCCCACCTGGCGGTTCATGCCCTCAAGAACCAAAGATATTTCCCAGAGTTTTTGATGCGTAGGATTTTCCCGGATCAGGGCATCCAGATCTTTGTTCATTTCCCGGGCTTTCGTCAGATCGGTAATACCCCTGTCCCTTTCTTCTTTTTCAGTCTTGATGTTTTCCGGGATGGCTTTTGCAAAACGGTCCCCGGTCGCATAATCCAGACCCATCACCCGGGCAACATCCCTGACGACGGCCCGCGCTTTCATGCGCCCGAATGTGATAATCTGGGTTACACTGTCCCGACCATAACGTTCCTTGATATAATCGATCACCTCTCCGCGGCGCTCATAACAAAAATCGATGTCAATGTCCGGCATAGTAATACGGTCGGGATTCAAAAAGCGCTCAAAGAGCAGATCGAATTGAAGCGGATTGATATTGGTGATGCCCAGGACATAGGCGACCAGGCTACCGGCCGCGGATCCACGACCGGGACCGACGGGAATGTTGTTATTTTTCGCCCATTGAACAAAATCCTGGGTGATTAGAAAGTACCCGGAAAATCCCATTTTTTTGATCACGGAAAGCTCATAATCGGCCCTTTCGGAATAGGCCGGATCGTGATCCTCACCAAAACGCTTTTTCAGTCCCGCATAAACCAGCATTTCCAGATACGCGTCCGGATCCCGGGTTCCGGCATGATCAGGAATGGGAAAGGACGGAAGGTGATATTCATCCGTTTTGAGTGTAAAATTGCATTGCTCTGCGATTTTTACTGTGTTTTCCAGCGCCTCGGGGATGTCTGCAAACAGTTCGGCCATTTCTTCGGGCGATTTGTAATAAAACTGATCGTTCGCATAGCGCATCCGGTTGGTGTCGCTGATATTGGATGCTGTGCCGATACAGAGCAGGGCGTCGTGCGCTTCGGCATGTTCCCGCTTGGCATAATGCGCATCATTCGAACAAACCAGCGGGATGCCGCTTTCACGGGCGACCCGGATCAGAATATCATTGACGATCGCTTCATCGTCCAGTCCGTGCCGCTGAATCTCCAGATAAAAGCGCGATGAAAAGATCTGCGCATATTCTTTCGCAACTTCCAGCGCCCTTTCAAATCCGTGTACTTTTGCCGTTGCCGCCACCTCGCCTTTCAAACAGGCGGATGTCGCGATCAGTCCCGCATTGTACTGCCGAAGCAGCTCCTTATCCACCCGGGGTTTGTAATAAAAACCCTCCAGGTAGCCGAGCGAGGAAAGCTTGATGAGATTACGGTAACCTTCTTCATTGCTCGCAAGCAGGACCAGGTGAAAATAATTGGCTTCTTCTTTCCTGTTACCACCGCGGTCAAAACGCGAAGCGCCGGCGACATAGATCTCGCAGCCGATAATGGGTTTGATACCGGCTTTTTTTGCCGAACTGAACAGTTCAACTGCACCGAACATGTTGCCATGATCAGTCAGCGCAATTGCAGGAAGTTCCATTTCACGCGCCATTTCAATAATGGTGCTGATTTTTAATGCGCCGTCAAGCGTGCTATAATCACTGTGGGTGTGAAGATGAACAAAGTTTGCCATGATCCTCTGCTTTTTTGTGTCACTCGTCGACAATTCTTTCGGATAAATGTACAACATCCGGGATAGAAATGGAAACCCCTTTTCAAAAAAAGCGGAAGCGCGGTAAAATTATCCACAAAAAAAGGGACCGCAACGGGCCCGTTTTTTTATTTTAGATTGTGATGTCAATTCAAACCGAATTCCGCGCGATAGTCCTTGATGTCCGATTTTGATCTTAGATGCTCGATCCACTTCTGGTAGGCCATTTGTTGTTTTTCCTGCAAGAGCGCTTCGCGAACATAGGGTATGCGGATTTGATATTCTTCCGGATCGATCTCCGATCTTGAAAGCAGGTGTATAAAGGCCGCACCATATTGACCGGCACGGAAAGGCGCCGAAATACCGCTGGGCTGAAGATTGTGAATAACGTCGGGAAAGGAAGGTGCAGCGGCAAAGGGGTAGGGCGGATTTTCAAGGGTAAAGCTGATCTGCTTATACTCAATATAAGGGTATTGTGCCGGAGCTTCCTCTATTCCGATCGCTCCGCGGACAAAATCACTCTGAATTTTCTTTATCGCCTGCCAGCTTATTTCGCTTTTCTTTTCTGCAATGACTGCGCGCTCAACCGACGGACGGACTTCCGAATAAGGCAGGTATGATTCCGGTTCCACCGAGTACAGTTCCGCAACAACATAGCAATTCTCGTTTTCAAAAACCGGGCTGATGCTTTCGCTCTTGCTGCGGAAGGCCCATTTTGCCAAAGCCGGGAAGTATCCCAGTTGGCTGAAATAGGGAAATTCGCGTGAAAAACCGCCGCTTACCGTGTCAAGGGGCACGTTGGAGTCCTGCAAAGCACGCGAAAAACCATAGCTTTCGGCATCCAGCAAAAAGGCCTCGGCTTCGGCGGCATAAAAATCGTAGGTGTTGACGGGATCTAAGCGGCGGACAAGAACAGAAAGATTGTATTCTTCCTTATCGGCGCTTTTCCGGATGTCGTTGATCTTGATCAGATGATATTCATCCCCGATGATAAGCGGTTCCAGGACATCGCCTATTTTACCCTTGCTGACGGCGTTGCGGTACTGTGAACGCATATTTTCACGCGTCAGCCAGCCCAGATCACCGCTGGCGCCGGTATCCTGGGTGTCCGAAAAGATCTGCGCGAGCTGGTCAAAATTCTCGCCTTCGCGATGCCGCTGCGCAAAATCTTCAAGATCGCTCAGAACGGCGGCGCTGTCCCGTGCAGAGGGAACCTTCATCCAGTAAACATAGCGGAAATTACGGCGTTCTTCCTGTTTATAGCGTGTTTCCTTATGCGCCTGGTAAAAAGCCTGCAAATCCGCTTCGCTGTAAATCGCCAGAGAATCCGGTATCCGGTGCAGGGGGGCGGCGACATATTCGGCTTCATAGCTAAGGTACTCATCGTTATAGGCTTCCCGGATCTCCTGTTCGTCCACCAGAACCGAGTTCATGATCAGATCGTTCAATTTTTGATACGGCAATACGTTATTGCGCAGATAAAGCTCGATCTCCAGCCATTCGTTTCCCTGCGGATTGTAAAGTACATTCAGATATTTCTGACGGTCAAATTCGCCGTCAGTCAAAAATACCTCCTGATTTTTCAGGAACTCCGGAGGGTTATTCTCCAAATAGTGAAAGAGTTCGGCATCGCTGATATGAAGGCCAAGGCGTTTGATTTCCTGATTCCACAAAACCTGATCTACCGCCGTTTCCCAGGCCTGCTGCAGTGCCATTTCGCTGTTCTGGGCATCAAGCTCCATGCCGGCCTGACGATACTGCTCCAATATGCTGTTGTATATTTCGTAAAATTCATTGATCTTGATCTTTTCGCCGTTCACAACCCCGACATGATCGCGTCCGCCCATAAAGGTGCCAACGCCGCCACCGCCCCAGTCAACAACAATCGTAACAACAAAGGCAAGTACCAGAATGATGAGAATAATTCCCATCCGTTCGCGCATTTTATTCATAATTCCCATGTATGCCGTCTCCTTTTTCTAAATAAGCCAAGAAATATACAATGATTGCGCTGTTTTGGCAAGACAATATCTTTATGAGCGTTTTGCCGTTCGCGGGAATTTCAAAAGCGGAATGTTCCTGTGTTTTTCCTTCGTTTGAACTTTTTCAACCGTAAAAAACATTGCCGGTTTATTCCCGGCAATGCTTGTAATCCAGGTTTATAAAAAAGGCCTCCCGCGAATGATCGTTCAGGAGGCGGGTTTGAGAAAAGCGACGATCAATAAATACGGAATCCCAGCGTAAAGGCCATGGTCCCCAGAAAATTCTCGCTGTAGCGCTCTTCGGTTACGCTCCAGCTCGTTGCCGGATAATTGGATTCGCCCAGGGCCGTGCCGCCCAGGAAGCGGAGATTGGCAAAAACATCCACACCGGGACGAATTTGATAGCCGCTCTGAAAAGAAGCGTCCAGCAGCGAACCTTCAAATTTAAAATTGGCACCATTAATGACGGCGGAAGAGGCGTAGAGCCCGGTTACGTCCAGACTGAGATAAATGCCGTTGTCGAAGCGGTATTTTCCATACAGGACAAAAGAGGGTACCGGTCCCACATTCTGTGCCACCATCAGTGCGGATCCGTCAACCGCTTTGAATACAATGGAGGCATTCCTGGCCTGCAGGGCGATACCGCCCGCCAGGGTCCAGTTTTCCGTATTGACAAAGCGGTAGCTGTAGCTAAAACGGTAAAAGGGGAATCCGTACTTGATCTCCATGGGGGTTCCCGCCGCAAAGAGCACGCTGTCCAGCATCACATCATCGCGGAAAGTAACCGCAGTCTCAACGGTCAGCGGCTGATAAAGCAATCCGATATTATGCCTGTCCCGAATCTTTAATCCCGCTACGTAGCGGTCGAAAGGAAACAGAACATCCTGTCCGCCCTGGCTGACAAAATCAAAATTGCTGGCGCCTTCGTCGCTGCGTCCGACCTGATAACGGTGCGAAAGCACGCTGACAAGACCGGTCTCGATTTCGAAATAAAATTGCAGCGGACTGTCTTCGCGGTTGATCAGGCTTGCGCTTTCCTGCGCGGCGGCGGGGATCAATAACATTAACAACAACAGCAGAACAATTATCTTTTTCATATCCTTCTCCTTGATTTGAGCGCCTTGTATACAAAATTTTTGTTAAAGTTCCAAGTTTTTTATTAAAAATTCATAATTTATTATATTTGGTTTTTCTATAGTTTTGTTATTTCCGGCGGGATAAGCCGGGCGCGGCAGCGCGGATTTTTTAATATCCGGAACATCCCGAATATTGTATATTTAAAGCAAACCAATACGGGAGGTCAATGATGAAAAAAATCGCTTTCTTTGATGCCAAGCCTTACGATCAGGAGTTCTTTGACCGGGCAAATCTTGCTTACGGTTACGACATTAGCTATTTCAAGACCCATCTGAATGCAAATACGGCGGAACTCAGCGAAGGCGCAGATGCGGTTTGCGCCTTTGTGAATGACGATCTGAACAAGGCCGTGATCGATCATTTAAAAGATCACGGTATCGGATTGCTTGCTCTCCGCAGCGCCGGATACAACAATGTAGACCTGAATCATGCCTACCGGCGACTGCA
>JAQVTR010000086.1 GCA_028699915.1 Fidelibacterota bacterium
TGATAGAGATGAGTTAAAAATCAGATTTCCGGTAAACGCATCAGATACAATTGTCGGTATAAAATAATCCGATGGCGCAGACACGGTGATGGTTTTTGCGACGGAGGCGGTTTCATTGGTGCTTGTTTTGATAGCCAGCGAAGCGGAGTAATTTCCGACGGCAGTATAGACGTGCGTGGCGTTTTGCGTTGCAGCGGTATACCCATCACCGAAATTCCAAAGCCACGATGTTACAGAGGGGTAGGCCACAGACGTATCATTAAATATCACTGAAAGGGGGACCATGCCCGACGAGGGTGTGGCATTGAAGTTTGCAACTGGTGGAGGGGGTGTCCCACCGACACGATATGCATACTTCGGTGGAATTACATATACCCCCCACCCCGCCCACAATCCAAACGAATCCCCACGAGGTATTTGAGAGGTATTGAGATACAGCGTATTTCCGCTGTAACTCACTCCAGCACCGGATACCTGGTGGATACTACAAGTTGTTGATGTGTCTTGCCAAAACTGCGTTATACCATATGTTCCTGCAGCGGTGTCATACCATCCAACTCGATCGTTGATGCCCGAGTTTACCGGATATCCTTCACAATGGCCCGAGAGCGTCATCGTAAGAATCGCGCCTTTTGGGACATATGTGTCGTTTGACCAATTCCTCGTCATGTAATCCGAGATTGTCCCTGAATATATCACACCTTGTGGAGATGCGTCTATAACGGATGGTTCAACGTATGCCGAGACCGGCGCCGCGATACATGCGATCAGAACCAGCAGGCCAATAAAAATAATTAATTTATTCTTCATTTTCAAATCACTGCTCCAACATTCGCCAGCGTTCCGCTCATCCCTGTAACCTGCGCAATACAGGCACCAGAACCAATAATCACACTTGGGGGTACTGGCATTCTTTCTTTTCCAGCGTTGTCAATCATGCATGCAACCCACGCAATAATTACAAACTCGAATATTTTTAGTAACCCGAAGAACCAGATCCCGTACTGAACACCAGACAGGACGTTTGTTTCATAGCCGGTCCCGGTTTCAAGTTCCATTTTTGTCAGGATAAAATCAACAAGGCAGAAAATTCCGAAAACAATCAAAAGAAACGCGGTCAAACTTCGGGATTTCATCAAACGTTCATTCCTGACGGATAAGTCAACAGAATATAACGATTAAATCTTAATAAAACTTACGATAAAAAGAGCGTCCGCCAGAAACAGAATGAGAGGAGTCGATCACTCCTTCATTCCGTAGTACATGTGCCCGATGATCATCACCAGCACAGCGGAAAGCGCGATCGGGAAGATATAGCCCCAGACGAGCGAAGAGGTAGCGTCCCACCCGGTCGTGTTGGTCTGGAAGAAGATCCCGCCTGCAATACCTCCGAAGAGGATAGCAAGGACAACCAGCGCAATGGCAAGCTCCGTGACTGCCTGCGCGAGGTTCATACGGTATGCCCGTACGACATCGCCTGCAAGAGTCATGAAGACATCCCTTGCACCAACGCCCTTAAGGGTCAGTGCTTTTGCGGTAACAGCCTTCAGAAACGACATTCGTATCCCCCCCGACACTGCCATGACTATTGATAAGAAAAGGAAAGTATTTAAAAGTATTTAGTATCCGGAGACCGGCCCGACAAAACCGGACTGCGCCGAACGGATCACGCGGACAATGAATCCCGCGATGCAGATCATCGGGACCACTCCCCATATCAGGACGGAATACGTGTCCCATCCTGACGTTGCAACATCAAGGAGCTGGGGCATTGCGACCTGCCCGAACATGATCGCAAAGAGCAGAGTGCCCACTGCGGTTTCTGTGACCCATGCAATAAAGTACGCACGCGCGGATCGGTTTTTGGCGTTGACAGTTGGATTCTGCTTAAGCCGTAAAACCGCTCCGATTTTTTCCAGAATGTTTTTTACCAGTTCCGTAATTAATCGCCTCTTAATATCCTTTTTCGTTCCATTCTCTCTTAAAACTTTGGTTTACCGGTTTTCAATCGCATTTACCCGCGCAGCGGTAAGCTCCTGGCTGCCGATTGTTTTTTCAGGTTCCTGTTTCGGCTTTTGCGGCGCTTCTTCGGATGCAAGCGCCGGGTAAGACACGTTTCGGGATCCCTGCGGGGTTTGCATCGACGGCATATGCGGGTATGATCTGTTCCGGGCAGGGGAAATGTTGACGGTCTTTGGTGCAGGCGCTTGTGAGATACGGGTGCTCGGGCCGCTCCGCGCTGCCATATCTTTTTCGATCTGCAGGGATTCCTGTACGCGGGCCTGGTGAATGGCCTCCTTGTGCTCTTTTGAGTGCCGCTCGAAAAATCCGGGTTTTTCTTTCACGATCCGCTGGGTGCCGGTATTATCGACATAGGTCTTGTATCCTTCGCGGGGTTTGCCTTCTGCGGTATATGGGGACCGCTGCTCCTCGCGAATTTTCTGCGAACGCCCGGCAGCCCACTTCTTAATTGCTCCTCCCACTTTACCGGCAAGGTTCGATCTCCTGCCCCGGGATCTTCCGGGATACTGCGGGGCAACTCTTCGCGGCGGTGCGGCAAAGAACGATGGTTGTTCCCGCACCTGCGGCCGGGCCCCCATTCTTACGCGTGTACGCGGTTTGTATCCCGGATATCTCGGGCGGGACACTCTCGCTTTGACCTTGCCGACCGGGTACACATAGTACGCTCCGCCTCCTATTTTTGTTGACCGTGCGCGGACGCCCTGCCTTCGGAATTCCTTAATCAGGCGGTTCTTGTTCCGATTATCCGAGACTTCAAACGTGCCGTCGTTGTTGTCCTTGATCCCTCTCCAGTTAAATTCATCTTTTGCCATAATCACCTCTGGGAAATTGCTTCAATACGGGCTGCCTGTAAGTCGTAGTTGTCCGCGACCTTCACGCGCTCCTTTGCAAACCGCCCCGCTACCTTCGCGTCCGCGCCGGTATCTGCGGCAATGACTGACTGCCCGGCTTTCCTGAACCTGACTTCGCGGGTATGCTCTGCGCGCTGCTCGTTGCCTGCTGTCTTTGCCCATCTGCGCTGTTGCTGCGCGGCGGCCCGTAACTGCCGTGCTTGGCTCTTCCTGCCCGCTGTGGTGGATGCGGGCCGAATGGCTACCGGTTTTAAGTACTTGTTTCCGGTGAGATATTCGTTCGGATCTTTCCTGATATGGTCGATGGCAATCTGCCGCGAGGCTTTCTTCCCGAACTCGGGATGCTCGCGGTATTCCATCCGTGCGCCGCGCTCGATCTGCTTTTCTTTTCCGGTAAGATCGGAGGGGGCCGGGTCATGGCTCGCATGCCCTTTGTTCTTTCGGAAAAGTTCGGGATATTTCTTCCCGAATTTCCTTTTAGTCTGATACCAGGTAATCCGCGATGCCCGTTCTTTGTTCGCGGGGATCTCGCCCGGGTATTTTGATTCCCGTAATCCGCCATACGTCCGGGCCATGAAATCACGTACTTCTTTCGGCGCTCCTTTCGGTGGCGTTGGAGAGATGTACCCGTGGTATTCTTCGCGTCCCGGTATGTGCGGCATAATTACTGGATTGTAAGCCTACTGGCATAATAAAAGTTTTCCAGAATCCCGGGGCCCTGTTGCCTGCGTTAAGGCTAAACGCCCGTTTGACCGGATGACAACCAGATGCCCCGGGATTGCTGATATGAATCCTGCTGCTCTTGTGCTATGGCATTCAGAGGGTAAATAACATGAGGTGAATAACCGTTGGGCTTACGAGCCCATGGCGGCCCTTTGGTAAAGTCCGCCTCACCGGTCGCGGATTTCTGACCGGATCATCTCCGAACGGTTACTTGCCTCTTATCACTTCCGTTGGTTTTGCGGTAATGTTTTCGTTGTCTCCTGTTTGCTGCCCGATGCCGCGCACTCCCTTTGATTCCAGTATCCGGTTTTGCCAGTTCTGGATAACAGGAAGATCGCGCGAGTAGTTTATCACGCTGAACATTTTGGCGTTGTCGTTTGAATACGGGACGTAATTAGCTTCTGTCTGTCCTTTTACGTGCCGGTTAAAACATCCGTCCCATTGGTACCAGTCCCCGGTTACCCAGATCGATGGATCGAAGTACACGTTCTTTGGGTTTGTCTGCCCGTCGGTTTTGATATACGAGGTATTAATCATGTAATCCGGGTTACAATCCATCATCGCATCGTTATCATCGTTCCAGTGCGCGAACGTGCCGCTAAAGCCGTAAACGTTTGTGAGGTCGTAGGACCGGCCCTGGAGCAGCGTGTCGCCCGGGTTCACGGCCAGCTCGTAGAGATCGTTCTGGGGCGTGATGTTTGC
>JAQVTR010000087.1 GCA_028699915.1 Fidelibacterota bacterium
GTGAGAACCGTGCCCGGGATTACGGGATCCAAATCGGAATCCTGCGTCCGGGCACCTATAATGCCATCACGGACGTTTCGGGTGTAAAGGTCGGACAAGTAACCGTGATCGAGGGCGATTCTATCCGTACCGGCGTCACGGCCATTATTCCGCACAGTGATAACATTTTTCAAAACAAAGTGCCGGCCGCCATACATCTCGGTAACGGTTTCGGAAAAATGAGCGGCTATCCCCAGGTGGCGGAACTGGGAAATATCGAAACACCCATTTTACTGACCAATACCCTCAACGTACCCGAGGCCGCTTCGGCACTGATCGACTATACCTTCGCTTTCCCGGTAAACCGCGATGTGCGCAGTGTGAATCCTGTCGTCGGCGAGACCAATGACGGCGCACTGAACGCCATTCGTGCACGGGTCCTGACAAAAACAGATTTCCTTGAAGCCCTGCAAAACGCCGCAGGCGGGCCGGTCGCGGAAGGGAATGTCGGCGCCGGAACCGGGACCGTCTGTTTCGGCTTTAAAGGCGGTATCGGGACCGCCTCGCGCGTTCTGCCGGAATCCCGCGGCGGCTATACGCTGGGCGTACTGGTACAAAGCAATTACGGCGGTATTCTGCAGATCGACGGAGTGCCCGTCGGGATTGAGCTGGGACGCTATAGTTTCAGTTCCGTGGAAAAAGAATACAACCTTGACGGTTCCTGTATGATCGTCGTCATTACCGATGCCCCGCTTTGCGCACGCAATCTGAAACGGCTTGCCGCAAGGGCAATGTTCGGACTTGCCAGGACCGGCGGCATCGCCTCCAACGGGAGCGGAGATTTTGTGATTGCACTCTCCACAGCCGAAGATTTGCGCATTCCCTATGAAAGCGTGTCCATGTACGACACGATGCGCGTTCTGCGGAATGATGATGTCAATTTGTTGTTTGAGGCTGCAATCGAGGCGACGGAAGAGGCGGTGATCAATTCCCTCTTTGCCGCGGAAAGCATGACGGGCGCCAGGGGCCGCAAGGTGGAGGCCCTGCCCCTTGACAAGACCCTGAGGATCCTGAAAAAATACAAACGCCTCGGATTACACTGATCAATTATCCCGGAGGATGACCGTTTTTTTATGGATCAATACCGGAATACGGTTTTTATTGTAATGCACTATCCTGCATTCGGCGGATTCTTTATTCCCCGTTTTCAAAGAACAGATTTATGCCGCCGCGCACATAAAAACCTTGTTCTACCGGCATTCCCAACACATAGCCCCGGCTTTTCCATCCGCCGGAAACCTGTATTCCGGAGCGTCCGTCCGACAAGCCGCATTCGGCCCCAAGCTGCAGTCCGTGTCCGAAAGTTTCCTGATACCAATAGGCCAGATCCGCACCGAGGCGGAATTTTTCCCATTGCCCAAGTTCCGGCACGCGCATTTCGATACCGTAATTCTTAAACGGTCTTCCGTAACGCAGGGAACAGCGTACATAGCGCCCTGCAATCCGGATGTGCTGATCGAAGTAAAGTTCATAGCCCAGGGGGGATGCGTTGAACAGAGTTCCGTACATCCAGGAATTCCCGTTCTTTCCCGAGAAAAAAGGTTCCATGTAGCCGCCCCGCTTTTCCATGGGAACGCCAAAGGCACGGATTCCCTCATAGAGACCCGGATTTAATAAGGTCCACACCAGGTTCATCCAGATACACTCGCGGTAATAGGAAACCAATCCGGGATCGACAGGTTCGCCCTTTTCGGGTATCGGGATCCCGCTGTAATTCCGGTATGTCAGCAGGGCTGACTCCACAGGGTCTCCCATAGTGCGGATCCAGGTATCCGCGTCGCGGGGATCGATCCATTTCCGGCTGACCAGCGGCGCCACAACAAAGGCATAGGCGGGGTAATAGATCTGCTGGATAAAGGCATGTATGCCCAAATTTGCGTATCCGTAATTCCGGGCGTAGTAGCTTTCGGCGATCATCCGGTGCATGAGACTGTTGATCTCAAAACCGCCGACCGAGGTCAGGGTTTCCGGGAAAAGATCAATGTTTGCGGGCAGATCCATACGGGCATCCGGCCAGGGAATGCCAAATTTTACAAAGACAAACTCGCCGCCCACTTGCCGTGCGCGGGCCCAGTGACCGAACTCGTGCGGCCAGATCGTCAGCATAAAACTGCAGCAAGTCTGCCATATTGCAGCGCTGACGCCTTCGAAACTTTCCGGTATGTGTCCGGCAAGCTTCAGATAATAGAGATCCGTCAGAACCGCGTAGCTGTTGACACCGAGATTTGCCACGGTGTAAAGGTCATTGCTACCGCCATAGATAAAACGGTATTCACGAAACGCAGCACCGCTTTCGCCTGCATCGGCCTTCGGTATTTCCGCATTGATCAGGAAAATTGTGATCAGCAGGATCGTCCGTATTTTTCCGTCGCCCATTTTCATCCCTACGCGCAGCCCCTCCCCCAGGGTACCGCTGCCGTTTTTCGTCCATAAAAATACTATAATTCTCCAAGAAAGAGTTTTTCTTCTTTTCCTCGGCGTATACAGCGCAGCGCAGCGTCTTCACAAAATGCCAGCGGTATAATGACTTCCTTTCCGCCGCCGGGTATGTGCAGTTCCATTTTATGTCCGCGGCGATACAAAAGCGCGTTGAGTGCCGGCAAATAGCTGCGGAAGCCCTTTTCTGAAAATTTCCGGAAAACATCGTTGATCTGTGTGATCATATCAACGGCAAATATATGGATGTCGGTATTTTCTCCCCGCAACTCCCGCAGGCTGATGGCGGGATTCCGCAGAGATTCTTCCCCCGGAAGTTCATTGTTCACATTTACGCCGATGCCGATCACCGCATGAGTTTCGCTGCCCATGATCCGGGTTTCCGGAAGGATCCCGCAGATCTTGCGCTCGGAGACATAAATATCATTCGGCCATTTGATGGCATAATCGCCGTCCCTGCAACGCTTAAGCGCCTGTAGGACGGCCAGGGCGGAAAGCAGGGAAAGGGGGAGGACTTCGCGGGGGTCCCGGATCGTTTTCAGCAAAAAGCTCATATAGAGACCTCCTTCATCCGACACCCATTCTCTCCCGTAACGTCCCCGGCCTCCGGTCTGCTGGCGCGCGATCAGAACATCTCCCTGCGCATAGCGCTCCGCATTTTGCAGCAATTCCGTATTGCTGGACGGAATACTGTCAACACGAAATATCCGTGTTCCGATGCGATAGCTCATTGATAATAATTTTCCTTGAATACATAATTTTTTTTCTTCCCGCCTTCCCCGCCGCAAGAAGAGATCGCCGTCGTGGATATGCTCCGGTGGGATACGGGATCTCCTCTTGTGTACGGGCTCTGATGCAAAAAACTACGATTCACCGTTTGCACGTTGCCGGTAAATATATGTTCCTAGAAAATAGCAAATGGCCGCGAATAATACACCTCCCAGAATACGGATATCACCCAGAATCGCAGCGGCGTTCAGCATTTCGGGATCCGGGTCGCCGGCAAAAATCACCCCGGTCATGGAAAACAGAGTGTCAAAAATGCCCGGCAGGGTAATCCGGTGGCGAAAGACCGTTTCGATCAGCGCAAACGTCCCTTCCAGAATTCCCATCGCTGCAACGCCTTTGATAAAAGCGCTGCTCTTAAAGATCGCCGAAAAAAGATAAACAAGACTTCCGATGACCAGGCATACTTTCAGATAAACCAGCCATCCCAGCAAGGCTCCGCCCAGTGCGGCACCAAAAGGAAATCCGTAGCCGCTAAAGAGCATAACAAAGGATAACAGTACGGCTGTTACCAGGGCGCAGGCAGCCAGTAAGGGCAATCCCCCGAAGACATGCATCAGATATTTGGCGGCTCCGGTTTTCAAGATACTGACAGGTTGACAGCGAAAGAAATCATCGCAGAGCAGCTGCCGCTCTCGGTTCAGGCTGCTTTGCGCCATCAGCAGCATAAAAACAAAGAACACCAGTCCCATGGAAAACATCAGGCTGTAAGCGATAATCCGCATTTCCGCACTTCCGCCGTCCAGGCTGCCAATGTATAAATTGGATGGGGAAAAGATTAGCGCTCCGAGGACCAGCAGCAGGATCAGCAGGGCGACGCCCCCGATGATCCACAGCGGCAGCCAGTAGGAGCTGCGGCGTTTTTGGTATTCCGTCTGCAGTAAAACCCGGAATTGTTTCATGATTC
>JAQVTR010000040.1 GCA_028699915.1 Fidelibacterota bacterium
TTGCCTATCAGGTTAAGGCAGGAGATACGCTTTCGGAGATCGCAATGCGTTTCGGCATCAGCATCCAGGATATTGTAAAAGCCAATAGATTGCAGAGCAGTTCCAGAATTTATGCCGGACAAAAGCTCATTCTGCCGCAGGGCGGAAGTCCCTACCTCAGCGTGGGCAGTGTCATCGATGCGCCCAAATCCGTATCCGCGCCGTCCAGCGGAAAACCGGATCTGTCGGCTTCACACCGGAAGATCATCTATGTGGTTAAACCCGGGGATACCCTAGGTGAGATCGCGGAGATCTACGATACCCGCGCATCCCGTATCCGTGTCTGGAACGGTCTGGTTTACGGAGAGCATATTTACCCCAATCAAAAACTGAATATCTGGGTGCCGAAAGGAGAAAGCTATCAGGCGCTTGTACAATATTACACGGTTCGCAAAGGGGATTCCTTCGAAAAGATCGCCCGCAGCAACGGCTTAAGCATCGATCAGCTCAAACGGCTGAATCCCGGCATGAATTATTCCCGAATTTATCCGGGCGATAAAATCAGGATTCAATAAAATTGCTTGCATACAGATTAAAAATAATTTATTTTACGCAACTATGAGAAAGTCAGACATTATAAAACAGATATCAGCTGCTACAGGCTTGACCCAGGTCGAGACGGAAGCGGTGATCGAAGGCTTTATCGCTGTTGTCAGCGATGCCCTTGTCAAGGGGGACCGGGTTGATTTAAGAGGCTTTGGCAATTTTATTCTGAAGAAACGCAAAGCGAAAGCAGCCCGCAACATTTCAACCGGTGAAACCGTTCAGGTACCTGAGCATTATTTGCCGTTTTTCAAGGCTTCTGAATCGTTCACGAATCGGGTCAACAAAAATCTGAAATAGGTTATAAGGAGGATAACGGATGCCTTGCGGTAGAAAACGGAAAAAAATCAAGATACGGACGCATAAACGGAAAAAACGCTTAAGACTGAATCGCCATAAGAAGAAAAATCGTTAGATAAAAAAGAGACTGCAGAACAGTCTCTTTTTTCATTGGGGACAAAAAAATCCTTTAAACCTTCCCGACTTTTAAGTATGTTTCCTTTAGATGCTTCAGATACTGACAGTTTCAGACATTACGGAACAGATCAAACGCAAATTGGAAAATGAAATTCCCGAAGCGCTGTTGCGTGGGGAGATCTCGGAATGCAAGTTCCACGGCAGCGGGCACATTTATCTGGTTTTAAAGGATCCGGGCGCCGTACTCCCCGCTGTGATCTGGAAAACGACTGCGCAGCAGCTTTCGGTTGTTCCCGCCGTCGGAATGGACGTAATTGTTTACGGACGCCTCAGCGTCTATGCGCCCCACGGTAAGTATCAGTTCGTGATCCAGTCTCTTCAGGATGCAGGACGCGGAGAACTGTACCAGAAATTTGAGGCGCTCAAAAGCAAGCTTATTGCCGAAGGGCTTTGCGAAGCCGAGCGGAAAAAGGCCATTCCGCGTTATCCGATGCATGTGGGATTGGTAACCAGTGAAACGGGTGCCGCACTGCAGGATATGTTGCGGATCTTTTCCCATGACGCCGCGCAGGTCCGGCTGAGCCTGGCGCCGGCGCGGGTACAGGGAAAAGGCGCGGCTAAAAGCGTCATAGCCGCTTTAAGGTCGCTGATCCCACAAAAACCCGATTGTGTGATTCTTGCCCGCGGAGGCGGTTCCATTGAAGATCTCTGGGAATTCAACGATGAAGCACTTGCCCGTTATATTGCCGCGTATCCCATTCCGCTCATTACCGGGATCGGCCACGAAACGGACAGCAGCATTGCGGATTTTGTTTCGGACTACCGTGCTTCCACACCGACAAACGCTGCGGAATTCCTATGTAAATCCTGGCGTGATGTGAAAAACACCCTGAACATACTCGAAGATACGCTGCATACCCGCATGGATTGGTACCTGGAAAGCGAAAGCCGCAGACTGGCGCACCTTCAGCAAATCCTGACGCTGTATTCCCCCCTGAAAACGCTGCTTTCCCAGAAGGAGAAACTGCGGGATTTGTTCATGCGCGCAGCGGCAAAAGTAAGCGGCCTGCTGCAAGTTCAGGAACAGGGGATCAGGGATCTTTCTCCGCGCCTGCTGCGCGGGCTGAACGAGTTCATGCGATTTAAAGGCATGCGTTTCGATGGATTGAATGCCAAACTACGGGCATATGCGCCGGAACATCTTTTGCGTAAAGGCTATGTACTGCTGCGGGACGCCAAGCAGCGACTCATCCGTTCGGCGGCGGAACTGCAGGCAGGGGAGTCCGTACGGATCGAATTGCACGACGGGAACGCTGCAGCGACGATTGATGAAATAAGCAAAAAAGGAAAAGATCAATGAGCAAAGAAAAAACCTTCGAAGAGGCAATGGGCGAACTGGAAAACATTGTCAAACAGATCGAGGATGAGACAACCCCACTCGAAAAAGTGCTGGAATTGTATGAACGGGGGACGGAATTGAGCCGCTATTGTCAGAACATCCTGAATCGGACAAGGGAAAAGCTGGAACAGATAAGGAGCGAAAATCCGGAAGAGGGCCTTTGAAAATGAAGAAATATGCCGTTTTATTTTTTATCCCGCTGCTGTTCTTTTTTGCCTGTGACTGGCACAAACCGCTGGCCGGCGGCAGCGATATTGCCATAATGACGCTGGTCAACGAAACGCTTTGGGAAGATATCCGGGAAGACCTCAGCTCCCGTGTGGAATTTGAGATCCGCACGCCGCAGATAGAAAAACTGTTTTATTTCAGCCCCATCTCTCCCGGGCAATACAAGGAATACCGGGATGATAAAATCGTACTGCTGATCGCAACCCTGGATGCCAATGACGCGACTTCGCAGTTTATCCGGAACATGATCGGCAGCTCCGTGCTTCAGCAGGTGGAAAACGGAGAACGGGTGTTTTTCTTTGAGTACGACAAATTTGCGGAACGGCAAACCTATATGCTGCTGCTGGCAAGGAACCGCGAAGAACTGAAGTCCTTTATTAACGAAAATGGCAGTCAAATCTACCAGGCTGTCAACAACGGTTTTCTGACTTCGCAGTTCAAACAGCTCTATCACACCGCCGAAGAAAAGGAACTTTCGGAATCGCTGTACCGGCAACTGGGTTTTTCTTTCCGTCTGCCGCACGATTATGAGGTTATTTATCTGGATACCACACGGAAATTCCTGCATCTGGGCGTAACACGGCCACACCGGAACATCATTGTTTACTGGCAGGAAGGCGGCTTTAACAAAGTAATCGATGAGAATTATGCAATCCGAATCAAGCACTGGCTGATGCAGAACCTGATGGACAAGATCTATATTGAAACCTCCTATGCACGCTACCGCACCGTGGATTGGGGCGGCGTGATCGTTAACAATATTCGTGGTCTCTGGGGGCATCCCACAAAGGTCATGGGCGGCCCCTTTACGATGTTCTATTTTTATGACGGTGTTACCGACCGCAGCTATTATATCGACTGCATGCTTTTTGCTCCCGGTCAGAGCAAAGCGGTGTATTTGCGGCAGATGGAGATCGTGGCCAGCACATTCTATACATCGAAATAAAGAACACATGTAAATATAGGCCTTTCTTCTTGGAGAGGGAAAAAGTGGAGAAAGGGAGAGGCGGAGCGCAGGAAGACCTTAGGGGCTTCCGGGCGTCAATCCAATTGAAGATTGGATTGACGACTCAAATAAATTGACTCAAATAAATTGACTCAAATAAATTGACTCAAATAAATTGACTCAAATAAATTGACTCAAATAAATTGACTCAAATAAATTGACTCAAATAAATTGACTCAAATAAATTGACTCAAAATCCTTAGCATTATTGAAACCGCTATACAAATCCTGAACAAAGCTGCCTCAAACAGGTTTATCTGGATGGACTGCGATTGGATGTTTGGTCTTTAAATTTTACCTTAACGCCTTTGTCCCGGCCAATCTTGTCACGGAGCGAAAAAGAGCGGAAAGAAAAAAGGCTCCCGAAGGAGCCTTTTTTGTTATCGTGTCAGTGCTTTGTTTATTTCAGGAAGGTCATCTTCTTGACGTCAACAAAGTCACCTGCGACCAGTCGGTAGATGTACATACCGGTAGCAACACCGTTGCCCCAGTCATCGCGGCCGTTCCAGACGATCTTCTTATAACCGGCATCGATATGGCCGTTGACAAGGGTACGTATCTTGCGTCCGGCGATATCATAGATGACCAGTTTGACATCCGCAGTGGTCGGGAGGTCGAAGTTGATCGTGGTAGTCGGGTTGAAGGGGTTCGGGTAGTTCTGGTGCAATGCGAACTCTTTCGGGACGCCAACGGCAGCCACTTCAAGGGTATCGTTATTGTACCAGTAGGTATATTCACCGCCATTACCCGGAACGGTAAGTTCACGGTTAGGACCACCGCTGGGGAATTCGGAAGTAGCATCATCCCAGGAGCTGTTGATGCGGAACTTGAACGCATGGCTCGAGTAGGGCATCAGCGCCATGGTAACGGAATAGGTGGTATCACCATCCGCATCCGCCATCATGGTTCCGTTCCATTCGTTAAAGGAACCGGCAACATCAACCCAATCCAGAGCGAGGTTGAATTTTCCGTCTGCATGCCACTTCTTCATAATGACATTCAAAGTGACATCAACAGGTGAAAGCGCTTTACGTTCTACAAAACCATCAATGTAAAGCACGACATCTGTATCTTCGGAGCAGCGGAAGTGAATGCCTTCAATCTGGACGGTGGAACCTTGAATAATGCCATCTCCGTTGACCCAACCTTCAGCAGGATCGTTAAGCAGATCGAAGCTGACGATCTGCCAGTCATCTTCACTGAGTGTGACCCTTTGCCACGGACTCTGTTCATAGCCGGTATCTTTGACGGATAAACGCATTTCAACATTGGCATTACTGCCTTTTACCGCAACCATAATCGTTGAGGTAGTATTTACGGATTTGCTCAATGCGTAATATTCACGAACATACCAGCCGCCTGAAGTAGCGGGATCGTCATTCAAAATCAGCTTACCGGATTTCGTTCCGTGGAAAGCCTCTTCGTCCGAAACGGCGAATGTGGAGGTGTTCAACACGGTCGACTGACCGGAGATGTAAGGCTGATTGAACGTTCCGATATTGGTTTCAAAATCTTCGATCATATTCGGTGCATCTTCGGGATGAGCGGCACTGAAGGGGATCAGGACCTTTTGTCCCATGGTCGTATCGACTGCCGTCAAGGGATTATCCGATGTATCGGCTGCCGAAACCACACCGCTGTAAGCAAGCGAGTACCAATGATCTTCAAGCAGATTGCCGGAGATCAGAACGTAATCGGCCGAAGCGTCTATGCCGGTCGCATCGGACACGGATCCACCGTTGGACCAGTCGACGAACTTAAAGTTCGCAACTACGGGCGGTGTTACCGGTATGCTGAACTGTGCATAGAATTTCGGTGCACCGGCAACAAGGACGATATCCGAATTGACGACAACCGGAGGAGCCGGGAAGTCAAAAGTGATCACAATCGTATCACTGTAAGTCACTTCGCCGGTCGGGTCGCTCGCTGTGACATAGGCATTATAGGTGCCGTTCATCTCATAGGGTTTTTCCATGTTTATCGGAATGAACATGAAAGTATCGAGCGTTGTCAGGCTTTCCTCGGGTCCGTTCGGATAGGCAAAGAACTCATAAGTGACCGTGTCTTCCGCATCGGGATCGACCGCTTCGGTCCATTCAAGATACAGTGCCTTTACAGTATCGGTACCCATGGTGAAATCAACGATATTAGGATCATCCAAAGAAGTGATCACGGCATTGTTCGCCGGTTTCAGCCAGTGGAAATCTCCCGGAGGATTCGCCAGGATAAAGTCGGCAAGGCTTCTCGGCATCAGCTGAGCGCCGTTATAGTCACTGACAATACCCACGAGGTTCAATGGCCATTTATCCGGTTTCGGAGAACCGTCAATGTCGGTATCTTTATCCAGATAAGCATTGAACTCGGTGCCCGCTCTGTCTTTGAATTTGGCGGTACCCTGTTGATCGACAGCTGTCGGCCAGTACAGACCGGTGCTCAGCGTATCGACGCCACGGATCATGACCAGCTGGCCTTCATAGGCATCGCCGTCCATGTCTGCAGCTACGATCTCAACCGGTTCTACCGCATTGCCCTTGCTCAGGACGATGAAGTCAAGTGTCGGATCGAGTTCCAGCAGTCCATTGTAGTTCTTTTGGGTTCCAATGGCCATGATCTCGTCACCGATCTCGACATTCTGCGCGGTCGCATAGTGATAAACGGCATAACCGGCGGTTCCATCCTGAATGTAAACCGGTCCGGAAGTACCGAAATGGGTTGTTGTGGTCGCAACACCGATCGTGGCAAGTTTTTGTCCGACCGGTACCGCACGGGCTTCCGCAACGGTAGAGATCACATCCAGACCCGGTACGTAGTTGTTGGTATAGGTGTATTCATCGACCCAGACCGTATCGGCGCCTGCGCCGCCCTGACCGGCAATAAAGAGCGTACCGGTCTCGTTCACGGCATAACCGATGACGGAGAAGGTGGTGAATACGGAGTCGGAAATACAGGAGACCTGATAAACACGGTCACCCAATCCGTCAATACCAAAATGCAGGTACTGAGCCGGGGGATTGGCACTGAAGCTTCCGACGGTCTTGATCTTGGCCGTAGCCTTGAAGAAGGTGTTCGGCGTCGCCGAGACATTGCGGCGGGCGTCAAAGGTCCAGCCGCCGTCGGAGAGACGGAGCATACCGTCTACCTGGGCTATTGCAGTGTAACCCGAATTATCCGAACGCCAGTTGGCGACATCGGTCGCAGTGGCAAAATCTTCGACAATGTTCATTGTCGGGAAGACCGTACCTTCGTCGGCGCCGGCATAGGTCAGATCCAGGCCGTCGCCGTGTCCGCGCGCATCACCGTCGATATCCGTCAGGACATCCGGGATCAGCGGCATAACAAGGTCAAGGTCCTTGTTCGATGGATCTGCCAGATGCATGTCCGTAGCAGAAACAAAGGTCACAGCCTTGGATACGGAGCCCGCATCCTGTCCGGCAGCCTGCCATGCGGCGAGATCCGCATAGGTTGTGCCCTTCAAATTGACCAGATTCTGACTGGAAACCAATACGTTGTTATCGGAAGTCAGTACGGATGTGGTTGGAATCAGTCCGATCGCCGAAGAACCGGTATTGCCAGTATGATTATTGATCACAATGTTGTTCTTCAGGTCGATACTGACCGGGCCGGTACCGTTCGAACGGTTGCCGACGCCGTAACCGACGAGGGTTGATGCGGTTTGATTGACCACGATCGTGTTATGGTAGGCTTTGATGTTCCCCATATTCTGGGCGGAACGCAAACCGATACCGAAACAATCGCGCGTTTCATCCGCGGCTCCGACATTAATCATGTTATTGACCACATAAATCTGATCGGTTTCGGTAGCACCGTTCCCGGCAAAAGCAATACCCATCAAATATGCGGTAGCAACATTGCTTTTTTCCGGCATATTTATAGTGTTGCTTGCAATAACCAGTTCGCCAGAGCTGCCGGTAATATAAATACCAAAGTTATACACATCTGTACCAGAACTCGTGGGAGGAATACCCGTTCCGGAATGTCCTGCCGTCGCAGGCAAAACGTTGATGGTATTGCCGATGATCTCGCTGTCGAAGAGACCATAGGTTGTTATGCCGCGAATACCGGCATAGATCTCGTTCCCGATAAAACTGAACTGATTTGACGATGCTCCGGCGGAAGTCCACGGTGCAAGACCGTCGCGGCGGATCGGGCGTTCGGCGCTTCCGATCTGACAGTTCTCAACGACCAGGCCGGTAGGACCGTCAAGATCGTTGACAACGACGCCGTAGCGGAAATCAACCGTAACGCTGGGATGATCAATATTCTTGATAATGAGGTTTTTCAGGACCACGTTATCCGCATCCGCGGTATTCAATCCGATCGGAACGCGGGTGTCCTGGGTCTCCGTGGTGATCAGCAGGTTGCGCGTATCCGTACCGTTATTGCTGCCGTCAATGACAACATAACCGGTGCGGAAACTGATCATCTGTCCGCCGTTTCCGTAAGAGGTCGTGCTGGGTGTTCCGATCAGAACAACATTACGATCCTTGGCCGGTTTGATCAGTACATCGTTATCCACGATAGAATTGAACATCAGGGCTTCTTCGCGCAGGGTGTCGGCATCGAGCATGATCACGACCTGTTCGGTCATTGCCGTGGTGTCAAAATGTTCAATGGCCAACTTGAGGGATGCGAATCCCTTTTCGTGGCTGCCCTGCGGAATATAATATCCCGGTTCATCCACAACGGGAATCGTGGGATGTTCGCCCAGGAAATCAAAGGTGTCAATCGGGTGAACGACCCATTCCGAATCATCGGCGTTCGTTCCTACGGAGTTTGCCCAGAGATTTCCCTTGGTCACTTCGGTTTTTCTGACCAGTGTATGGTCTTTGGTTGCATTGGTAACACCGGCAACGGTCCAGCCGTCACCGACATCCGGACCGAAATCTCCGATCCAGTCGATATACAGCGTATCGGCTCCGTCAATATAAGCCAGTGCAAACCCGTCATCTCCGTTGCTCAGGAAATTATTGGTCTGGTCTGCAACAGCCAGGATCGCGGCATCCGCACGGGAATCCGCAATGACCCATACTTCGCCCGGAGCCAGAGTGGCGTCGGGGGTAAAGGTATTCCAGTATTCATAGGTTCCGTCGGAACCGTTGTTGGCATTGGGATAGGCGAAATCATTCAGATTAATAGTCTCTTCGGTACCATTATAAATTTCCAGCGCTTTATTGTTGCTGCTTCCTTCAATATATTCCGAGAAGAAGACCTTCGGGAAGGAAGGATGTTCGCCCAGGAACGTGAACGTATTCTGAGGATGAACAACCCATTCGGAGTTATCCGTATCGGTACCGGCGGAAGCCGCCCAGTCCGTATTGCCGCTTTTTACGGAATTTTTACGGACCAGTGTATGGTCTTTTCCTGCGCCTACCACTCCGGCAACATCAAGGTTCGCGGAGCTGTCGGGATCGCCCACGACATCGATCAGATGCCAGGTGGTGCCGCCGTCCGGAGTCCATTCGATTCCGCGGGCGTCATTGCCGTTATGGTGAACCGGACTGGTACTTGAATAGGAGATTACTTCATCCGCTTCGGTAGCGGGAAAAAGATCCGCATAAACCTGATCGGTGATCAGGACCCAGACATCTCCCTTGGCCAGTGTTGCGCCAACCGGGAAGCTGTGAGTCGCTGTCCAGCCGCCGCCGTTGGCGGCGATGGCGATGCGGTAATCGTCAAGATCGATCGCGGCATCGGTGCCGTTGTAGATCTCCAACGCCTTATTGTTGCTCGATCCTTCGATGTATTCCGAGAAGAATACCGCGGGCAGATCAACTGAAGGCGGCGGTTCAAGCGCTACGGATGCCTCATCGACGCCCATATAGGGATATTCCGTGCCGCGCAGGTCACCGTCGATATCGGTGGTGATCCCGGTGATGGGTGTGCCGGCCAGGTCAAAGTCACCCACGGAAGCTCCGGCAAGATGCAGGTCGTCCGCGGCAACAAATTCCACCGCTTTGGAAACTGAATTCGAGTCCATGCCGGCTCCCTGAAGGTCTGCCAGGGTCGCATACGACGGATGCGCTTTGGCGTTCGTGGCGCCTTTCAGGTAGAAGTTGTTGTAATCGCTCAGCGGTGCGCCGCTGATGGCGTAGGCCGGGAAATCATCTTCCTCAATGACAAAGATGTTGTTGTTGATCTTGGGCGTGCCCGCAGCAACGTTAATTGCGCGGTACAGGGTTCCTGTCGTCGCATTGATATCATTCAATACGAACGTATTGTAATAAGCCTCGACCGGGGAACCGCAGCGGATGCCGATCATTTCGGAAGCGGCGCCGGATGCGTCCGGAGCAGCAAATCCACGGAAAATATTGTTGGCAACAATAAAGGTTCCGCCGCCGGATGCAGTAATGGTCCTGAAACCATTTGCCGCATAAGTATTTGCAGTTGCATTAACTTTAAAATCATTGCCCAGAATATGTGTTACACCCGTTGAATAAATTTTGTTACCCATTACCGATGAACTAAGATATCCAGAAGCTGTTTGGTTAACTTCAAAGGTGTTTCCTTCGATAAAGGAGACATTGGTGTTCCCGTTCAGGAACACGCCGCGGGTCCTGCCGACAATATCGTTGTTCCGGACAACCAGGTTTTCCATCGCTGCAGTCGTTGTACCGCTGGAAGCCACATGAACCGGGGTTGCGGTTGTTGTGGAGTTTGCCTGAATGTAACAGTTTTCGATCGTTATATCATCGGGGATGGCATCGGCATTCGGATTGACCCAAATACCGTACCCGGCGGACGTAACGGTCATGCTGCAGTTCTTAATGGTAATATTGTCGCTGTTGCCGCGGATCCGGAACGCATAGGCGTTCGTGCCGCTGGACGAAACAAAGCTCAGATCGCGGGTGGTTCCGCTTTCGGTGTTAGAGCCGTCAATGACAATATTGTTGGTCGGGACCTCGACAGCGCCGGATGTGTTCAGAATACCGATCACAAATGCACCCGAAGAACCCGCATTGTCTGCAGTCTGCGTGTAGGTGACGGTCGGCGTGATGCCCGTGTAGGGCTTGAAGGTGATCGAATAGTCACCCGTGTTCACCGCCAGGTCGACATTTTCCGGTTCGGTGAGATCGCTGGTGATAAGGAAAAGGATATCACCTCCCACGCCGGCGGCCATCACGGCCTCGCACGCAGCGTTCAGCGTTGCGTAATGCGGATCGGTGGCACCGGGTGCTGTCCCGGTATTTCCGATGTAATACGTTCCGCTCATCGCTTGACCAAATGCCCCTGCAAACAGGAACACGCAGGCCACAAAGAGCGCTAACAGTTTACCTCTCATGTGAGTACCTCCTTGATTTAGGCTCCAATTTGAATCTAAGACATTTATACCGTGACTCCTCATGTTGACGCCGGTGCTTTCTTAAATTTTCAGAGCCTTAAGTTTGTTAAATCTTGTCCATTTAAAAACTACTAATATTCTGACTTTGAGTCAAGCAAAAAGAACAAAGAAAAATCATGCCGTTTGGGAGTGAATTATTCAAAAATCCCCTTTACTACGGTCTCCAGATCCCCTTTCAGCAGGTCCCGCATGCCCATATTGCGCAGGATGGCGGCGGGGTGGTAGGTGACGCGCAGATCGGTGTCGTGATAGCGGTAGGTCCGGCCGCGCATATCCTTCAGGGAATTGGATTCCCGCAGCAGGGTGTTGGCGGCAATGCGTCCAAGGGCAACGATGACCCGGGGTTTGATCAGTTCGATCTGCCGGTGCAGGTAGGGCTCGCAGAGCGCGATCTCTTCCGGCAGCGGGTCGCGGTTCCCGGGCGGCCGGCATTTGAGCACATTGGCGATGAACACGTCTTCCCGGGAGATGCCGATCTCCTGCAGAACGCTGTCCAGCAGTTTCCCGGCGCGGCCGACAAAGGGAATGCCGCTGAGGTCTTCCTGCTCTCCCGGAGCTTCACCGACAAAAAGGATATCCGCAACGGGATTTCCGGCGCCAAAGACCAGATGATGCCGGGTTTGCCCCAGGGAGCAGCGTCGGCAGTCTTTGATCTCCCGGTAAAAATCATTCAGTGGCGTGCCGGCTTTTCCAACCAGGACCTCCCGGCCGTAAACATCTTTCATATATTGAATAAAAGGAATTTTTTCCTGCATGCTCAGGCTTCGGGTTTCAGGAGCTGTTCCCAGACCGCTTCGGCGCTTTCTTCCTTGCTTTTCAGGGGCAGGGGATTGGCTTTTCCGTCCGGAGTGATCAGGGTGATACGGTTGGTGTCGCCGGCAAAGGCGGCTCCGGGCTCGCCGGGATCATTCAGAACGATGAGGTCCAGGTTCTTTTCCCGCAGTTTTTTCAGGGAATGTTCAATACCCTTTTCCACTTCCACGCTGAATCCGGCCAGCAGCTGCTTTTTCTTGTTTTTTCCCAGCAGCGCCAGAATGTCGGGTGTCCGCTCCAGGGCGATCTGTTCGGGAATGGCCTGTTTTTTTAATTTTCCTGCATATTTGACTTTCGGACGGATGTCTTCCACCGCCGCCGCCATTACGACGATATCCTGTTCGTCAAAGCGCTGCAGGATCTGCGTTTTCATGGCTTCGGCGCTGACGACGCGGATGCATTCACAGCCAAGAGGATCGGGCAGGGAGCTCGGTCCGCTGACATAGAGCACCTCGGCGCCCTGTTTGGCGGCGTTTTCCGCCAGCGCGATCCCCATCTTGCCGCTGGAGGGATTGGAGATAAAGCGGATATCGTCCAGGGCTTCCCGGGTGGGACCGCCGCTAACCAGGACCTTTTTTCCCCGAAGTGCAGTGGATTTTTGGGCATAACAGGCCTTTTCCAAATAAAAAAGCAAGGTCTTCTCGTCGGGCAGTCTGCCTACGCCCCAGCCTTCTTCGGCCGTCGCCAGTTCGCCGGTTTGAGGCTCGATCAGATTGTAGGAAAGCTCGCGGAGTTGCGCCAGATTGCGCTGCATGTTCGGATTGTTGTACATGTTGTGATTCATTGCGGGCGCAATGACGGTCTTTTCGGGCCGGGCTGCGATCAGCATCGTGCTGAGGGCATCGTCGGCGATCCCGGCACAGATCTTGCCGATTATGTTGGCGCTTGCCGGAATGACGGCGATCAGGTCCGCCTGCCGTATCAGGTCGATATGCCGGGTACCCACAATGCCGCTGCGGGACTCGAACATTTCGCTAATGACTTCTTTACCGGAAAAGGTCTCAAAGATCAGGGGGGTCATAAATGCCTGCGCGGAACGCGTCATAACCACGGTAAGGTCACAGCTATAATCGCGGGTTAAACGCCGGAGCAGGGAAGCGCTCTTGTAAATAGCGATCCCGCCGCTCAGACCCAGCACAATGCTTTTTCCCCTGAGGACGGACATAGGTATTCTTATTTTTGCGGTTCTGTCACAGGATCGCTGTCCCGGTACTTATACTGGATCTCGCCCTTTTCATACTCTTCCATTGCTATGGACGCCGGCTTTTCCAGTGCGCTGAAATCGATGTCGTTGACAACCGGTTCTTCGCTTTCGGCATCGTTCATGTTCTGAATGGGATAGTCCTCGCTGCGCTTTTGATTGATCTGACGGGCACGTGTCGCCATGACCGTGATCGCTTCAAATATATCGTCGGGGCGTTCCCCGCTGAAACGAAAATCTTTTTTCATCGGATTTCCTCCATTTTCTTTAATACGATTGCTTCAATTTCATTGACCGCATGGTCTAATTTATCATTTAAAATGACGTAGTCAAACTTTTCTTTTTCACGGCGCTCGGCCGGGATGCGGGACAGGCGTTTTTGGATGCGTTCCTCCGTTTCGGTGCCGCGGCTGCGCAGACGTTCTTCCAGTGTTTTCAAATCTGGAACATCAATAAAGAAACTGACACAGTTTCCGGGATACTTCTGCATAATACGAAGCGCGCCTTTGACGTCGATATCGAGCAGAAAAACAGCATTATCCCGAATGGCCTTTTCCAGGGGTTCTTTCGGCGTTCCGTAGTGATCGCCGTGAACTTCCTCATTTTCGACAAATGCTTTATCCGCGATCATGTTTTCAAATTTCTCACGGCTGATATAATGGTAATGGATGCCGTCCGACTCTCCGGAGCGTGGTGCCCGGGTAGTACAGGAAACCGAAAAGCGCCAATCGGGATGCCGTTCGCGCAAAGCGCGTACAATGGTGGATTTCCCGCCGCCGCTGAAAGAAACAAAAATAAGCAGAAGTCCCTGATTCATTTGATATTCTGCACCTGTTCGCGAATGGTTTCCAGTTCGTTTTTGATCTCGACCACATGCTGGGATATGTGTGGATTGGAGGCTTTGTTCCCCATGGTCGTCACCTCGCGGTTCATTTCCTGCAGCAGAAAATTCAGGCGTTTTCCGACGGCTTCCTCCGAATTGAGGTAGTCCTTAAATTGCCGGATGTGCGAATAGAAGCGGTCGGTCTCTTCTTGAATGTCCAGTTTGTCCGCCAACTGCACCACTTCCTGGTGAAAGCTGCCTTCATCACGGATGTCCTTTACAAGCGTTTCGATGCGTTTTCGCATGGCGGCGATGTGTTCCTTGATATTACTGCGCTGCAGTGTTTCAATGGATTTCAAACGTTCTTCGATGGTCTGAATGCGTTCATGGAAGAGTTCCCGGATGTAATTGCCTTCGCGTTCCTGCATGACCATCAGCTCTTTGAGAGCCAGATCCAGTAAAGCGAGCATTTGCTGCTCAATGGATTCATGTTCCATTGCGCTTTCTTCCAGAATCAGCAGTTCCGGCTGGTTCAAAATGTCCTGCACGCTGAGCCGGGGCTGCAATCCGCTTTCTTCGGCGATGACATTCAGGGTTTTGAGAAAATTCTTTAAGAGGGGTTTATTGACGCGGTAATTCGCCAGGGTATTGCCGTTGGAATTCATATTGATATAGCAGTGGATATTTCCACGCTGCAGATATTGCCGGATGTACTGGCGCAGGGGTTCATCCAAAAAACTGAGGAAGCGGGGAGTAACGATGGAAATTTCCAGAAAGCGGCTGTTGACGGATCGAAGTTCAAGGGTAACTTCCGTTTCCCGGATCCGGCCTTCCGCTTTTCCAAAGCCCGTCATACTGCTCAGCATCGTCACTCCTTTATATCGTGCATAAAATACGATAATTATGAAGAAAACCAAGTGAATTTTGCAGACCTGCACGGTGAATCGCGAATTGTGAGAAATGCGTAAAAAACTTGAATCAAGTTTTAATACCGTCATTCTTGCTCGCCGTCCGAAGAAGCCAGTATGCCACTGCCAGGAACAGCAAAATGCCCAGTACGTCGAATCCGTTCCACTGCGGCCACCAATTTTTGTTCGCGGTGACAAAAATGGGAACGGCCACCAGAATGCCCATCAAAGCTTCTCCGGTGATCAGGCCGGAAGCGAACAAGAGCCCGCTCTTGCTTTCATTGTGTTTGCGTTCTTTGGTAAAATAGGAGATCAGCCCGCCGATGAATACGGGTGCCGACAACGAAATGGGGAGGTATAAGCCAACCGCCACCGCCAGCACCGGCATGCGGAATGCAGAGCCGCGCTTTTCAAGAATGAGGTCTCCCGCGATGATGACAATTCCCAGCAAGGCACCGATACCGACCATGTTCCAGGGAAGATTCCCTTCAAAAACCCCCCTGGCCACGGACATCATCAGCGTCGCCTGGGGAGCCGAAAGGGTCTCGGAACCGATCACATAGGCGGTATGAAGTATATCCAGTGTAATTCCCAGTGCAAAGGCTGCGGATACCGTACCCACGATCTGCATGATCTGCTGTTTCCAGGGCGTTGCCCCCAGGATGTAACCCGCTTTCAGGTCCTGAAGATTGTCTCCGGCGATCGAAGCGGCACAACAGACCACTGCGCCGATGATAATGGCTCCCGCTGCGCCTTCGGGACTGCCCTTGCCAAGCAGCAGGAGCAGCAGCAGGGAGGAGAAGAGAATGGTGGCAATGGTGACACCCGAGATGGGATTGTTCGAAGAACCGACTAGTCCGCCCATATACCCCGCGACTGCCGAGAAGAGGAATCCGAATACCATCATGACCGCGGTCATCAGCAGAGTAACGGGCCAGCTTTTCAGGACATCGAGGTAGAGCAGGAAAAGCGGAATGGTAGAGATGGCAATGATAATGATGATCCATTTGATCGAGATATCCTGTTCGGTACTGGCCATTTCCACACCGCGATCACTGCTGCGGTGGGCTTCCAGGCTGGCCTTAATGCCGTTGACCAGCGGGCGCACCAGTTTGACGATGGACCAGAGTCCGCCCACGACCATGGCACCGACACCCAGATAACGGATCTGGGTGCTCCAGATCATACTGGCGGTTTCCATATCAATGGATGTCGCCGCACCCGTGATGGAACTATACAGGGGAAGAACCACCATCCAGGATAAAAGTCCCCCGGCCAGCATCAGAATGGAAATATTCAGGCCGATAATGTAGCCGACTCCCAGAAGGGCGGGAGAGAGATCTCCGCCGATGCCGAAGATGGTTTTTGTGCCGCGTGCGTTCCGGAATCCGAATGCCGTTTCTGCTGCCTGGCCCCACATGCCGAAACCCTGCTGGCAGAGTTTCAGCAGTCCCCCGACCAATCCCGCCTTCAGGATCAGGCCGAGGTGCTTGCCGCCTTCTTTGCTGCCGCGGGCTTCTTCGCCGGCCTTCAAGACTTCCGCCGTTGCAACGCCCTCCGGATAGGTCAGCTTTGCCTCAATGATCAGCGCACGCCGCAGTGGAATGGTGAACATCACGCCGATCACGCCTCCCACGGCGGATATTTCCGCGATCGCCAGATAATCGAATTCGGTCCAGTAGCCCATCAGCACCAGGGCCGGAATGGTAAAGATCACCCCC
>JAQVTR010000006.1 GCA_028699915.1 Fidelibacterota bacterium
TGGTCAGCTTCTCCAGCGGGCATCCCTTCACAATGGTGGATGTACTGCTTGGCGGACAGACAGATCCCTATACGGCAGGTATCGATTATATGGAAGATACCCGTAACCGTATTGCAAGAGAGCCCATCGGCTCCTCGAAAACGCCCTGGCAGTTCAATACGGACCTGCGCGTGGACAAATCGTTCGTGATCGGCGGTTTTAAGGCTAATGTCTTTGTCATGGTAACAAACCTCTTTAACCGTAAGAACGTAATCAATGTTTATGAATTTACCGGCAACGCCTATGATGACGGTTTCCTGACCGATCCCGTCCGTTCGCAGTCGACGGTCGACACCTACGGCGGTCAGGACTATATTGATATGTATACGGCCATTAATCTGGTTAACGGACAGGCATACTGGGATAATGTCGGCCGGGAGCTTTACAGCAACCCGCGTCAGATCAATGTCGGCCTGCGCCTGTCATTTTAACATTGATGAAACGTATAAATAGTTAAGGAGATTATAATGAAGAAAATAATGACATGCGTTATCATTGTCGCCCTGCTCTTCGCGCTGAGTCTGACCGCCGCACCGGCGGAAGGCCGGCCCCTGAGCAAAGCGGCGGCAGCGACAGCGGGCCAGTTAACCCGGACGCTGTCGAATATTTCCAACTGGAGCTACTGGGTGTATTATAACGGCCAAACCGGCCATGCGCCCGACGGGAGTTCCGGTGGAGTATATCCGCGCGGAACAGCCGGAACGATCTATCAGGACGGTTTTGTCTGGGGCGGCCGTGTGAACGGCAGCGCCACCGATATCCGTGTCGGCGGACAGACCTATAACATCGGAACGATTCCCGGCTGGGTCATTACCGGCGGCGACTATACAAGTGCCGTTACCGCCTCTGTTTCGGATCCCCGGGTACGCGTTTACCGTATCCGTCCGGATTACGAAAGCCTGACCCATGCTCAGCTGATCCAGGATGCCGCGGAACAGAACATGATCGACGCCACCAGCGTTACCACGGCAATGACCCAGGAGATCATGGACCAGTATGCCCTTGACTGGGCCGAATGGCCGGTCGATCTGGGAGCGCCGTATTACGATATCGATACCGACGGAGCATGGACAGACGGCGTGGATGTACCCGGTATCGCCCAGGCGGACCAGATTATCTGGTATGTCTGTAACGATTACAATCAGAGCGCCACAACCGGTCTCTACGGCTCAAACCCCATCGGTCTTGAGCTGCAGACCACTCTCTGGGCTTACAACCAGCCCGGCGTGCGCCTGGGGCAGATCGTTTTCCGTTCCAACAAACTGATCAATAAATCCAATTACAACATGACCGACATGTACGTGTCCATGTGGGCGGACCCGGACCTTGGGAGCGCATCCAACGACTATTGCGGCTGCGATACGGTCCTGAGCCTCGGATACGCCTACAACGGTGAAGCCACGGACGGCGATTACGATGCCTTTGATCTGGCGCCGCCGGCTTTCGGTTATGACTTTTTCCAGGGACCCATTGTAGCGGCTGCCGCGACCGATACCGCGATCTTTGAACTGGATTATCTGCCCGGTTACAAAAACCTGGGTATGACCTCTTTCGGCTGGTTCTCCGCCGGTTCTGCGATTTCCGACCCGACACTGGGTGAATTCGAAGGAACACTGCAGTTCTACAACCTGATGCGCGGATATGTCCCGACCGACGACGTCAACAATCCGACACCCTGGTATGAAGGCAATAATCCCGCCAATGCGGAAACCAAGTTTCCGCTCTGGGGCGATCCCGTTGCCGGAACCGGCGACCTTGACGGCTCGGCCGGCGGATACTTCCCTCCGGGAGACCGCCGTATTTGTCTGTCCTCCGGTCCCTTTAACTTTGCTCCCGGCGATGTCCAGGAAGTGGTTGTTGCCATCCTGGGCGGCCTGGGCGCCAACCAGCTGGGTTCCGTTACGGACCTGAAAACGACGGATGATGTGGCGCAGCAGCTCTTTGACGGACTATTCCGCGAAGTGCCAAAACCGCCGGTTTCTCCCAATGTTACGGCACGTCCTTTCGAAAAGAGCGTCGTTCTCGAATGGGGAAGCAATGCGGCCCGCGTTGCGCAGATCGAAGAAACGGAAGTATCCGGATATGTCTTTGAAGGTTATAACGTTTATCAGCTGCCGCACGGCACGGCAACCAAAGATCAGGCCGTACGGATCGCAACCTACGATCTGGACAACGGCATCAAACTGATCTACGAAAACCGTACGCCCGGCCTCTATGAGGGCGAACAAGTCAGTGTGCCGATCATTTACGGCAACGACGGCGGCGTACAGCGTTACTGCATCATCGACTGGGATTATGTCAACAACAAACCGCTGTATGAAGGAACGACCTATTATTATGCGGTTACGGCCTATAACCAGAATCACGATGAAGGACGTCTGGCAGAAAAGGCAATGGAATCCTCAGTGGTGGCCATGGGCGTTACCCTTCAGGAACCTCTGCCGGGCGTGGGACTGAATGCAGAAGTGGAAAGCACGATTGAAGTTTTGCATCCGGTCGGCGCCAGCGGCGGACAGGTCGGTGTTACGGTTGTTGATCCTTTTGCGATCACCGGCCACGACTACAGTATCTCCTTCCATTACAATGCAGACTCTTCCGCCATCGTCTTTGACGTGACAGATGTCACCGACGGCGTACTGCTCAGCAGCAACAATCCGCAGGTTTCGGATCTTTCCGAAAAAGGCAGCGCTCCCGTCGTTGACGGCGTGGAAGTCAAGGTTGCCGGACCGCCTGCAGGCATTAAAGAAGTCGTTCAGCTTGACGCTCCAAACGGCAACGTGGTTGACGGCAATTTGTTCTTATCTCTGAACTATACCGGAGACGGTTCGCAACCCTGGCACCGCGCAGCCGGCGCCCCGCCTTTCTATCTGGATAATCCGATCCACGAACTGAACGGCGACTGGGCAGCCGCGGCCTTTGACCGCTTCCATTCATTCGGCACATCGGATTTTGAAGTGGTGTTCGGTGATTCTTCAGTTGCATGGAGCTATGCGAATGATGTTGTACTTACGGAAAAAGTACCCTTTGCCGTATATAAATATAACCTGGACGGTACGATACGCCGGCTGTTCCCGGCCGTTTATGACGGTATGGTTGCAGGCACTGACGGTACCTGGGATAACGGCACCGGCGAAGGTTATTTCGGCGGCGAAGCGTTTGAACGCATTTACGCCTATGACAACTCGGCAGACGGTTATAAGGTTGCCGACGAGGCCGCTTATATTTCCGCAAACGACATTTATGCGGCGCCTTCAAGCACCGGCTGGGGCAGCCCGGATAACCCCTACGTTTATCCGCAGCTGAACAACCTTATCATCGGCATGTATACAAATCCCCCCGTAGGTCCTCCGGCGAACGGTACGGTCATTCGCTTCAATACGTATAAGCCCATTGATCTGAATGATGTGTTCACCTTCTCGACTGCCGGACTTGATCCGACAAGCAGCGATTCCTTGCTGGCATTGGCGATCGAAAAGATCAATGTCTTCCCGAATCCCTATTACGCTTATAATGAACTGGCAACCTCTCCGTACGACCAGTATGTGACATTTACGCACCTGCCCGCCAAGGCGACGATCAAGATCTTCAATCTGGCCGGCGTGCTGGTCCGTACCATTGAACATGACAATGCAGCATCGCAGTTTGCAAAATGGGATCTGCTGAACGCGTCCACTATCCCGGTTGCAAGCGGTATGTATATCGCTCACATCAATATGCCGGACGCCGGAAAACAGAAGATCCTGAAACTCATGGTCATTCAGAGTAAGCAGATTCTGGAATACTATTAATGCCACATGAACGCACATAACCAAAAAGGAGTGTTATGATGAAACTTCACAATAAATTCATGTCGCTTGTCCTGATCATAGCCCTGCTCACGACGGTGGCCTATGCCGGAGATGTCGCCCGGGCCGGTACTTCTGCCGGTGTCCAGGTCCAGATCCCGGTCGGCGGCCGTAGCCTGGGCATGAACGGAGCGGATATTGCCAGCGCCCGCGGTGTGGATGCAATATTCTACAATCCTGCCGGGTTGGGCGATTTTGACGGCCGTTTCAGCGGAATGTTCGCTTCGGCCAAATATATTGCGGATATCAATTACAACTACTTCGGCGTTGCCTTCAACACCGGACAGCAAGGGGTAATTGCCGTCAATATTAAAGCTCTTTCTTTCGGTGAGATCCCGATCACAACCGTTCAGGACATGGACGGCGCAAGCGGAGCTACCTATTCACCGTCTTTCAGCGTAATGGGTGCAACCTATTCCCGCAAACTGACGGACCGCATCAATGTCGGTCTGACCGCCAAGCTGATCTATGAAAGTGCTCCCAGTGTAAGCGCATCCGCCCTTGCTTTTGATTTCGGACTGCAGTACCGCGATTTTGTCGATATCAAGGGCTTATCGCTGGGACTGGCGATCCGCAATATCGGGAACAATTTGCAGTATAGCGGAAGCATGCTTCTTGACCGTGCCCGCGCAGTAGAAGAAACCTATAATGATTACTTCTACCATCCGACCTCTTCCGATCAGCTGCCTGCCAGCATGGAAATGGGTCTGTCCTATCAGGCCGGCGAATTGCTCCTTCTGAGCGCAACCTATCAGAATAGCAATACCGAAGCGGATTATCTGCGCATTGGAACGGAACTGAATTTTGCGGATATCGGTTTCATTCGGGCAGGATATGCCATTCAGATCCTGCCGGCTGATGCGGAACTGGGAAACAGCGCCTTTGGCCTGACCCTGGGCGCCGGAGTCAAATTCCAGGTCGCACAATCCAATATCAGCGTCGACTATGTGTTCCGTCCCTCACAGCAGTTGGGCAGCCAGAATCTGATTTGTCTGGGAATCGGACTCTAACTCGCAGTAAAAACTGAAAACATCTAAAAGCGTCCCCGCTCCGGTTTTCCGGGGCGGGGAAGTTTTTTTAATTTGGGATTAATTTGTCTGCGAATTGATTTATAAAAAAGTAAATTTTCCCTTTTCCCGGCAAACATGCGAGACAATAAACAAGAAAACAACACTTTTTTTCTTGTGAAGTTGCAAATTATCGTGTAATTTGCTAATTAACCGGAGAAAATTAACATGCTCGACCAAAAAGACAAGGTAATATTAAGGATCCTCCAGAACAATGCGAGGACCTCCAATGCGGAGATAGCCCGCCATATGAACATGACAGCATCCGCTATTTACGAACGCGTAAAAAAACTGGAAAAGGCCGGTGTTGTAAAACGTTACGAAGCTCGTCTCGATCCTGCGGTTCTGGGCCTGAACCTGCTTGCGATTGTTCTGATAACCCTTTATGATTTGACAAAAATGCGGGCGACCGGCAGGGAATTGTCGCAATTCGATAAAATCCAGGAAATTCACTACATTGCCGGTAAAGGCTCCATCATGGCAAAGGTCCGGACTTCGGGCACCGAAGACCTTGAGAAACTTCTGGACAGCATCAATCTCATAGAAAACGTAAAAATGACGGAATCGACCATTGTACTGAAAACCGAAAAAGAAACATCCGCACTTTATCTGGAATAATAAAAAAAATCGGAGGTAAACATGAAACGTATTGTTAACGCCAGTATTGCAGTATTTTTGCTGTTTTCCGCTGCCTTTGCGGCACGGACGGCGGAAATCCCGGTCAACCATCAGAGCCGGGCAGAACGCATGATCAAAGAAGCTGCAGATGCCATTTATGACAACCCGGTGCTGTCAAAGACAAGTGCAAAATCCGCATCAGCGGTTTATGATCCGGAGTTTGCAGCTGTTTTGATCGATTCCAGCAAGAACGGTTTCGGAATGGTATCCAATGTCACCAACCCCATTTCCCACAGCGGCAACACCTTTGTCATGGCCTATCGCCAGTGGATCGGCATTGGGGGAACGGCCGGTGCCATCGGCATGGCCTATAGCATGGATAACGGCGCAAGCTGGACCAATGCAAGTCAGCTGAACGCGGATGCCCCCGGTATTCTGGAAGGGCGCTATCCTTCCGCGATCGGTGCGGGCGATTATCCCTTTATCGCCTGGACGGAAACGAATCCCGCATCCGGGATTGACAGTGAAGGCAAACCCCTTTATACCATGGACATGCTGGGCTGGGGCGGCGGTTATATGAATTCTCCCGCCTATATCGGTGCAGCTGCCAGCAATCCCGAAGGCCTTTGGATGGGTTGCCCCGATTATTCCCAGGAACCGAACGGAACCGGGCATCTGAACATGACCTTTACCTCATGGCGTGAATTCGACGCCAACGATGTCAGCAGCCACAACATGTACCTGTTCCGTTCTACAGATATCAGCGGAGGTTCCGTAACCTTTTCGGCTGCCGAAAAGATCCTGGATGCCAAAACCTACTTTGAGCCGGGTTCCGCGGACGGTTCCACCACTTCGGATGCGCTGATCTCGGTCAACAACAACGGCGTCGGCTATGTGGCCAGCGTAGCCTACTGGCACCCGGATTATGCAAGCCAGGTCGACAATAACGCTTACCATACTTTTAAATTTCGCAAGACCAGCGATTACGGGCAAACCTGGAGCACGGCATCCTTTGATTCCGACGTTCCTTATTACTATGTTCCCGATAATGTCTTTGACGACAATATCTTTGACATCTATCTGCCCAGCAGCCAGTACGAGGTTGTTTACGGGAGCGACACCCTGATCGTCGACGCCCTTACCGGCGAAGAGGATGCGGTTCTTGACACCCTGAATTACCCGGGACTCTTTATCGGTTATGATAATGACATGATCGTCGACCAGAACGGCGGCGTTCACTTTATGTGCCTGGTGATCCCGGAATCCGAACAGGCCGGCTACATTATGCCCACCGTTCACGAAGGCTGCGGGTTTTATCATCTGTACTGCGCCGATCCGGCATCGGAGAGCGCTGAATGGGAAGTTTCCTTTGTGACCAGCATGCAGAATACCTGGCGTTTTAATTACGGAACCAGTAACCGCGCCTGGCAGAGCTTTTTCCCCGCAATGGCAACCTCAAGCGAAAATCCTGATGTCCTGTATGTCGTGTATCCCAAGGGAAATATTTACAAAGAATACAGTGAAGAGGACGGCGATACTTTGCTGTACATGAACAGCTACGATATTTACGTCAACCGTTCCGCGGATGCCGGAAGAACCTGGCAAGGTGAGGTCAATGTCACGAATACCGATGACTTTGACGAACTGAACGCCCATGCCGATCCGGATGCTGCGGATGACAAGGTTTATATCGTTTATCAGGTTCCGGAATATTCCCTGCATACGGTTGATAACGACGAATCGGATGCCGTACCGGAAGATTATATGAACCGTATCTATTTTATGACGGTCACGCATCCCGGCACGGCGGTCGCCGAACCGGTCGCTCTTCCCGACGTTTTTGTGCTGGAACAGAGCTATCCGAATCCCTTTAACCCGGTTACCACGATCGCTTATCACATTCGCGAAGCCGGCAAATACCGCCTGGATGTCTTCAACACGCTGGGCCAAAAGGTCACCACGCTTTTTGAAGGATTCCGTGAAAGCGGACAGTATGATATCCGTCTGGACGGCTCGGAGCTGTCTTCCGGCATCTACTTTTATTCGCTGACGGGTAAGGGGCAGATACAGACGCAAAAAACCGTATTATTAAAATAAACAGGATTTAACCTGCGGACGCCCGGTACCGTTCCGGGCGCCCGCACTTTAAGGGGATTGTATGAAGAAAAGGTATATCCTTTTTATCTTGTCACTGCTGGCGTTTACCGGGGTTTATGCCGATATTGTCGGTTCGATCCGGGGTTCGGTCGAATCGGCCGAGACCGGCGAACCGCTGATGGGGGTCAATATTCTGGTCGAGGGCACCCGCACCGGGACTTTTACCGACAACACCGGCTATTACAATATCATCAACCTGCCGGTCGGCGAATATACCGTCACTTATACGATGATTGGCTATAAAAAGGTCATTCAGCGGGGAGTCAGGATCATTCGCGACCAGTCGACTGTTATCAACGTCCGGATGGAGATCGAAGCTGTTCAGGGCGAGATCGTGGAGGTCGTTGCAGAGCGCCCTTCGGTCGAAAAAGATGTCGTCGGCCGCAAGGTCACCATGGAAACCGAACAGGTAATCAATCTGCCGGTCCGCGATATGACGGAGATCTACACGCTGCAGTCCGGTATTATTGAGATCAAGACACCGGACCTGGGTATCCCCGGCTTTGAGGAACGCGGGATCGAACAGATCCACGTGCGCGGCGGACGTGCGAACGAAACCGGTTTTATGATCGACGGCATGTATATTGAGAACCCCATCTACGGCGGAAAGGGGAAAGGCACGCGACTGAACCAGTTCGCCGTGGCGCAGGTGGACTTTCAGACCGGCTTTTTCAATGCGGAATACGGGGACGCCATGTCCGGCATGATCAATACCGTGACCCGCACGGGGCCGGAAAAATGGACGGGCATGCTGCGTTATGAACGCAGCAATCTGGGACCCCTGTCCTCCCGCCAGGACCAGCTGCGCGATTACTCCAAGATCGCCGGTGGCTTCGGCGGTCCGCTGATCAGCAAGAACATCCGGCTCTGGACCAGCTTTGATCAGAGCAACCAGGCTTATGCGGTTTACAAATTTGACGATATCGTCTTTGATTTGGACAATCCCCTGAGCGACTATAATACCGACAATCACATCAATCCCCTGGATACCATTGCCGGCTGGCGGGATTTTGGTTTCGACAACACCTTTGACATTTTTACCAAACTTACCTTTCTGCTTTCTCCCCGGATGCGCCTGAACCTTTCGCACTGGTATGTGAATTCCAATTATAAAGCCTTTGATCCGACCTATGTTTTCTTCGACCTTGGAAAAAACGAGGTGGAAAAAGTATCGAAGCGCTATACCTTGGAATGGCGGCATCAAATTAATGACAAAACCTATTACACGGTAAATTATTCCGATTTTTCCCAGCAGATGACCATGGGCGTCCGTAATTACGATACGGACGGCGACGGATATCCGAACTGGGTGGAAGAACGTTACTGGGCGGATTTTTACGACAGCACCAAGGTTCCCTTATCGGAGAACGAGTTTGGCAGCAACGTTCCGCTTGAGTACGTTATGTCCGGCTCCGATACGCTCTGGCGCTACGGGGACCCCATGGACGAGTGGCTGGAACCGGATATGTACAACATGCCCTATGTTTACTATCCTTTCATCGACGAAGACATGATCATTAAATATCAGAACAGCCCGAACCTCTGGCAATATTACGGTGAATTCTACTACAGCGGCGCGGACCGCTATCACCATTTTACAAAATCGCATACCCGGGAACTCCGTCTGGACTTAACCTCACAGCTCAACCGCAACCACCAGATCAAATCGGGATTGGATTATAAAACCCACGACATTGTCTTTAATGAAACGCAGCTCCCCTGGCTGTCTACGCCCTACACGGAAAATTATCAGCGTAAACCGCAGGAATTTGCGGGATATATCGAAGACAAGATCGAGTATCCCTGGATGGTGATCAATGCCGGACTGCGTTTTGACGCTGCGAATTCCCGGGATTCCATGTGGGCCGATCCCCGCGTTCCGGACACCACGCTCTATCCGGTCGGCTGGGAATTCCTTTGGAGTCCGCGCCTGGGCTTTTCCCATGTGATCACGGAAAAATCGACCTTTACCTTCGGTTACGGGATCTATTATCAGAACCCCACTTACCGGGATATTTACAACAATATCGATAAACGTGACGAACTGGATGAGTTTTTCAATACACCGCTGCCGCTGGTCGGAAATCCCTCCGTCAGCGCGCAAAAGGTGACAAGCTACGAATTTGGTCTGAACACCGAAGTCCTGCGCGACTATGTGCTGGGTTTTGTCGGCTGGTCCAAAGATTACAGCAACATGAATTCCACTGAACAGGTGCGGGTGGGTTCGGTGACCTATACGACCTTTATCAATTATGATTACGGATCCTCGCGCGGGGTGGACCTGATCTTTGAAAAGCGCCGCGGACGTTTCTTTACCGGAAATATCCAGTACACCTATTCGGTGGCAAAAGGCAACCGTTCCGATCCCTGGGAAGGCTACCGGAATTCGGAGAATCCCCTGAACATGCCCAAGAACGAGGTTTTGCAGGACTATGACCGTACGCACGACTTTAGCGCGCAGATGACCTTCCGGGTTCCAAAAGGATACGGAATTCCGCTCGGAGGCTATTCCCTTTTCGAAAACACCCTGACAAACCTGACCCTGGTGGCGATCTCCGGCGCGCCCTATACGCCGATCCTGGCAAATGAACAGGCGGGTCCGCAGAACAGCGAACGCATGCCGGCCTATTACACCGCAAACCTGGCGTTCCGGAAGTATATCAATCTCTTCGGCAGCAGCCGTATGGTGCTGGGCCTGGTCTGCACAAACCTCTTCAACCGGAAAAACGCACTCTATGTTTATCCGCGTACCGGAGACCCGGAAAACCCGGGCGGCGTTGACCAAGGCTACATTTTGGACGGCATCCGCAGTTCTTCCTTTTACGACCGTCCCTGGTACTACGACGATTACCGCAGCCTGGATTTCTTTGTTGAAATCGAGTTTTAAGGAGTTATTTCATGAAATATATTTATCGCATAGGATGTCTTTTCTTACCGGTGCTGCTTCTGGCAATTCCGCTGGAGTTCAAATACGGGAGCAGTTTTCGTAAGCCATCCGCAAATCCGGTTTACGAACGTGCCAAAAGCTATGCGGATCAGGGAAAGTTCAAGACCGCGATCCTGAATTACGGCAACTTTATCGATCACTGGCAGGATGACGTTGCCGGAGCCTGGGGCGACTATCAGTACGTCGCCAATGTGTCCTTCATGCTGGGCGTGCCGGGAAAAGACAAAGAGGGGAATCCCTATCCTTGGGCCATGCGGCCGCATCCGGCAAACCCCGACCAGATCATCTACTGGGGACCGACGGTTTCCGAATCCTGGCTGGACCGCACCAGCAACCAGATCAATACCGACTGGGACGTTGTAATCGGCTCCAAAGGGAAAACCTATTCCGGCGATATAACGGCCGGGGATTATGCGGGCGGTGTCTGGACCGACGAGAACGACACCTGGCCGCTGCTGGCAACCTCGATCGCGCCGGAATCCTGGCCGCTGCGTGAAGATGAACTTGGCGAAGAAGAACGCTACTGGCCGGGCTGGTTTGCCACCGATACCGATCCTTCTTCTCCGACCTATCTGAAGACCGTTGACGGGCGCTTTACCTCGGATGTGGATGTGTATCTGGAATTCGATGACGCCTATGCCGATCGCGAACCCGTTTCAAAACTTACCGGCTATCCTACCGGCAGCCGCGTGTATGCCACTGTACACTCTTACGGACGTGCCTATGCGGAGGACATTCTTTTTGTTACCATGAAGGTCGTCAACGAAAGCGACAAATACGGGTTAAACGGCGGACTGGGTTACGACTATAAGAACGTCTATTTTGGATTTTATTTTGATGCCGACATGTTCTCGGCCTTTTACGGCGGCGGTTACCGTCCCTGTAATACCAACGACGGGGATATGATGGGCTACAACAGCACCTACGATTACGCCTTTATCTACGATTTTGACCAGAAAGAATGCAACGGAGCCTATGACGTTGATGCCTTTGTAGCCGTAAAGCTGCTGGATACGCCGCGCGCCAGCGATACCGTGTGGTTGAGTCCCACAAACTACGTTGCGCCCGGTGAGGAACTGGGCCTGACCGACTGGCACTGGTTTGATTGGTACAACCGCCCCGGCGTTATTGACAAGGAAGGGTCCGGCGGGCCTTTTATCGGCGACGGATCAACCCCCGAATCGCCGAAAAAGGAACAGCTTATGTATCAGCTGATGTCCGGCGATACGACAGGGCTCAGCGATAAGGAAGACGATTGGTTCTTTCACACCAACAACAGCGGCGTTCTCAATCCGCATTTTGACAGCATGGAAGGTCTGATGACGCAATTTCCAGACGGACTGGACTGTGTCTGCATGATGTCTTCCGGACCTTTTACCTTTAATGTCGGCGATACCGCCATGTTCTCCTTTGCCGTGATCATGGGCGAAGACATCCCGGATCTGAACCGCAACGCCAATATGGCGCAGATCATGTACGATCTGCGTTACCAGGGCTTTTCCGCTCCCACTGCTCCAACGGTTTCAGCCATTACCGAATGGGATGCTGAAAAAGAAAAAGCCTCGGTACGCCTGATGTGGGATGATGCGGCGGAAAGTTCAAGGGACATTGTGACCGGATATGCGGACTTTGAAGGATACCGCATTTACAAATCCACGGATGGCGGTCAAACCTGGGGGAAACCGGTCTACGATGTCAACCAGACCCAGGTCGGCTATATCCCGCTGGCCCAATATGACCTGACGGAAACGGAGGACATCGCGCGTTACGGACGGGAAATCTCTGGTCCCGACCCCATGGCTCCCTGGTTCGATCTGGGAAGCAATACCGGTCTCCAGCATGAGTATGTAGATTACGACGTGCAGATCGGGAAGGAATACACCTATTCGGTTACCGCCTACGATATCGGTATCGAACCCGGCTTTACCGTGGATGTCTACAGCGAAGAAATTACGGATCCCGTTTCCGGGGCGAAGTATGAGGTCATTCGCTACGATACCACCTGGTCGCAAACCAACGTTAGCTCGCAATGGTCAACCTATGCGCTGGAAAGCCTGGAAAATCCCAAAGGTACCACGGTGCTTTCCCCGCAGTTCGTTAAAATTACTCCCTCCAAAACCCCGATCGATATCAAAGGCCGCATCGATTTGATTCCGGGCCTCAGTACGGTAGGCAATACCGAGACCAAGATCCGGATCGCTGATCCTTCAAAAGTGAGCAATCACGAATACAAGATCAGCATCAAGGCGAATCCGGCGACCGCCAACGGACCCTATATCCGCAATCCGCGTTATACCGTCGTGGATATGAGTGACGGCGATACGCTGATCCGGGATCATACGAACAACGACCTGAATCCGAATATCCGGGATTATTATCGGCCGGTCTTTGACGGATTGCAGGTGATCTTTAATAATATTGAAAAAGCCGCATCCAGGGAAGTTGTGTGGAAATCCGGACAAAAGTACATCAAAGCCAACCCGCGTTCCAGCCTGCCGTATCCGCCGGCACAGGATTATGCGATCGTGTTCGGCGCGGCCGATGAAGTCCTGGACACGGCTTTATGGACCATGGCAAGGATTCCCCGGCCGGTACCCTTCAAGGGGATCAAAATTCCGGGCGGTGAGAATGTGACGCTCCTGATCCTGGAAGAAAGCATCAGCCGGGACGATACGCTCAACTACCGGGATGATCTTGCCTTTTATGAAACGGATGTTCCGGGCCGTCCCGGACTGACCATCCCGACATGGATGTTCGAATTCGACTGGGACACGCTGCTGCTGTCACCGAAAGGCTATCCTTTCACCCCGGGCGACACCCTGTTTTTCTATACATGGAAACCCCTGCAGCACGGCGACGAATACACCTTCAGTGCGGCGGATTACCGGCAGTCGCTAAGTCCGGAAGAAACGGATCTTGCTTCAATTAAGGTCGTGCCGAATCCCTATATGGTTTCGGCGCAGTGGGAGCAGAGCCAGTATACCCGAAAACTGCTGTTTACGAACCTGCCCACCCGCTGTACCATCAAGATATTTACGCTCACCGGAGAATATGTGAACAAGGTGGAACACAATAATTTCTACGACGATTCCGCCGCCTGGGACCTGACCACGATCAATCGCCAGGAAGTCGCTCCGGGACTTTATGTCTTTACAGTCGAACTGCCCGACGGCAGAAAGCACGTCGGCAAATTTGCCATTATACGATAAGGAGAGCGCAAATGTTATTAATGCGGCGTTCATTAAAAATAGTACTGTTCCTTCTGGCCATTAACTTGCTTGCCGCCCAGACCCCGGAGATCCCCGAGGATATTTCCAAAGTCGCCACCCGCGCAATGCAATTCCTGAAAATGGAAATCGGTGCGGAAGCGGCAGCCCTGGGAGGTGCGCGGGTTGCGGGTGTAAACGACCTTTCCGCGCTATACTGGAATCCCGCCGGACTTTCGCACTTAACACGCCAGTCATTCTACGGAACCTATACCGCGCTCTACGCCGGGATCCAACACGGATTCGTTGCCTACGGCACGCAGATCGGGCGTTCCGACTATTTCGGAGCCAGCATTACCTATCTGAACTCCGGAGAAATGGAAGTGACAACACTGGATTTTCCCGAAGGATCCGGTGAGTTTTTCAGCGTCAGCGACATTGCGATCGGCCTTTCCTATTCCCGCATGCTGACGGACCGTCTCAGCGTGGGGGCTACGGTTAAAATGGCGCATGAAAGCATCTGGCGCGAATCTGCCACGGCTTTTGCCTTCGATATCGGCTCGCAGTTCGATACCGGCATTAAGGGAATTCAGTTGGGAATGGCCATCACAAACTTTAGCACCAAGGTGAAATTTGACGGTCCGGACCTGACCATCGATGTCGACACCGACCCAAGCTACAACGGGAATCCCGATACGGAAGCCCGCCTCAATACGCTGGAATGGTCCTTGCCGCTGGTATTCCGCATGGGGATTATGCTCGATATCCTCGGTCCGAACAGCGAAATCCTAAAAAATCCCGTACACCGCCTGACCTGGTCGCTGGATGGCAACGATCCCATGGACCACTTCCTGCGTTTTAATACCGGACTGGAATATTCCTTCCGGGAGATGCTTGCCCTGCGGGCGGGATATCACTTTAATTACGATCAGGCCGGTTTTTCCGCGGGTGTCGGTCTGGATCTTGATTTGAACAGTAAACCTTTGAATATTGATTACGCTTTTGTAAGTTACGGATTATTAGGATTCGTAAATCAGGTAAGTATCCAGGTTGGATTTTAATAAAAAAACAAAAACTTGAGAAAGGAGAACACACATGAAACGTGTAGTTGCTTTGTTACTGATCGCCGCCGTCGCATTGTTTGCGGCCGTGGCGCCTCAAAGCGACACGACAGTCAAGTCTGGTGAACCCAGATCAACATTGCCGCAGGCTCAAATTAAATCTGCGCCGATGATGATCGAGGAAATTTCCGTAGTGCAGAAACCCGAAACAGCAATGTTAAAGGCTCCTGTGCTGGCAGTTGACACCACGGCCGTAACGATCGTGTACTTTGAAAATTTTGAAAACGGAGCACCGGGATGGACCCAGTTTGACGGGACTGCCCCGGATCCCCGGGGTGAATGGCATTTGCTGGATGTCTACGGCACCGGCGATTCTCTGTGGTGGTGCGCCGATCTTGTTGAGGAAGGTTATATAAGCCACTGGCTGGTCGCGCTGGAAACCCCGGCGGTTGCCCTCAGCGGTCCGGACAGCATTATGACCTTTGATCTGGAGATCTACACCGAAGGTCCCGGCGGCGAACCTGCCGGTTATGACGGCTGGGACGGCGGTAACGTCCAGATATCCACCGATGACGGTGCGAACTGGTCCGTTCTCCCGGTTTCCGGTGTTCCTTATAACAGCAGCAGCCTCTATTCCTTCGGTTATGAATTCGGCATGGGCCCCGGAATCCCCGGCTGGGCCGGCGTTCACGCGGGCGAGGTTACGGTCAACCTGGCTGAATACCTCGGCCAGACGGTAAAGATCCGCTTTGTCCTTGCTACCGACCCTGCGTACGACGTTACGGACGACCCTTCTTTGTTGGGTATGTTCGTCGACAGTATTCATGTCGCCGGCAATGCGGAATTCAACGGCAGTATCAACGACGGACTGGTCTCCTATGCGATCAATGCCGCGATGGGTGCCTACTGGACGGTCCACGAGACCACCGATTCCATTCCGTCACCGACACATATCGCAAGGAACTACGACGGCGATATGACCTATGCGGTTCTGCTGGAAGACTACTTTGTCTCTCCTTCGATCACCCTGCCGGATGAACCCGCCACGCTGATCTACTGCAATTTTGAATTCCGTCCGAGTTTTTATGACGAAACCGGCGAATTCCCCGATGTTGATTTCTGGCGCCTGGAAGTTTCTCCGGATGACGGAGTGACCTGGTACGCCATTTCGAACCCGACCGGTGATCCGACCCTGCCGAACTACGTCTATAACCAGGGCTCCGAATTCTGGTACGATTTCCAGTGGGCCTACGGCGAACTCTGCGATCTTACACCCCATGCCGGGAAAACGGTCAAATTCCGTTTCTATTTCCATAGCGACGGCGATCTGCCTTCCGGTGACGGTCTGATGATCGATGACTTTGTCGTCTATACCCAACCCGATCTTCCGGTCCCGATGAATGTTGCCGCGGAACTGAATGGCGACGGCAATGTCGTCATCAGCTGGGACAATATGGACGGCACCTATCAGATGCCGAAATCCTTTATGGCAACCACCCCGGCATCTGAAACTATCGGTGCCTACTACGGGCCGGCACAGACCTATTTCGGGAACGATTCCACTGTCGGTTTCGGTCTTGGCCAGAAATATTCAACCGGCGGTAAAGATATTACCTTTACCGATCTGGATTATGTGCTCTATAATTTGAACCCTTACAGCGACAGTGTCAGCATTGCGCTGTTCGGCATCGATTCGCTTGTCAACGTTCTGTACTGGAGCGACAATTTCGTTCCGGTGCTGAGCGCTTACGATGCCGTTGACATCAGTGCCGAGGACATCACCTGGAACGGAGAATTCTGGGTCATGCTGTTCTGGGAAAGTTCGGCCAATTATCCCGCAACCTATCTTGATGACGGTATGGGTGTAAAGATCTATTACCCGGGTGTTGGATTCTATAGCGATAACGCCTCTTCGGTACCTTTCGGGGCTACCGGCTACGGCGAAGTGACCTATTCCGGTCTGCAATACAATGTTTATCGCCGCGAAACCAGTAAAACCACCCTGGAATTAGTGGCCGAAAATCTGACGGCAAACAGCATTGTTGACGAAAACGCGACTGCGCTTGTTGAATATGAATACTATGTCGTTTGCGTTTCCGGCAACTTTGAAGGCCAGCTCAGCAATGGTGCAGCTATTTTTGTTACGCCGGCGGATGTTGAAGAAATTGCCCATGACGACGGCGAAATCGACGATATATTTGAACTTGGAATGGATACCGTTATTGTGGTCAAAGTTACCCCAAGCACCTATCCGGCAAAGCTTGAAGCACTCCGGTTCTTCGGCGCCTGGGAAGGCGATGCCTACAAGATCAAAATCTACGCCGACGACAACGGCATGCCCGGCGACAGCTGGCTGAAGATCGAGCCGCCGGTAACCTGCATTGAAGGCTGGAACACCTTTAAACTGACCAATCCGATGACAGCTACCGGCAGCGGTGTTGTGCTTGAGGAAGGTCAGAGCGTCTGGATCGGCGTCAAAGGCGCCACAGCGGATTATCCCGCTTGGCTGGGACTCGATGCCAGCAGCACCTATTCGGGACTTGCAACCATGCAGGCTCCGAGCGGCGGCTGGACTTCCATCGTGCCCTACAAGGCAGGAAACCCCTTGATCCGCGCTTACTTTGATATCGATATCGACCTTACGGCAACGGATGAGATCGTTCCCGCCAAATATGCGCTGGAACAGAACTATCCGAACCCCTTCAATCCGGTTACGACCATTCGCTTCGAATTGAAAGAAGCCGGAATGACGATGATCGAGATCTTCGATATTACGGGACGCCATGTGCGCACACTGGTCAATACCAATATGGATGCCGGTGCCTACGATCTGAGATTTGACGCTTCCGCTCTCTCCAGCGGCGTCTACTTCTATCGTATGAAATCGGGTAATTTCACCGACATTAAGAAGATGTCGCTGCTGAAATAACATCCTGAAGATGAATATAAAAAACCCTCCCTTTGCGGAGGGTTTTTTATAAAAAGGATTTTTAAGCAAAAAGCATTAAAAAGAAACAAGCATGCGACTAAGGAATATAAGGGTCATGGAAAGGTCTGCAAATCCATCCCGAATTTTTGAGAAAAAGGGAAATTCCCGGGACGAAGTTGTAAATTCCGGGCTGTTTTAACTTGGATTCGTAAAGGAAAATTAATATCCTTTATACCTAAAAACGGGAATGCCATGAAACGACACCTTTACGCTTTTTTGCTCTTGCTGCTGACCGGCTCACTGCTGACCGCCGCTGCAGCTTACTATGAAAACCATATTCTCTTTTCTCTGCCGCCGCAACGAGAACCGCTGACGGCGAAGGAATGCGCAAGCATGGAGACTCCGGATCCGGAATTGAACAAGCTGATCCGGAAGTTTAATGCCGTCCGGCTGGAACCCTGGATCTCCGATGCCCGTCCCGACGAACATGACGGCGACCTGTATTTGAACCGCATCTACAGATTGGTCCTCTCGCCGGATAGAACGGCATCCCCGCAGATGGCAGAGGAATTAAAACGCTCCGCACCCTCCCTTGCGCATGCCGAGCTCGAACCTATTATGCGCAAGTACGCTTTCCCGAACGATCCCGGCTATGAATACCAGTGGTTCCTGCGCAAGACCCAGGCCCTGGAAGCCTGGGAGCTCTGGGATACCGCCAACGGCGAAATGCCAGGCAGCCGGCGCATTGTCGTCGCCGTCGTCGATGACGGAGTGGAGTATACACATCCCGATCTGTGGCAAAATATCTGGATCAACCAGGATGAGATCCCCGACGGCTACCTCGCCCTGATCGACACCTCCGGTGACGGTTGGGTAACGGCGGAAGAGGCGCTGGGATTTGCGGAAGATTATAACGGGGACGGGAAGACAAACCTGCGCGATGTGATCGCTGCGCTTTCGGACGGTGCCGACAATGACGGCGACGGCGCAAAAGACAATATTATTGGCTGGGACACCAACGCGAACGCCGGCGCTGTGGATGATGACAACAATCCCATGCCGATCAATAACAGCCACGGCACGCACGTAGCCGGACTGGTCGGTGCGGTAAGCAATAACGGTATCGGCGTGGCTTCTGCGGTTTCCCGGGTCAGCATTATGCCAATCAAAGCAACCGGGGACGAGGACTCGCAAAGTATCACTTCCGGCTACGACGGCATTCTGCACGCGGGCCGCGCCGGAGCGGACATTATCAACTGCAGCTGGGGCGGACCCGGATACAGTGAATTTGTTGAGGGGATCATCAATACCGCATACAACACCTACGGAGCCCTGATCGTCGCCGCCGCCGGGAATGGAGATGACGAAGGGAATCCCAGCGACGAATACCATTATCCTTCCGGTTATCAGAATGTCATTTCTGTGACCGCCGTCAATTCGCAGGACAAGTTTTCCTGGGCCAATTACGGTGCAGCGGATCCGGCGAATAATTTCTACGGCGTCGATATCGCCGCACCCGGCGAGAACATGTACAGCACCTACCTGACAAAATTATCCCCGTATGCCAGCCTGAGCGGAACTTCCATGGCTTCTCCCTATACCGCCTCCTGCCTGGCGTTGATCAAATCCGTGTATCCGGACAGCTCCAACGAATGGCTCACGGCGCGACTGCTGGAGCATACGGATCCCATCGATGACATCAATCCCGCATACGCCGGCCAGCTGGGCAGCGGCCGGGTAAACATCCTCAAATCGCTGGTCTATGATCAGTGGCCCTCGCTGTCCTATTCGGATTATATCGGAAACATCGAAGCGGGAGATGCGGATACGGTGCTGAACCCGGGCGAACGCTACCGCTTTAGCATAAAACTGCAGAACGCAGCCGGCTGGATGGAAGCGGCAGCACCCAATGCAATACTGCGCACGGCACATGCCGGGATAAGTATTATCGACAGTATCGGCACCTGGAACAACATTCCCCAGGATACGGGCTCCTATAACAGCGACGACGGTTTTATGGTCGAATTTTCGCCGCAGCTGCTGGCAGGGGAATACACCTTCGAATTGCAGCTAAAGGCAAATGAGAACAGTGAAAAACCCTATCGTAAAAGTCTTTCCTTTAACATTCCGCTCAGTTTGGACCAGCAGGGATTCCCCTTCATTACGGGGAGTTCCGTCGAGATTTCCCCGCTGTTTGCCGATCTTGATGGCGATGGATATAAGGATATTATTTTTGCCGATAAAAGCGGGAATATCTATGCGTTGGACCACGAGGGAAGCGTCCGGGACGGCTTCCCGGTGCAGACCGGAAGTACGGTCGGCGGTCTTGCGTTGGCGGACCTGAACGGCAACGGGGATCCGGAGATCATCTGCACCTTGTTTGACAAGCAAGTCCGCGCTTATGACATCGGCGGCGCCCTTGTGTGGAAACGGAATGTGGGCGGTTTTGTTACCGCCACTCCCGCCGTTGGCAATGTGGATGCGGATCCCGAACCGGAGATCGTATTCGGCGCCTACGATAAAAAGATCTATGTACTGAACCATGACAGCACGGATGTCGCCGGTTTTCCCAGGGACTGCGCACAGAATATCCGCAGTGGCGTTGCCCTGGCGGACCTGAATGCTGATGGCCGGGACGAGATCGTTTATGGCGGACTTGGCGGAACACTGGATGTCATCACTGCGGACGGCAACAGTCTGCCCGGCTGGCCGCAAAGCACTTCCGGTGGGATCGACAGCGAACCGCAGATTGTCATCAACAGCAACGGAAATGCCGTCATTCTTGCAGCCAATGATCTGGGGGATATGTATGCCTACGATACGGACGGAACATTGCGTTTCATGATCGACGGTATCGGCGGTATTAAAGCGTCGCCGGCGGTCTTTACCCTTGATCAGCAGCTTTACGCCGCTTATGGGACAACCGCGGGAAATATCTATTTACTGGATGTGATGAACGGTGTCACCGCTTCCGGCTGGCCGATACAGATTAGTCCGGTATACCATTCCCTGGCCGCTGCGGATGTGGGAACGGAAAACAACGGCGCAGCGCACATACTGGTTATTGGAAACGACGGGCGGATCCGGGCTTACGAAACCCGGGCACAAGCGCTTCCGGGCTTTCCGGTCAATATCCGCTATCTTTCCAAATCCGGCCTTGCGGTCACGGATATTGACAATGACGGCGATAATGAAATGATCTGTGGCAGCTATTCGGGAATTTCGGTGATCGATCTGAAGGGCTCTGCCGGCGAAATCGCCTGGCCCATGCACCGCGGAAATACGCAGCGCAGCGGCGCCGTCAGTCTGATCTACTCGGCAATTGCGGAAACGGAGCTCCCGGATTTTGACATCCGGCTGATCGGGAATTATCCCAACCCTTTCAATCCCCGGACAAGCGTGAATTTCCGCGTATCGCGGCAGGATCCCGTGGAGCTGCGGATCTTCAGCCTCAACGGAAGGCAGATCCTGCGGCAGACACTGCAGGAACCCCGGCCGGGCATAAACGAAATGCATATCGACATGAGCGCTTATTCCAGCGGTATCTATCTTTATTCCCTGACACAGAAAGACCGCACACAAACGGGAAAAATGGCCTTTTTGAAATAAGGTGAAATTTGTATGCAGGGATCCGGCATTCATGTTTCCGGTATGCAAATATCTTCACAGACGTTTTACTTCTTGCAAAACAAGGGCTTTCGTTTTATAATATCCCGCTTGAAATTCCGGGCGCTTAGCTCAGCTGGTTTAGAGCACCTGCCTTACAAGCAGGGGGTCGGGGGTTCGAGTCCCTCAGCGCCCACTTCCCATTGTCCAACCCGCCCTTTGCCGGCAAAGGGCAATGATTTATCATCGAAATGAAATTTGCTATTTCAGGTAAAGCAGTTTTTGTGTGGTCGCCGGAAATCCATCGACTTTTAGAACGGCCAGATAAACCCCGGCCGGGAATTCTGCGGCATTCCAGATCAGCAAGGTGTTTTCCGGACCCGTGCCGGCGCTCCGGAAACGCATGATCCTTTCCCCGCGAAGACTATAGATATCGATCCCGATGTTTTTTCCGCCGGGATTATTAAAAGAAAGCTTCACCTCGGGATTGAAGGGATTGGGAAAGGCTTCGAATGCAAAATCGAGGGGAAAAAGTTTTTTAACACCGGTACCGGAGAGGCAAATGCAAAGACTGTCCAAACGTCCGATATTGCTGGCGATATCGACACCGGAAAGACGGTAATGGTAGCATTCGCCCACACGGACCGAAGAATCGATGTACGAATAATCCGTCCGGTAACTGACGCTGCCCGGACTGCGCAAGTCGTCATTGTGCAGATAATCGTTCAAAGCCTCCCAGGCGGCGAGGGAATCGCTTTTTCGTTCTAGTATAAAGCCCTGATTCGCCGTTTCGCTGGAAGTTGCCCAGTCCAGACGTACGCGATCCGCTTCCTGCAATGCTTCCAAACCCAGAAATTCCACCGCAGAAAAGGCGGGGATTAGCGGGAGTAAAAGCATTAAACAAGAGAACAGGGCGGATTTTTTATACATCGGTCACCTTTGATATAACGATAATTTATTGTTCCCGCCCTGGGATATCAAGGCTTTATTTTCTTCCCCCGCCTGAAAAGGTGTTTTAAAAGAGCAGGAATCATCATAAATTAAGTCCGTGAAAAGCGGAGTAACGATCATGTTAAAACAAACAGCGGATACCTTACGCCTGTTAGCGGCGGATATGGTGGAAAAAGCCAATTCCGGGCATCCCGGACTTCCCATGGGAATGGCAGACTGCGCTGCGGTACTCTGGACCCGCATCCTGGTTTATGATCCCGAAGATCCCGAATGGCCGGGACGCGACCGTTTTGTGCTGTCCGGCGGACACGGATCGGCCCTCTTATATGCGCTATTGCATCTGGCCGGGTATGATATGCCGCTTTCCGAGCTGAAAGCTTTCCGCCAGTGGGGATCCAAAACACCCGGGCATCCCGAATGTGATATTCCCGGAGTGGAGACTACCACCGGACCGCTGGGGCAGGGCTTTGCGAATGCGGTGGGTATGGCGCTTGCCGCCAGGATCGCGGCGGAACAATGGAACGATAAAAAGCATGTCCTCTTCGGCGAGCATTATGTTTACTGCTTTTGCACGGACGGAGATCTGATGGAGGGGATCAGCCACGAGGCCGCATCGCTGGCGGGGCATCTGGGCCTGGGGAAACTAATCTGTATCTATGACAGCAACCGGATTACCATTGATGGAAAAACGGACCAGACCTTTAGCGAAGATGTCAACATGCGTTTTAAGGCGTACGGATGGCAGGTGATCGATATCGACGGACACGATCACCGGCAGATCGAACAGGCGGTCCGCGGCGCACAAAAAGAAAAAGGGCGCCCCACGCTGATCATTGCAAAAACCCACATAGGTTACGGCAGTCCGAATAAACAGGACAGTTCCGCCGCGCACGGAGCTCCGCTGGGTGCAGAAGAACTGCTGGCGACAAAACGCGCACTGGGCTTTCCCGAAACAGAAACTTTTTACATTCCCGACAAAGTCCGCGATCATGTTGCAGACTACGTAAAAAAGGTCAAAAAAATACATCTCAAATGGCAAAAGGATTTTTCCGGCTGGAAGAAAAAGAATCCGGAGATCTATGAGGCATACCGCCGTCAGACCGAAAAAGAACTCCCGGCGCACCTTGAGGAAACATTGCTGCAGTACCGTTCTGCAAAGGCCAATTCCACCCGTGCGCATTCCGGTTACCTCTTGCAGGAACTGGCCAGGCAGATCCCGGGTCTGATCGGCGGTTCCGCGGACCTGGCGGCCTCCAATCTGACCATGATCAAGGAGGGCGGACGCCTTGAGCGTACAAATTTCGGCGGCAGGAACATTTTTTATGGGATCCGCGAATTTGGCATGGGCGCCCTGATGAACGGCATGGCCCTTTACGGCAGCGGACTGATCCCCTTTGGCGGAACCTTTCTGGTCTTTTCGGATTACATGCGTTCCTCCCTGCGTTTGGCAGCCATTATGAAACAGCAGGTGATCTTTGTCTTTACGCACGACAGCATTTTCGTCGGTGAGGACGGACCCACCCACCAGCCGGTGGAGCAACTGATGTCCCTGCGTCTGATCCCCGGTCTGAAGGTGCTGCGGCCGGCGGACGAAACGGAGACCGCCCAGGCCTGGCTGGCGGCGCTGCGCCGCAAAGACGGTCCGAGCGCCCTGGTCCTGACCCGGCAAAAATGTCCCGATCTGCATTCGGACGGCAATGCTGACCCCGATTTTGACAAAGGCGCCTATATCTTAAAAAACAGCTCCGGACAGCCGGGACTGATCATTGCCGCCTCCGGATCGGAGCTGGGAATTGCTTTGGAAGCCGCGGAAAAACTGGAAAGGGAAGGCCTTGCCGTACGGGTTCTTTCGGTACCCTCACTGGAAACATTCCTGCGGCAGGACAAGGGCTACCGCGAACGGCTGATCCCGCCGGGCAGGACCCCGCTGGTCAGTGTGGAAGCGGGCGTAAGCCTGGGCTGGGATGCACTCGCGAAAAACCCGCAGCTCTGCGTGGGCTTAGACCATTTCGGCGCATCGGCGCCCCAAGCGGTGCTTGCCGAAAAATACGGATTGACCGCCGAAGCGCTGTACGGCAAGATCAAGGCGTGGCTTGAAGACGGTGAAAATAAATAAGTTTAGAAAATTTATGTTTTTTTCGCGGAAGATAGTATATTAATGAGCTTAATGCCACCTTAGCTCAGCTGGTAGCAGCGACGCTTTCGTAAAGCGTAGGTCGCCGGTTCGAATCCGGCAGGTGGCTCGTCTAAAATTGAGGACCCGATATGAGTATGTTCAAATGGTTAAACAGCGATATTGCAATAGATCTCGGGACGGCGAATACCCTGATTTTTATGCGGGGGCAGGGCATTGTGATCAATGAGCCGTCCATTGTGTCAAAATCGACCAAGACCGGCAAGATCATTGCGGTCGGCAATGAAGCCCGTGAAATGATGGGCCGCACGCACCCGAATATCGCGACCATCCGTCCGATGAAAGACGGGGTGATCGCGGATTTTGAAATGACCGACGGAATGCTGCAGGGTTTTATCAAAAAGATCCAGCTTTCGCGTTTTGCCCGGCCCAAGATCGTGATCTGCGTACCCTCCGGCATTACGGAAGTGGAAAAACGCGCGGTACAGGAAAGCGCCGAACGTGCAAATGCCAGCCGGGTCTACCTGATCGAGGAACCGGTCGCCGCGGCGATCGGCATCGGCATTGATATCAGCAAGCCGATCGGGAGTATGATCGTCGATATCGGCGGCGGAACCACCGAGATCGCAGTGCTTGCCCTGAACGGCGTGGTGGCAAAGGAATCCATCCGGGTTGCCGGGGATGAAATGAACAACGCCATTGTACATTATTTTCGCGGCAAACATAACCTGCTGATCGGAGAACGGACCGCCGAAGAGATCAAAAAAGCGGTCGGTTCGGCGATCCCGATGGATGAAAAGATCATCGCGGTCAAAGGCCGCAATCTTCTTACCGGTATTCCGCGGACGGTGGAAGTGGACGCCAACGATGTATCCGAATGTTTGCAAAAGACCATTGAAATGATGATCGCGGCCATCAAACGCACTTTAGAGCATACGCCGCCCGAACTTTCGGCGGATATTATGGACCGGGGCATCATTCTGACCGGCGGCGGTTCACTGTTGAACGGACTGGACGAACGGGTGCGGCGTGAAACCAATTTGCCGGTGATGATCGCCGACGAGCCGCTGCTCTCCGTGGCCAAAGGCACCGGAAAGGTTCTGGAAAACCTTGAAAACTATATTGATATCCTGTTGTAGATGCTGAGCAAACTATATGACTTCATTATTCGCAAACACCTGGAGATATTGACCGTCATTTTTGTGGGTGTCTCCCTTCTTCTCTTATCCCGTACGGAAAATCACGTCGTTCTGGTCCTGCAGACGCGCTGGCAGGATTTTACCAGCGTCATCAAAAAACCGCTGATCGAACAGGAGCACAAGCGCCGCGTGATGGAAGAAAACCGGCAGCTGCGCAAAGATGTCTTCCTGCTGAAACGGGAACTGGCGCAAGCACAGAGCCTGATGATGGAAAACCAGCGCTTGCGGGACATGCTGGGTTTCCGGGATACCAGCAAATACGAGCTTTTGCCGGCACTGATCGTGTATAAGGGATTTAAGGACGGCACCAATATCATTACGCTAAACCGGGGAAAACGCGATAATGTGAAAGAAAATTCTGTGATCGTGAATAAAGAGGGGCTGGTCGGACGCGTAATCGCGGTGGGCAATCGCAGCAGTCTGGCCGGCATGATCGCCGAGCCGGAGGCCCGTCTGAGCATATGCATCAATCCCGTGCGGGTTTACGGTATCCTGAAATGGCATCACGGAAACATCTTTGTGATCGACGATATTCCGACCAGTGTTGATGTACGTGAAGGCTGGACGGTAATGACATCCGGACTTTCGGAGATCTATCCGGAGAATATCCCCGTAGGACGAATCACCAAAGTGACGTCTTCGGAAAACGGTTTTACTTATCTGATCGAAGGCGAGTATTTTGTACCTTTTAAAAATTTACGGGAAGTGTTTATATTCATTCATGATCGTTAACGAAAAAAAATCATCGCTTATTCTGTACCCGCTGCTAAGCCTGCTATTCCTCATTGGGATCATTTTCAACGATTTTATCGGAATTGCCGGGATACGTCCCGACATTCTGCTGGTTTTTCTTTTCGTTATCGCGCTGCGCGAAAGTTCACTGATTGCCATCATTGCGGCTTTTTGCTTCGGATTGCTGCAGGAACTCGTGCTTCCCGGCGCACTGCTTTACTGGGGTCTGTCTCCCCTGGCAAAGACACTGCTCGTTTTTACGCTTTTAAAAACCTTGCCGCTGATCCTCCGTTCGCAAAAACTCGTTTTCTTTATCAGCCTCTTCGGCCTGATCTTTGTGTATTATCTGTTTTACAATCTGCTTTACTATGCCGGTTTTATCAACTGGCTGACCGTGATTTACCGCTATACCGTTCCGGAAAGCGCGTACACCTTTCTGATTTTGATGCTGGTCCACATGATATTTCCCCTGCGTGAAAAATAAGGGGGGACCGGGAATGCACCAGGAATCGAAAAACAACATCAACAAATACCGTCTTCTTACGATCATTATTCTTGCCGTTTTGCTTTTTGGGATTCTCGTCATTCGTTTTTTCGACCTCCAGATCATTCGGCATGCGAGCTTCCGCAGCCAGGCAATGGGGAACATGCTGAACCGGACCGATATTGCCGCGCCGCGCGGGCTGGTTTACGACCGGGACGGGCGAAAGCTGATTTATAACATTCCTTCCTACAATCTGGTGGTTTATCCCGACCTGATCCGCCAGCACCCCCAAACCTGGCAAAAGCTTTCGGAAATCTGTAAGGTTCCGGTCAGCACCCTTCAGGAAAACATGAAGCGTAACCAGGTCGGCGCCTACCGCCCCGCCGTTGTTCAGAGGAACATCGATTTTAAGACCAACACCTGCATCAATGAAAATATTCTGGATCTGCCCGGAGTGGAGGTGGTATTTGACCCCGTCCGCGAGTACCTGAACGATATAAAAAGCGGGAATATTCTGGGCTACACCGCACCTATCCGGGCAAGGGATTTTTATACATACAGCCAGGAGGGATACAAACCCGGCGACTTCGTCGGCTATGACGGCATCGAAAAGCAATATGAACATTTACTGAAAGGGGAGCGCGGTTACCGTTATAAGCAGGTCAATGCCGTCGGTAAGCCCCTGAACGATCGGGCTTATGAACAGATCAACCCCAAACCCGGCGATGCACTGTATCTTACCATCGACAGCCGTCTGCAGGCGGAAGCGGAATCCCTGATGAGCATACACAATGGCGCAGCAGTATTGATGAACTACGAGAACGGCGAGATCATTGCCGCCGTTTCCTCGCCGGGTTACGATCCGGACCTCTTCAACGAAAGCCTGACCCAGGCGCAATGGGATTCCATCAGCCAGGATAAACGTATTCCGCTCTTTAACCGCGTGATCCGCGGGCAATATCCGGCAGGTTCCATCTATAAAATGATAGCCGCGATCGCAGCTTTGGAAAAAGGGGTCATCACCCCGCAGACCCAGTTTGAGTGCACGGGTATCTATGCGCTTGGCGGCCGCGAATATCGCTGTTCCCATGTGCATGGAATGGAAGACCTGAATGAGGCGATCGCCCATTCCTGTAATATTTATTTTTATAACGTAATCCTGGAACTGGGAGTGGACGACTGGTGCTATTTTCAAAAAAAACTGGGATTCGGAGAATTGACCGGGATCGATCTGCCGGGTGAACTTCCCGGGATCGCTCCGGACCGGGATTTTTTAGATCGTCAGTACGGCCGCCGGAAATGGTGGAAAGGCACCTGGCTGAATATGGTGATCGGTCAGGGGGATGTCCTGATAACCCCGATGCAGGCACTGCGCTATACCGCCATTCTGGCAACCCGGGGAAAAGACCCGAAACCGCACCTGCTCAAGGCCGTGCATTCTACAAAAACGAAAACAATGGAGTATCCCGAATACCCGGTTCACCGTATCGAAGGCATTGCCGAAAGTACATGGATGGAGATCGAAAGCGGCATGATGAATGCCGTACAGACCAACTGGGGAACGGGGCGGACCGCCAATGTGCCCGGACTGAATATGTGCGGAAAGACCGGGACCGCACAAAATCCGCACGGAGAAGCGCACGCCTGGTTTATCGGTTATTCCAAACGGAAAGATTTCCCTTATGCCGTCGCTGTCTTTGTTGAACATGGTATGGGGGGAAGCGATACGGCCGCCCCCGTTGCGGGAAAACTTCTGAAAGCCTGGTATTATTTGAGAACGTCATGAGATTCAAAGATTTTTTTAGCCTGAAATTTTCCCAGATCGACGTCAGTACGCTGGTGCTGGTATTTGTTCTGAGCGCCTTCGGACTGGTGGCCATCTACAGTGCAAGCTACTTTGTGGGCTCGGAATCGAATATGCAGTATTTCTGGAAACAGATGCTGGGTCTTGTCGGCGGACTTCTGATGCTGATCGTTCTTTTCTCCCTGCGGAAGAGTTTCTTGCTCAGCTATGCGGAAGTGCTCTATCTGACCGGCATCGGTCTGCTGATCATTCCCTTTATCCTTTCACTGATCGGCTATGGAACGACACGCTGGATCAACCTGGGCATCTTCCAGATCCAGCCATCGGAATATATGAAGTTTCTTCTGATCATCATGCTGGCCAAGGTCTTCAGCGAGAACCGGCGGTCGCCGGACAATTTCGGATACGTATTTTATCCCCTGATCATTCTGTTGCTTCCGGCCGGACTGGTCTTTATTCAGCCGGATCTGGGAACGACGCTGATCTACATTGTTGTGTTTGCCGTCATGCTTTTTGCCAGCGGTTACCGGCTTTATTATATTTTTCTCCTTCTGGTGCCTTTTATTACCATGCTGGCGGCTTTCAGCAGCTGGGTTTTCCTGGTTTGGGGTCTGCTTCTGGCGCTGGTCATTTTTCTGAACAATAAGAACGTGATATTCTCTGTCGGCATGTTCCTTGGCAACGTATTAGTCGGCGTGCTGACGCCCTATTTCTGGGGCATCATCAAGCCCTATCAGCAGCGGCGTATTCTTACCATGCTGGATCCGCGCCTGGACCCGATGGGCGCTGGCTATCAGGTTATCCAGTCGCAGATCGCCATCGGATCCGGCGGCCTGAACGGGAAAGGATTCTTGCAGGGAACCCAGTCACATTTGAATTTTCTTCCCGAACAGCACACCGATTTTATTTTTTCGGTCATTTCGGAGGAATTCGGCTTTATCGGGGTCAGTGTGATCCTGTTCATTTACTGCTTTCTTATCATCCGCTGGCTGCGTATGGCCGGTTTGGCGAAAAGCAGCTTTTCCGCCATGCTCATCATCGGCGGCACCGCCGCACTGCTTGCCCATATCCTGATCAATGTCGGCATGACGGTCGGACTCCTGCCGGTTACCGGCAAACCGCTGCCCTTTATCTCCTACGGCGGCAGCTTTCTGATGACAAGCTTTGGGCTGGTGGGATTGCTGCTGAATGGGAACGCAGAATAGCATTTATAGACAGAATCATCCGCCTTCGTCAAGACTTCGGCGGACACAGCAGGATGTATAGGATAGTTTTCAGATCTCATATAATATCAACAAATCAACAGATCAACAAATCAACATTCACCTCGACACCTCGACATCTCGACACCTCAACATCTCGACACCTCGACATTCTTTAAGCAATTTCGGCTTCTCATTCCTGCCGAACTTCCTTATATTCTTTTCATGGAAAAAGTGATACTGCAAAACCGCAAAGCCTGGCACGACTACCATATTCTTGAAAAGATCGAGACCGGCATTGTTTTGCACGGAATGGAAGTCAAGGCGATCCGCGAAGGCAAGATCAATATCCGCGAGGCGTATTGCAACATCCACGATGACGAAATGTTTTTGGTTCAGGCGCATATTTCGCCCTATTCACATGCCGGTTACGAACAGCTGGATCCGGTCCGGCCGCGCAAGTTGCTGCTGCACCGCAAAGAGATCCGACGTCTGCGAAAAAAACGCGAAGAGCAGCATCTGACCCTGGTTCCGCTGTCGCTGTACTGGTCCGGAAACCATATCAAGGTCGAGATTGGCCTGGCAAAGGGCAAAAAGATCTTCGACAAGCGGCAGAGCATTGCCGAACGTGATGAAAAACGCAATATGGAACGCAGTATGAAACACTGAGATAAAGGAGTATTCCATGCATCGGTTTCCACCGCTGAATGAACAGATGGACCTGATCCGTGAGGGGGCGGAAGAGATCATCCCGGAAGAGGAACTCGTTAAAAAAATTGAAAACAGCATTCGGACCGGCACTGCGCTGCGGGTCAAGCTGGGCGCCGATCCCAGCCGCCCCGATCTGCATATCGGCCATGCCGTGGTTTTGGGCAAAATGCGCCAGTTTCAGGATCTGGGCCACCGGGCTGTCCTGATTATCGGTGACTTTACCGCCATGATCGGGGATCCCAGTGGCAGGAATAAAACCCGGCCCGCGCTCAGTCTTGAAGAAACCCGCGAGAATGCCCATTCCTATTTTGAACAGGCAGGTGTTATTCTGGAGCGCAATAAACTGGAGATCCGCTACAATTCCGAATGGCTGGATCCCCTGAATTTTCGTGACGTGATCGCACTTTCGGCGTTCTATACGGTCGCCCGCATGCTGGAACGCGATGACTTTGCAAAACGCTACCAAAGCGGCCAGCCCATCTCGATGCATGAACTTATGTATCCGCTGGCGCAGGCTTACGACAGTGTTGCCGTCCGTTCGGACATCGAACTCGGCGGCACGGACCAGAAATTTAACCTGCTGGTCGGCCGCGACATTCAGCGCGAATATGGCCAGGAAGCCCAGGTGATCCTGACCATGCCCATTCTGGAGGGACTGGACGGCAAGGAAAAGATGTCCAAATCGCTGGACAATTACATCGGTATTACGGAATCCCCGGAAAGCATGTACGGCAAGACTCTGTCCATCGGCGACGATAGGATCATCCGCTATTTCAAGCTGGTGACCGGCCTTTCCTCCGAAAAGATCCGTGCTTATGAAAAAGCCCTGAAAGAAGGCGAGAATCCCCGGAATGTCAAACATGAACTGGCCTGGCATCTGGTTCGGCGTTATCACGACGCCGGTGCCGCCGACCGTGCACGCGAACATTTCAATACCGTGTTTGTCAACAAGGAAGTGCCGGACGACATTCCCGAATATCACTGTGCAGAAACGGAAATATTGATTGCAAAACTGATGCTGGAAAGCGGGCTTTGCACGTCCGGCGGCGAAGCCAAGCGCCTGATCGCCCAGGGCGGCGTCTATCTGAACGGAAATCGTATCGGTTCACCTGTGGAGCCGCTGCGGATCCGGGACGGCGATATCTTGAAAGTGGGGAAACGGAAATTTCTAAAACTCCGAGTAGACTGAAAATCCCTAAAGGTGTTTCTATGAAATGGTCCCGGCTGGCACAAAGCGTAAATCAGACTCTGCTGCATCACGCGCTTGCCCGCAAGCGGGACCGTCTTGTGCTTGCCGTTTCCGGCGGGCTGGACAGTGTGGTACTGCTGCACCTGATGCTGGAACTGCAGCCGGCCTGGGAATGGGAGCTGATCCTGGGACATATCGATCACGGTTTGCGACCGTCAGCGGATCCGCAGGAATCCGCATTCTGCCGTGCACTGGCCGAGGCACACTGCTTGCCTTATCTGGAAGAAAAACTTAAGCTGATGCAGAAATCCGCGCAGCAATCTGCAGGACATCGGGGTACTGAAGCCCTGGCCCGCGAACGGCGTTATGCCGTTTTTGAAAAATGGGTAAAGGATTGCCGTGCAGACGCCCTGATGACGGGGCACCATGCCGGTGATCAGGCGGAAACCATCCTGTACCGCATGCTTACCGGAGCGGGAATAGCGGGACTTCAGGGTATCCCGCGGAAGCGCGGCATTTACCGAAGGCCGCTGCTGGACATCCCGCGCAGCGAATTGCAGCGTTACGCTACGGAACACGATCTGAAATATTGCGAAGATATCAGCAACCGCGATCAGCGCTTTGTCCGGAATCGTATTCGCCACCGCCTCATGCCCCTTCTTGCCGAACTCGGGTTCCGGAATGCCGAAAATGCGCTTGCCGCCTCCGCGGCGTCACTGGAAAGCGCAGCGGAAACCCGGGAACATTATACGGCCGAATTGAAAGCCGAAGCGCTAAAAAAGGAAGCTTCTGCTCTCCGCCTCGATCTTGTCCCTTACCGCAGGGCTTCAGACGCGGTGCAGCGGGCGCTTTTGCAGGAATTCTTTACGGAACATCTCAGTCGCCGGCAGGCGGAGCAACTGCAGCGGTTTATCCTGAATGCGGAGTGCGGGCGGACAACCCGCCTTCAAGGTCGGCGCTTTATCAAAGAACGCGATGCACTGATCTGCGACGCTCAAAGCGAGGAAACGGATCCGCTTGAAATAAAGATCGCAGATTCCGCCACCATCCGGATTCCGCAGGGTAAGCTGCAGGTGCGGGCGATATCTGCAGATCGTGCTTTACTTTCCGGGGACCCGCACAGCGCCTGCTTTTCACCGAAGATACTCAGCAAGACATTGCGTATCCGCTCCTGGCGGGACGGTGACCGCATGCGTCTCTTCGGGCGGGGAGAGTATAAAAAACTCAGCGACATCCTGAAAGACGAAAAGGTACCCGCAAGCATAAAAAAAACGTACCCGCTTGTCCTGATTGATGATACCATTGTCTGGATCCCCGGCGTAAAACGCTCCGGCGAATACATCCTTGAAAAAGAAGATAAAGATTGCGTAATGATCACCTATACAAAATCCGGAGAAAATCATGATTAAGAAAACATTGACACTGGAATACGGCGGCGAATTCGACGGCGAAGTCCTGGACTTGCTCATTTCGGAAGAAGAGATCCAGGAACGCGTAAAACAGATAGCGCGACAGATTTCCGCAGATTATGAAAAACGCAGCAAACCCCCCATCATGATCGGCGTGCTGAACGGCAGTTTTTATTTTATGGCGGACCTTTTGCGGGCGATGAGCATTGAGGCCGAAATGGATTTTATTAAAATTTCCTCTTACCACAAGATCAGTTCCAGCGGGACCATCCGCCTTATCAAGGACATCAGCGCCGATATTAGCAACCGCGATGTTATCCTGGTCGAAGATATCATCGATACCGGACTCTCCATCAATTTTCTTCGCAACCATTTTCTGAACAGCCGTCCCGCCTCCGTGTGCGTGATCACTTTGCTGTATAAGCGTGAGATTACCCAGGTGGATGTGGAGCCCGAATATGTGGGCTTTGAGATCCCCGATAAATTCGTGGTCGGCTATGGCCTGGATATTGACCAGCAATACCGGCGTCTGCGGGACATTTTTGCTATGGATATGCATAAAAAGCCATAAAAAAGGAACCTTATCCTGTAAATGTTTAGTATATTAAAAGGCTGTAAAGGAGATTTTATGTACAAGGCCTTTTTTAACGGACCGGACGGGAGTCCCGAAAATAAACCTCCCCGCAGGCCCGAACCGGGGAAAGGACCCGAATTTCCGGGACCGGTAAAGGTTCCCAAGACGCCGCTGATCTGGATCGGACTGGTCATTGTTCTGCTGATCATGGCGCAAATCTTTGGAAATGCCGGGTCTTCGGACGAAAAAAAACTGACCTATACCCAGTTCCGTCAGTTTCTGGAAGAAAGAAAGATCGAGAGCGGGATCCTGGAAGGAACGACCTTGTCCGGAAAATTCAAGGAACCCCTGGTGGAATACGTAAACGGACGCGAGGTGGAATATCCCGGCTATCGGGTGACCATACTGCATTTGGATACGGAACTTTTAAAACAATGGGACGACGCCGGGCTGAAATACGAGTTCAAGGAGCAGACGGTCGGCTTTAAAGATATTCTTATCAACATTCTTCCCTGGATCGTGATCATCGCGGTGTGGATCTTTATCATGCGCCGTATGGCCGGGAACCGGAACGGTGGAAGCGGCGGCATATTCTCCTTTGGCAATACCAATCCGGCCAAAAAATTCAACCCGGAGAATTCCAAGATCACCTTTGAGGATGTTGCCGGCTGCAATGAGGCAAAAGAGGAATTGGAGGAGATCATTGAGTTTTTAAAAAACCCGGAACGTTTTCAGCGCCTGGGCGGAAGGATACCGCGCGGCGCATTGCTGCTGGGTCCTCCCGGCACCGGCAAAACCTTGCTGGCCAAAGCGGTTGCAGGGGAAGCCAAGGTGCCTTTTTACAGCATATCCGGCGCGGATTTTGTGGAAATGTTTGTCGGAGTCGGCGCAAGCCGGGTCCGCGGACTTTTTGAACAGGCGCTGAAGAACTCGCCTTCCATCGTATTTATCGATGAGATTGACGCTGTGGGGCGCCAGCGCGGTACCGGACTTGGAGGCGGTCACGATGAGCGGGAACAGACCCTGAATCAATTGCTTGTTCAGATGGACGGTTTCGATTCCGATGCCAGCGTGATCGTGATTGCCGCGACCAACCGCCCCGACATTCTGGACTCTGCCTTGCTGCGCCCCGGGCGCTTTGACCGCCAGATCGTGGTGGATGTCCCGGATGCACTGGGCCGTGAAGGCATTCTGAAAGTTCACACTAAAAATATCAAAATGGCGCCGAATGTCAATTTGAAGATACTGGCAAAAGGCACGCCCGGCATGGTGGGCGCCGATCTGGCAAACCTGGTAAATGAAGCCGCCCTGCTTGCCGCACGCAAAAACCATAAATCCGTAACAATGAAAGATCTGGAAGAGGCGAAGGACAAGGTAATGATGGGCACTGAACGGCGCTCCATGATCCTCAGCGACAACGACAAACTGATTACGGCCATTCACGAAGCCGGACACGCGCTGGTCGGCCTGATGCTGCCGGACGCCGATCCCGTGCACAAGGTTACCATTATTCCCCGCGGCCGGGCGCTGGGCGTAACGCACATGCTTCCCGAAACGGACAAATACAATTACAGTAAAAGATATATCAATGCCCAGCTTCAGGTCATGATGGGCGGCCGTGTCGCCGAAGAGCTGATGAACAACGATATTACCACCGGCGCCAGCAATGACATTGAACGCGCGACCGACCTGGCTCGCCGAATGGTCTGTGAATGGGGTATGAGCGATGAGCTGGGTGTCACTGCATTTGGGTCCAATCCGCATGAACTCTTTATCGGCCGGGATTTCGGTACGACCAAAAATTACAGCGAGGCCACGGCGCAAAAGATCGATCAAGAAGTGCAGCGCATTGTCAGCGCCGCTCATGAAGGTGCAAAAGCCGTGCTGAAAGAATACTTTAGCACATTGAAAAAGATCTCGGACGCCCTGCTGGAAAAAGAATCCCTGGACCGCGAGCAGCTGGAAGCGATCCTTGTGGCAGAAGGGGTCGAAGCAAAGAAAAAATCATAGCTCTTTGATAGAAAATGGTTAATACAATCGCTGTGCGCATCATGGGGATCTTGAATCTGACCCCCGATTCCTTTTATGACGGGGGCCGTTACCGCGATACGGGAACGGCACTTGCGCGTGCCGAAAAAATGCTGGAAGAAGGTGCCGATATCATCGATATCGGCGGCGAATCCACCCGGCCGGGTTCGGAACCCGTTTCCCCCCAGGAGGAACTGGACCGCGTCATGCCGGTCCTGGAGGCGGTTTGCGGCCTGGGCGCAAGGGTATCCGTGGATACCAGCAAGGCTGTCGTCGCGGAAGCGGCGCTGCGTTGCGGTGCTGCGATTATCAACGACATTTCCGCGTTACGTTTTGACCCCGGCATGGCTAAAGTTGTAGCAGGCAGCAAAGCACAGATTGTCCTGATGCACATGAAAGGCCTTCCGCGCACCATGCAGGACGCCCCGCTTTATATTGATGTGCTGCAGGAGATCGGGGATTTTTTCCGGGAGCGGATTGCTTATGCCGAAAATGCGGGGATCCGGAAAGAGGCCATTATTCTCGACCCCGGCATTGGCTTTGGCAAACGCAGTAAAGATAATATTACCATTTTGAAGAAGATTGAACTATTTTTAGACTTAGGATATCCGCTGATGATCGGTGCTTCCCGGAAGCGGGTGATCGGAGATATCAGCGGAGCTTCCGCCGCGGAACGGCTGCCGGGTTCCCTGGCGCTTGCCTGCCTGGCTGCGATCCGCGGCGTACATGTTTTGCGTGTTCATGACGTAGCCGAAACCGTTCAGGCGATCAAGGTGCTGAAACAGGTATGGTAGATCTCTTTAACATCGGTTTATTTTCCGTCAGCCTCATCGATATCATTGATGTGGTTGTGGTTGCGTTTGTTTTTTACGGGACTTATCTCCTTTTTCGTGACACCCGTGCAAGTCAGATGCTCTACGGCATGATCGCGATCGCCGTACTGGGATTTTTGGCACAGATGATCAATTTAAGGGCTACTGCCTGGCTTTTTGACCGGCTGGTCACGGTTTGGGTGATCCTCTTCATTATTCTCTTTCAGCCGGAACTGCGGCGTATTTTATTGTATATCGGCCAAAATCCCCTGTTACGCTGGCTGTCCAAGAACGACAACAGCCAGACCGAGGAGATCATAACATCGGCCTTTGAACTCAAGCGTGCGGGACTTGGCGCCCTGCTGGTGGTTCTGCGGGACAGCGGCCTGAAAACCATCATTGACCGCGGAGTGACCATTAATGCCAAAGTGAATCGCGACCTGATCCTGTCGATCTTTAATACGGCCTCGCCCCTGCACGACGGAGCCATTATTATCTACGAAGACCAGATCCTTGCAGCAAAATGCATTTTGCCGCTGAGCGAGAATATTGAACTGGACCCTACGATCGGAACACGGCATCTGGCAGGTCTGGGACTCTCGGAAGAAAATGACGCAATGGTGATCATTGTCTCGGAAGAGACCGGCAGGATCTCTATCGCGCATCAGGGAAAATTAAAACGGGATTTAAATGAGGATGAATTGCGCACATCCCTGTATACCTATTTATCGAACCGCTAAGGTCCTTTTATTGCTTCTGCTTGCCGCTATCGGAATAGCGAGTGCGGCGAGCTGGACACGGGAAGAAACGGCGGACGCATACCGCTATCACTGGGAAATCGCCGATGCGGAACTGCAGAGTTTTATAAAAAACGGGCACATCAGCGACAGCCGCATCAGCGGCAGCTTTTTTTACGAAGGACGCTATTATCCCCTGTATTCGATTATGCTGAGCAATGCGCCCGACCGGCTTGCATATCGCATTGTGAACCCGGAAGAAAGCAGCCTGCCGGCTCCTGCGCTTCCGTCTGATTACGGTGAGATCGACCCCATCGCGATTGACGGACTGAACATACGTGATCTGCAGGATTTTGTGCATATCCGGGAGATACCGGGTGTCGGGAGCCTGCTGGAGATCACTCCGCTGATACCGCAGGAAGGCGGCCGCGTCCGTGCGCTGATCCGGGCGGATATTCAGTTGTTCTCAACCGAAAACCGCAGTCTGCAAAAAGCCGACTTATCAGAGGTCCGTCAAATTTCCCTGGCGAAACCCGCCTCGCGGAAAGCGGATCTGCCGCAGGAATACCTGGCGCTCTATGTTCGTGAAGCGGGCATGTACCAGATCAGCGGACAGGACCTTGCCGATCAGGGTGTTGACCTGCGCCTGCTGCAACCCGATAACATCAAATTGTTTTGGTGGGGAACGCAGATCCCCTGCCGTGTGACCAGCACCTACGAGAGGGGTTACGAAACCTTCCAGTACCACGATGTTGTGCAGTTCTCTGTTCCCGAAATGAAAAATCCCTACGGCGATTATCGCTACAACCCCTTCAGCGATTTTGATGTGATCCTGATGAACTGGGGAGACAACAGCGGACTGCGCTATATTCAGGAAAACAGCGAGATTACGGGAAACGCAACCTTCCTGCCCCAGGAGAACGATAAATTCCGCAGTACCGTCCACATCGAGAAAAATCAGATTTACGAAAGCCTGGCCCGCCTGCACGAAGAAGAATTGTCCCACCAGTACGAGCACCGCTTTTTCTCTCCGGCCATCAGCGTGGGTCGCAGTGTTTCATTTCCTTTCGATCTTTGGGACCCGGTGCAGGATTCCCCTTATAATGTGGAATTTACCTTGCGCATGCAGGGACTGACCTATTCGGTGGATGACGAAATGGACCACCAGATCTATGTTACGGTGAATGACCGCTATATGCTGGAAGACGAATGGGACGGGCAGACGCCGAATATTTCCAGCAATATGGATATGCAGTATTCGCACCAGTATCTGCAGCACGGGCAGAATAAGATCAATATTTCCGTCAAAGGCTTTGAAGATAATCCTTACATGGACGATAAAGTCCTCTTCGACTGGCTGAAAATCTCTTACGACCGCCACATGACAGCCCATGATAACCGGCTGGAATTCTCACCGCAGTACGGACCCGGCCGCTATCTCTTCCGCGTTAAAGGGCTTAGCTCGGCATCGGACGTGCTGATCCTGAAAAACGGGACGAACTGGATCCGCGGTTATTACGTTACTCCGGAAGATACCGTTAAGGGAGAGGTATTCTACTCCATTTATTTTGAGGATATGTGCGACGGCGACGAGATCTATCGGATCGCGGGTCCCGGGAAAAAGGATACGCCCGGATACGGGATCGTAACGGTCGATTCGCTGCGTTATGTTCTGCGTTCAGAAAATGAACACTACAATACGGATCCGCAGGGCGATTACCTGATCGTGACCCACAAGGATTTTTACGAAAAGGCCCGGGAGCTTGCGGAACATAAGCAAGAAATGGGCTTTACCCCGGCCATTTACGAGCTCGAGCGGATCTATGATGAATACAACTATGGCAACGAAAGTCCCTACGCAATTAAAAATTTCCTGACCGAAGCTTACGAGCAATGGACTGTTCGCCCGCACTATGTATTGTTCATCGGCGACACGGGTACAAAAAATTCCCTGCCGGTGATCCGCTATCAGTCCAGCGGCGCCATCGGCGCCATTATCGCCGAAAACTGGTTCGTGGATATCGACGATGACTTTATGCTGGAAATGTCCCTGGGCCGCCTGCCCGTCAGCACGGCAGAGCAGCTGGACAGCATTATCGCCAAGATCAAAATTTTCGACCGCATGGAAATGCCGGAACAAGCCATGAACAGGACTGCCCTGCTAACGGGCCCGGAGCCGGAATTCAAGCGGCAGATGAAAGATTATATCAACACGGTGTCGCCGGATTACGTGCAGTCGGACCGGCTCTACCTCTACGACTCCCACGTTACCGGTGATTTTGATGCCGGCGTTTATGCGACGGACACCTTGGTCAAATTTATCAATGACGGCGTGTACTGCATCAATTACCTGGGACACGGCGGCGGATACACTTGGGATAACTACGTGCTGCCCTACAGCGCTTTTGAGGAATTTAACGGGCAAACGCCTTTTATTGTCAATTCGCTGACCTGTTTTACGAACACCTTTTCTAATAATAACGCCATCGGCGAAATGTTCATCCGGCATCCGCGCGCCGGTGTTTCCGTGCTTTCCTCGACCGGTTACGGCTGGATCAACTCCAATTATTATATCTACGATAAGCTGATGCGGTATTTGTATGAAGAGAACATGTCCCACGGCGAAGCGGTCCGCTATGCCCTGGCGCATTATTTCTTCTCCACCTTCGGAAAAAACGCGAATTTCATTGATCAGGTGGAAGGCCGTATCGTCTATAAGTATTTCCGAAAATCCCTGTTTTATCAGATGTGTATCCTGGGCGATCCCTCGGTACGTTTTCCGCAGATCCAAAAGGACGCGCAGGCACAGGTAAGTCCGCTGAGTGTCAGCAGCGGACAAAACATCGAAATAACGCCGGCACAAAGCGGCATCCTCGGGGGTATGGCGGACCTGACGGTCATGCGCGGAGAGGAACGCAAATACCCGCTGCAGCAGAAGATCCCGCTCCGCTTCAATGCCGGGAAAGCGGCTTTTGTCATGCCGCCGCTGCAGGAGGACCAACATGCCGGGATCCTGCAGTTTTCTTACTGGGACAACAGCGGAAAGGTCTATGCCGGCAAGCAGCATATGGCCTATGACGCACCGCACATTTCGGAGCTGGCCTATACTCCGGCGCAGCCGGGCATTCTTGACAGCACGGGTGTGCGTATCCGGATGCAAACAAGCTCGGGAACAACGATCGACCAGGCCTATCTGCGCGTTTACCGTGAAGCCCGCATTGGTGCGAGCTTCCGGAAACTGCCGCTGGCGAAAATCGCCGATACCGTTTTTGAGACCGCGCAGCAGCTTTATTATACCGCGGCAGGAAATTTTTATACCGCCGAGAACGATACGGCTTCGCCGCTGAATTATTACTCGGGGACCTATTTTATGCCGGTCTTTCGCATGGGAAGCGACAGCCTTAGCGGAGATTTTTACCGGCTTTCGCCGATCGTGCCGGATACCCGGGATATCGGCATTCTGGATTACAGTATCGTTAACGGACAAAGCAAGCTGGTTTTATTCAATCTGGCGGATAGCGCGGCGCATGTTGCCATTGAATTGCAGGTACCGGGAAATCCCGCGCTCACTTACCGGGATACTGTGCTGACCAATTATGACGTGCAGGGACAGTATGAAAGCGGCCGTGAAAAGATCAACACCTTTTTCCTGGATTTTTTGCCCGCTTACGGCAGCGGCGAACTGCAGGTCCGGATCAATCCCCTGGAGATCGCGAACAGCGACAGCAGCAATAATGTCAAAACTTTTTCTCTGCAAAATCAATGGCTGCTGGCGCAAAACGCACACTTTGTCAATACCGCCGCTGACAGCATCCTGCTTCCGGGAACGACCTTTCTAAGCCTTCGGCCCGGCACTGCTGCCGAAAGACAGGCAATTTACATTAACAGTTATAATCGCAGTTATATGTTGACGGACTTCGGCGCCTCGCAGGCCCTGCAGAATCTGTTGTATATCAATACGCCGCTTGAAAGCATCGATTTCGTTGCCGTTTTGGCAGATTCCCTGCTCAGCGGCAATAAGATCGTCGCCTATCTGAATAGCGATCTGACGGAATTCTATGTTCTGCCGACGGAAAAGGCCGGCAACAAAGTGCTGTTTCCGGTACAGCGCAAAGGTTATTATTTGCTCGTCTATTCCGACGAACAGAATCCGCCCGGCATCGAGATCAACCTGAACGCCCGCGAGATCCTGGTCCACGGTTATGTCTCGGAACGCTCCGACTTCTCCGTGATCCTGCGTGACGATAAGGGCGTGCACCCCCTGGAATCTTTCCGGGAGGTCTTGCTGGATGATGAACGGATCCCGGCAGAAAACATCAATGTGCTAAGCGGAACGAATATCCGCGAACTGGGTTTCAATTTCAAGCTGGACCTGGAAGTCGGCGAACATACCTTACAGGTTATCGCGCATGATCTGGTGGGCAACCGGGCGGAAACCGAAGCTTTCAGGATCACGTATACCGGAGAATCCCAGCTGATCGATTACGGGAATTTTCCGAATCCCTTTACGGTGAGGACCACCTTTATTTACGAGCTCACGGAACAGTTCGATGATGTGCGGATCAAGATCTATACCGTATCCGGACAAAAGATCTACACCATGTCGGTCACGGAAAACGCCATTACGGACTTGCCGCTGCAGAGCATCGGTTATCACGAGATTCCCTGGGACGGGAAAGACGAATTTGGAAACACGGTGGCGAACGGCGCCTATTTTTATGTGATCGAAGGTTCGGTAGACGGAAAGATCATTAAATCCCGCGGGAAGCTGGCAAAATTACGATGAAAAACCTGATAAAAATTGTTTGTGTTTTCTCCCTGGCCGTTTTCGCATATGCCGGTTACGGTTTTTACGGGGATGCCTTTATTGTAGCCGCCAAATCCGCACAGTCCGGAGCTATGGGCGGCACCGGTCTGACTTCCCTGGACGGCATTGCTTCCGTTGTGTCAAATCCGGCAGGACTTGTGGGCTTTCGGCAGAAAGAGGTCTTTACGCAGTACCGCAGCCTTTTCGGGCTGGCATCCCAGAACAGCATCGGCATTTCCATGCCCTACGGGAAATACCAGGTGGGAGCTATGCTCAACGTTGTGGGCGTGCAATTGTACCGCAGGGATGACATCCTGACGCAAATCCCCAATATCAATGAGCGGCGTGAATATGTCCGGGATTTTCTGGCCACCGATAAATTCTACGACCTGGAAAGCGCTCTGCTGCTTTCGGCCGCGGGCGAAGAAGCAATCGAGATCAAGCCGGGCTGGTCATTTGACCGTTTTACGATCTACCTGCAGTACGGCGCCAATGTAAAATTCATTTACAAAGCTCTCGACGGCCATTCGGCGCTTGGCGCCGGCGTCGATGCCGGTATCCGTTTTCTGATCCCCGGGAACGAGGTGTTTTATATCAAAAAGCTCGGGACAATTGCTCTGGGCCTGAATATGGAGAATATCGTCCAGTCTCCGGTGATCTGGTTTGACAAACTGCGGGATTACGGGAACATGCGCATCAACGGCGGTCTTGCCCTGCATCAGCCAATAGAAGCCTTAAAAAGCGAAGTACGGCTGGTTTTGGACGGCGTTATTTTCGAAAGCCGCTTTTTCCCCGATTACGGGGTCCGATACGGACTGCAATGGCGGGTCAAGGATTTCCTGGATATCCGTCTGGGCAAAGACCTTTCCGCCGTTACCGGCGGCGTTGGACTTCTGTTGCCGGTACTGCAGGGAAAAATGCGGGTGGATTATTCCATTCAATATCACGAAATTCATTGGAGTCATCTTATTACTTTGTCATATTATTGGGGAGGGGAGTGAGATGGAAGAACGGAGAGAGGGAGTAAGGGAGTAAGGGAGAGAGGAAGAGACAGAGAGACGAAGTGACGAAGTGAAGAAGTGACGAAGTGAAGAAGTAAGAAGTAGGTAGTAGGTAGTAGGTAGTAGGTAGCGGGGAGTAAAGGATTTGAAAAGTGCAGAAATGGTGTTGGAGGTTGAGGATAGCAGGGAAAAGGGAATAAAAGCGTGATGATGAGCAAAGGGAAAAAATATTATTTTATCATAACCGGCATACTGTCACTGTTGCTGCTGTCCTGTTTTAATCAGCCGGATATTTCCGTCCCGCGCTTTGTGCCCAAGACGCCGCCGGATTCCGTCGTGGAACGCGGCATTGACGCGCATCCGGACAATGCCATTTATCTGGAATGGGAAGAACCGGCGACGGCGGAGGAGGAGGGCATTCTGGGTTATTATGTGTACAGGAGCACTCTGCGGGACGGGGAATACGATTTCAAACGCATTGCTACCGTCGAGCGCAACGCCGGTCTGCTCTATGAAAGCGATGAATATGTGGATAATGAAGTGACCCTGGATTCCACTTATTACTACTACCTGAAATCTTATAACGATTTTACCGTCAGCAAGGAAAATTCAGATACGGTGCATTACAAGCTAGCACTTAAAGCGGGATTGGATTTGCCGTCAGGAGATATATCAGATAATAAATCACATTTTGAATTTCGATATCCGCTCCGTACGGGGAACCGTGTAAGCTATTTTTATCTGCGCCTTTTTTACATGGAAAACAGTTTATATCAAACGAAGTTTTTTACCAAAACCCACTTGTTTGACTTTTCAAAATCTTTATATAAGATATATTTACAAAATAACGATTACCACACGACTGTTTTATTGGACAGCCTCCCCGTTGACGGCAGTGGCAACAAGTACCTGGAGAAAGGCAATTACCGCTGGCGGGTGGATGCGGTGTCCGGGGAGCCCGGCGGCGGGCCGGAGACCGAGGGTTCCGAAAGCAACTGGATGTACTTTACGGTTAAATAAAGGAGATCTGCATACATGAAAAAAACCTTAATCCTTCTTCTGTCCCTGTTCCTGATCACAGGGTCGCTGACAGCCCAGGAGGGCTCTGCGGGAATGGCCGCCCGCTTTTCCGGATCTGCCGAACTGACAATACCGGTCAAGGTCTGGGGCGAAGTGGTAAGGCCGGGCATCTACGACATTCCCATCGGCTACGACATGCTGGGTGCGCTGTCGGTCGCCGGCGGTCCGCTGAATTCCGCGAAACTTACGAACGTCAAGGTTTTGCGCGGCCAGCGCCTGGATAAGGATGACCCCATTGTGATCTACGTAGATCTGGAGCGCTACATTGAGACGGCCGACGAGTCCCTGATCCCGGAGATCCGCAAGGGCGATACCATTATGGTCCCGCCGAAGTTCGGCAAGAATTTTTATCAGAACTTTGCAGCGCTGCTGGCGATCGCACAGTCCATAACCATCATTGCTTATTATATAGACCGGGTTGTTGAACCTTAAGATGAAATACAAGATAAAAGATATTGACTTAGCGCCCTTCGGGCATAAGGAGATCGAGCTGGCGGAAGCGGAGATGCCGGGCCTGAAGGCGCTGCGGGAAAAATATGCACCGCTGCAACCGCTAAAAAATACCCGCATTACCGGTTCCCTGCACATGACCATCCAGACGGCGGTGCTGATTAAGACCCTCAAGGCGCTGGGCGCGGACCTGCGCTGGGCCAGCTGCAACATTTATTCCACGCAGGACCATGCCGCCGCGGCAGTCGCCGACCTAGGTGTTCCGGTCTTTGCCTGGAAAGGAGAGACCCTGGAAGAATATTGGTGGAGCACCAAACAGGCGCTGCTGTTTGAAAATGAGACCGGTCCGGACGGCATTGTGGATGACGGCGGGGATGCGACGCTCTTCATCCACGAGGGCGTCCGCCTGGAAACGATCTATGCACAAAGCGGCAGGATACCGCAAGCGGACAGTAAGAACAAAGAATTGCGCATTGTACAGGCACTGATCCTTGAAGATCTCACAACACACCCGCAGTGCTGGCGGAAGATCGCCGCTGCGGTCCGCGGGGTCAGCGAGGAGACTACCACCGGCGTCCACCGCCTATACCAGATGATGGAAAAAGGCGAACTGCTTTTCCCCGCATTCAATGTTAACGATTCGGTGACTAAATCCAAATTCGACAATCTCTACGGCTGCCGGGAATCGCTGGCGGACGGATTAAAGCGCGCCACCGATATCATGATCGCCGGAAAAACGGCGGTGGTTTGCGGTTACGGCGACGTGGGAAAGGGTTGCGCACAGTCCATGCGTGGACTCGGCGCCCGGGTGATCGTAACCGAGATCGATCCCATTTGCGCGCTGCAGGCGGCAATGGAGGGATACGAGGTGCGGCGTATGGAGGACCTTGCTGCCCGCGGCGATATCTTTGTAACCGCAACCGGGAATTGCGATGTAATTACCGTGGAACATATGCAGCAGATGAAGGACAAGGCCATTGTCTGCAATATCGGTCATTTTGACAACGAGATCCAGGTCGATGCGCTGTATGCGCTGCCGGGTGTTGAAAAGATCAATATCAAACCCCAGGTGGACCAGATCCGCTTTCCGGACGGACACTCCATTATTCTCCTTTCGGAAGGTCGTCTGGTAAATCTCGGAAATGCCACCGGACACCCCTCTTTTGTAATGAGCAACTCCTTTTCCAATCAGGTGCTCGCACAGATCGAGATCCGGCGCCGGGACCTGGAGCGCAAAGTGTATACATTGCCCCGGGAGCTCGACGAGGAGGTGGCGCGCCTGCATCTGAAACATCTGGGCGTGGATCTTACCGTAATGACGCCGAAACAAACCGCTTACCTGGGCATACCGGTCAAAGGTCCCTTTAAATCGGACCAATACCGTTACTGAGATCACATTTTTTCCAAAAAAGGAGAAAGTTGTTCTCCTTTTTTTGTTATAGTGCTATTTTTGGCACAATACGGGAAAGGAAGTCATGCACGACATTTTTGCAGGATTGAACGATCGTCAGCGCGAAGCGGTGCTGGCCACGGAAGGTCCGGTCCTGATCTTTGCCGGCGCCGGATCCGGAAAGACCCGGGTGCTGACACGTAAGATCGCCTGGCTGCTGCAGCAGAAAAAAACGACCGCAAACCGCATTCTTGCCGTAACCTTTACCAACAAGGCCGCCAATGAAATGAAAGAGCGCGTCAACAAGCTGCTGGGACAGGTCAATTATGTCAATATCGGGACCTTTCATAGCATTGGCGCCCGTATCCTTCGCAGCGAAAGGGACAATCCGGAATTCCCCGCCGATTTTACGATCTACGATACCGGTGACACGCGTGCGCTGATCACAAAATGTTTGAAGGATATGGATATCGATCCGAAAACCTTGCGTCCCTCCGCGATTTCGCATTATATCAGCCAGCAAAAACAGCAGATCCTCCGGCCGCAAAACGTCGGAAAAAAGGGTGGCAGCGATTACCTGCAGGAAAAACTGATGGAGATCTACGGGAATTACGAGACCTGCCTCCGGGATAACAACGCCTGCGATTTTGACGATTTGCTGATGCGCCCCATTCTGCTTTTCCGCGCTTACCCCGCCGTTGCGGAAAAATACCGCCATCGCTGGGACTATGTGCTGGTGGATGAATATCAGGATACCAATCCGGCACAGTTTGAACTGCTGACCTTTTTCAGTGAAAAACATCACAATATTTGCGTGGTCGGTGACGACGACCAATCCATCTACGGCTGGCGCGGTGCGGATATCCGCAATATCCTGGAATTTGAAAAGCATTTTCCGGATGCGCGCATCATCAAGCTCGAACAGAATTACCGCAGCACTAAAACCATTATAGAAGCGGCTTCCGCCATGATCAAAGGCAACCGCGAAAGGGCCGATAAAAATCTCTGGACCGAAGCAGGCCAGGGGGAAAAGATCTTGCATAAAGTCTGCGAGAACGATTACGAGGAAGCCCACTATATTGCCGGCACGATCCTGCGATCCGGAATGGATCTCCGGGATGCCGCCATTCTTTATCGCACCAATGCCCAGTCGCGGCTCCTGGAAGAAGCCCTGCGCAACCGCGGTATCCGCTATGTGCTGGTGGGCGGCGTCAAATTCTATGAGCGAAAGGAGATCAAGGATATCCTGGCATATCTGAACGTACTGGTCAATCCCCGCGATACCGTCAATCTTAAACGCATTATTAACGTCCCGGGCCGCGGCATTGGCGACACCAGCATTGCCAGGCTCGAGCGCTTTGCCGCAGAGACCCGCCGCACACTCTGGGAAAGCCTGCAGTATCCGCAGGAAGCCGGTCTGCACAAAAATGCCCGGCAGCAGCTCGGGGATTTTATGGCCATGATGCTGGAGCTGCAGTCGCAGTTGCAGTTACTGGGCTCTTCGGATCTTGCAATGGAAGTACTGGAAAAAAGCGGCATCAATGCGCTTTATGACAACGAAAAGGATCCCGAGCAGAAAGAGCGACGCCGCAATCTGGCGGAATTCATCAACGGTGTCGCCCAGTTTGAAAAATTTAATCCGGGCGCAACGATCAGCGATTTTTTGCACGACGTGTCCTTGCAGAGCGATATTGACCAGTGGGAGGACAGCTCGGATGCCGTGACACTGATGACGGTCCACAGCGCAAAGGGACTTGAATTCCGGCAGGTATTCATTGCCGGCATGGAGGAAGGCCTCTTCCCTCTGGAGCGCACGCGGCTGGCGCCCAAAGAAATGGAAGAGGAGCGCCGGCTCTTTTATGTGGCGCTGACCCGGGCAAAAGAACGGGTCTTTATCACTTCGGCGGAACAGCGCATGCGTTACGGACAGCTCCTGGGTGCCGAAGTCTCCGAATTTATCTTTGAGATCCCCGCCCATTGTCTGAAGACCGAAAAGCCGGCAAAGCGCCGGCCGGAAAGGTATGGCGGGCGCAGCAGGGCTTTTACTGCCGGCAGCTTTCGCGCAGAAAAAGAGGAACGGCCAGGCGCCGCCGCTGAAACGCTGCGCCCTGCAGCTCCGGGGACTCTGAAGATCGGCGACCGGGTCAAACACCTGATGTTTGGAAAAGGCAGGGTGCGCAGCGTGCTAAATACCGCCGGACAGGTCTTTTTGCATATTGATTTTGATAGCGGCGAACGCAAAACCATCGCAGAAAAATTTATCGAGAGAATAGGATGAAAACAGAACTGATCGTTTACGATTTTGACGGTACCCTCTGCAATACCCTGCCGGACATTGCCGGAAGCATGAATATAATCCTGGAAGGGCAGGGATTGCCCCGCATTCCCGAACTTCGGGTCCGGGATTTTATTGGCAACGGCATCCTTAGTCTGGTGGAACGTTCGATTATTTTTGCCATGTCGCTGAGCGGGGGCGGGAACATCGCGCCCGAAGAAGTGCAGCGCATCGGAACGGAAATGGCGGAATATTACCGCGGACACCTGGTGGACCGCTCCCATTTATACCCCGGGGTCAAAGAGGTGCTGAACTATTTTCGGGATATTCCGCAGGCAGTGGTATCCAACAAACCCGAAGCGATGCTACACGAGATGTTGAAGCATTTCGGGATCGAAGAAGAGATCCGTCTTGTTGTCGGCGGCGATAGCATTGAGGTCTGCAAACCCGATCCGGCAGTATGGCGCCATGTTGTGAATACCATGAAACTACAGGAACCTGTGAGAGGCTTAATGGTCGGCGACAGCCTGCCGGACCTGAAATTTGCCAAAGTCGCGGGCTTGACGCCCGTTCTGGTCAGCTATGGCTATAATGACGTAGCGCTGCTCCGGGAGGCCGGTGCCGGGATCGTGATCGATGATTTTCGGGAGCTGATAACACTTTACGGATCCTGAAGCGGACGGATAGTATCCAAAAACGGCGCTCATCGCAGGGCGCTTGTTTATCTTTGCGGAGGGGGAAATGAAAAAGATCATCTTGCTTGTTACCGCGATTTGCTGCTGTCTGGGGTCGGAACTGCGCCTGATGTTCTGGAATGTCGAAAATCTGTTTGATATCCGGGACGATCCTAAAACGCAGGACGGCGATTTTATGCCCGGCGGCGCAAAGCGCTTTACCTATCGTGCCTATGCGCTGAAATCCCGGCATACGGCGGAAGTGATCAATCATGTCAATCCGGACCTGCTGGCAATGGTCGAAGTGGAAAACCGGGAGGTGCTGGAAGATCTTGCGGACCAACTTTACCATTACAATGACTGGGAAATATGTATTAATGAAGGTCCGGATATCCGCGGAATTGAACCGGCGCTGATGTTTCGCAGGAAAAAATTTGCACTGGCCGGCTGCCGTTATTATTCGGTGTTCATTGAAGCGCGCGGCTACCACAGCAGGCCGCTTATGCGCGCGGATCTTGCCGTGACCGGTACGGAAGATACGCTGGTGCTGTTCATCATTCACTGGCCCTCCCGGCGCGGCGGGAAAGCCCTGACGGATCCCTACCGCCTTTACGCAGCATCGGTTCTGCATTCGGCTGTCCGGGAAGTCCGCAAAGAACACCCCGGCTATGCCATCCTGATGACCGGCGATTTCAATGATGACGCTGCGGATACCTGCCTGCGTTATCTTGAAGAACATCCGGATATTCGCTATCTTGCAACAAAACGCCCCCGGCATGTTTTCGGAAGCTATTATTACGAAGGGGAGTGGGTGCAGTTCGATCATTTTTTAACTTCGGGCTTTGAAAATTCCGGCTTGGAGCTCCGTTCGGCTTCGCTGATCGCGCCCTTCTGGATGCGGGAAATACCCGGTCAGGGCCCTTTGCGTTTCTATAAAGGAATGGAGATCAGCGGCGGCTACTCCGATCATTATCCGATTTGTCTAAAACTGGGTTTAAAACGGAAAATTATTGAATAATCGATGACCGCGTGCTAAATTCCACACAATGAAGAAAAAAAGTACCGCCACCATCGTTTTGGCAACACATAACCGGGATAAGATCCGCGAGTTTAACGCGAAGCTCGGCAACCGCATTCAGCTTAAAACCCTGGACGATTTTCCCGATTTTCCCGAAGTGGCGGAGAATGGCGGCAGTATCCGGGAAAATGCCTATATTAAAGCCCGTGCCATTCACGCCCATACCGGCTTGCCGGCGGTTGCCGACGATACGGGACTGGAGGTTGATGCTCTTGACGGCGCCCCCGGCGTTTATTCCAGCCGCTTTGCGGGCGAAAACGCAAGCTACCGCGACAATGTGCAGCATCTTTTAAAACAAATGAAGGGCATTCCCCAGGAACAACGCAGCGCCCGCTTCCGTACAAGCATCGCCTACGTTGACAATCAGGAAGCCTGGGATGTCGAAGGCTTTGTGGAAGGCTGCATATTAAAGGAAGTAAGAGGCGAGGGAGGTTTTGGATACGATCCGCTGTTCTTTTTTGAGCCGCTGCAAAAGACATTTTCCGAAATGGACCTGAAAGAAAAGAACCGGATCAGCCACCGCGGGAAAGCACTGGATGCTTTTATCCATACATTAAAGAACAAAAAACACCTGTAATCAGGAGGATATGTCCGGACCATTTGTTAAGGCAGTTGATGTTTGACACAAAATGAGGCGCGTATTACAGCATTGAAGCAGCAGCGAAAATTCATCGCCGGTCTGGTCATTATCCTGATGCTTTCCCTTCTGATGGGAAACAGCAGCGATTTTACCCCGTCTTTTTCTTTCCGCTATTATATGCCGGGACTGCCGCAACCCTTTGTCTCGTCGCCCCGGGGTTTTACCCGAGGCTATCACCAGCCCAATTTTCCCGTTAGCAGCAATTATCCGGATCTGCTGCCGGATATCCGGCTCCAGGAAAGCAACAGCCGATCCGGGGATTATCTGATGGTTTACGAACAGATTGGCAATTCACGCATCGGCGTTCCCCGCTACATGAGCTATGACGAGTATTTTCAAAACCGCGTCCGCTTTAACCGCGAGCAGCTCTGGTACCGCAAGGTGGCAGTCACGGACAGCTCCTTTTATATCGATCCCGTTGCCGCCGCCCGTTCCGGGCAGTCCCTGGAGATCATCGGCGCGGATATTGCGGGACAGCGGGTTTCCCTGCGCATACGCGGACTGATCTCCATTACCGGAAAATATAACCAGCAGAACAATTCCATTCTTGCTACCGGCAACATGGAAAACGAACAGAAGAATTTTCTGATGGATCAGACACAGCAGTTCACGATCGAAGGCACCATCGGAGACCGGATCACCATTTCCATTGACGAGGACAGCGAGCGCGACTTTGAATTTGAGAACGCGATCAAGATCGATTACAAAGGGAAAGAAGACGAGATCGTGCAAAGTGCGAATTTCGGGAATATCGGACTTTCTCTGCCCGGCACGCAGTTTGTGACCGGTTCGGCCTCTTCCAGCGGGCTGTTCGGCGGGAAGGCCAATATGAAATTGGGACCCATCAACGTAACGGCGATCGCTTCCTATGAAAAAAAAGACAGCAAAAAGAAATCCTGGGGCGGGGCTGCCGGCAGCGACGGCGGTTCCACCGTGCAGATCTACGATTATGAATATAAACGCAACGTGTATTTCTTTGTAGACGAATCCTTCCGGAACGATATGTATCCCTACGATCTGCAGAGTGGAAAGTTTACCTATTCCGATATGGTCGAGGAATACGATCTTTATATCAGTACGAACGAACGCGAAAACACCCGGATACGTGCCGTGGCCTTTGTGGATCTGGCTCCGGACGGAACACCCGTGCGCATTATTGAGCGTTCCGAAGAAGATGTGGCGGATTCCATCTTTTTCCGCAAACTAAAAAAACCGACCAGCGACCAGCCCGGCGAATATGAGATCAACCCCTACCAGGGATATGTACGACTGAACATCGGACTCAGCGACGACAATATTCTGGCCATCGCATACCGCACCAGCAACGGCAAGCGCTACGGTGATCTGAACAACGGGAAATACCTTAAGATCATCAAGGCGGAAAACCCGAAACCCAACTATAAAACCTGGGAGCTGGAGCTTAAGAACGTTTATGACCTCAAAGCAAGGAATATCGATGAGGACGGTTTTGAGCTGAGGGTCTTTTACAACGGTTCCAATCAGCCGAAAGAATTCATGAACGGCATTCCCTATTTGCGCTATTTCGGTCTGGACAATTACGACCAGAACGGCGTACCGGGCAGTGACGGAAGGATTGATATCAAACCGCAGCAGCTGGTCGTGGACCTCCAGCGCGGAGAACTCTGGCTTCCCTATATCCAGCCCTTTCTTTCGCCGCCCGAGGGAGCGGCGATTGAAGGTATCTACAATGATACGCTTCGCTCACCGGATGATGCCGAACTTCCTTCCGTTCCGGAGATCTACAACAGTTCTTACAACGATCCCGCAAGACTGGCCAGGAAATACTATATCGAAGCGCATTACGCCAATCGCAGCTCCACTATCGAACTTGGCGAAATGTTCATTATCGAAGGCAGTGAAGAGATCCTGGTCAACGGAAAGAAAATGACCCGCGGCGTTGATTACGACATTGATTATTTTTCCGGCATCATTACGCTGAAAAGCGCAGAAGCGATGAACGCCAATGCGAAGATCGATATCAATTACGAAACGGAACAGCTGTTCGGCGGGATTGGCGAACAAAAACTAATGGCCGGTGCGCGTGCGGAATATCGCATCAACAGCAATGCATTTATCGGCGCAACCGCCATGTATTACAGCCGCAGCGTGCTGGATGATAAGAATGTGAACATCGGTGATGAACCTTTTCAGAACTTTATCTGGGACGTGAACGCCGAGTTTGCCTTTGACCTCAACTGGCTGAACCGTGCCATGAATGCTTTGCCGCTGGTGCACATCAAAGAAGCCAGCAAAATCCGGATTAGCGGGGAAATTGCCCAGATCCTGCCCAATCCGAATACCATCGAGAATGCGGAGAGCGGAGATCTCGACGGCGTTGCCAAGCTTGATGATTTCGAGTCTGCAAGCCAGAAAACCCCGATGAATATCAGTTTCCAAAAATGGACCCATGCCAGCAAACCGGAAAATGACAATTTCGGGACGCAATATCCCGAACGCGGTTTTATGTTCTGGTACAATTATTTCCGGGTTGACAATAACGGAACCAAGATATTCGGTGTTTATACCAAAAATATCTGGCCCCAAAAAGAGGTTACCGAAACCGATCAGTATACCAATGTGTTAAGCGTGGTACTGGACCCGGAGATCAACGGTATTACCGGAAATCCCACACAGGTTGAGGCGCCCGGGGTTTGGGGAGGAATTATGCAGCCGGTCTATATGTACGATCAGAGTAAAAGCAAATATATCGAATTATGGGTCAAAGGCGACAAGGGACAGCTGCAGATCGATATCGGAGAGATCACCGAGGACTGGTACAATATCAATTATGACCCGAATATCCCATCCACGGAATACGGGGACGGGATCAAGCAGTATGAAGACCGGAACGACAACGGTAACCTGGAGATCTCGACAAACTATAACGAAGACCTGGGCATCAACGGGCTTAGCGATGAGGAAGAACTGGCGCGCGGCTGGGATCCCATGGTTGATAATTTTGATAAAGAAGGATATAAGCGCGGTGACGGGGTCCGCTACGCGAACGGCAGTGAAGGGAATGCCGGGAACGACGGCATTCAGCCCTATCCTGAGACGGAAGATATCGACCGGGACGGCAAGCTGGACCAGGCAAACAACTATTATTCCTACTTTTTGGATCTAAGCAGCGATGAATGGCTTGCCTCACAGACCTATTTTGACAATACCGGAAAGGCAACGGGCTGGAAACAATACCGCATTCCCCTGACCGCAATGATCGACAGCGTAGGGATGCCCAATTTCATGTCCGTGCGTATGATGCGGCTGAGCATGTTCGGAGTGGAAGACCAGGATACCATTCAGTTTGCTTCTCTCTCCATTGTGGGTAATGAATGGCAGGAAATCGGACTGGCTACGGAAGAGGCCCCGGTTTTTGTCAAAGATGACGACCGGTTTTTTATTACGGTGAAAAATACCGATGAGGATGCCGACGATTACGTTTCCCCGCCGGGTATTTCGGGTCGTGAACAGGTCAATCCCCTTGACGGCAGCACAATACGACAGAAAGAACAGGCGCTGGTGCTGAATTTGCAGGGGCTGCGTCCCCAGGAATACGCCGTGGCCGAAAAGGTCATGCTGAAAGGCGAAAGCCTGTTGATGTACCGCAAGTTGAAGATGTTCATTTACGGAGATAACTCCATCGGGGGCGATATGGCGCCCCTGCGACTTTTCTTGCGAATCGGGCGGGGTAATATGAGCGAGTATTATGAAGCGGAGACCGATGTCTATCCGGAATGGGATGAACGCAATCATATTGAAATGATCTTTGATGTTATCACGCGACTCAAAAATCGCACAGCCCCGGAGGGGATAGAGGGGGAATACCGCGAATCTGAAGACGGAAGTATCCGGGAGTTCCGATTTATGGAAAATGGAACCTATACCGGTAAGGTCTACCGGGTTGTGGGGAATCCCTCGCTGTCAAGAATTGAAAAAATGCAGATCGGGGTGCTGAATCCCGATAATTTCCGGGATTATTACGGTGCCGTCTGGGTCAACGAAATGCGGGTGGTCGAGACGAACAACGATCCCGGAATGGCAATGCGCGGTGTTTTCGACTTCAATCTCGGCGGCTTGTTCAAGTTCAACGCCAATGCGGTGAAAAAAGACGCGGATTTCCATCAGGTCAATCAACAGATGTCCAATACCCAGTCTTCGGTAGAGTCCTTTAATGTGAATATGACCTTCAACGTCAATAAACTATTGCCCGAAAAATGGCATGTCGCATTCCCGGTTACCTTATCGCAAACCCGCAGCGTTTCCACGCCCAAGTATTATCCGGGTTCCGATATTCTGGTTGAGGAAAATCCGGATGACAGCCTGAAATCGATATCGCGGACACAATCCCTGGGCACTTCACTGAGGCGAAGCGCCGGCAGAGACGACCATGTATTGTTGCGTTTCCTGATCAATCCGGCTCAGGCAACTTTCAACGTCTCTCAGTCCACTAACAGCAGCCTGGAAATTCTCGACCAGCAAAATTTCAGCATGAACGGCAAATTTTCCTATAACCTGAACATTGATAAAGGGAAAGGCATCCCCTATCTTGCATGGATTCCCTTCCTGGATAACAAGATGAAAGAAAAAAAATTCTACTGGAAACCCTCTTCTTTCAGTTGGGACATGAGCGTCAACCAGAAAGACGATCAAAAGATCACGCGCACAAAGCAGGACACCATCAGCAGCTATGCTTTTGGCCTTTCCAAAAATTTGGGCTGGAGCCTGGACCCCTTTGAGTCGCTGAAGATCAGCTATCGGCGAAGCATCAACAGCGATCTGCAGGACTATCGAGACAAGACCTGGAAAATTTTCACGGACCTGAGTTACGACAGCCTGATGAACGGCATAAATGTGGGCAATGTGAATATGATCAACGAAGTGGTCAATACCTCCTATAATCCCAATATTAGCGTCTGGTTTAAGCCGCGATTTACCTATGCCGTCACTTATCGTTATACTAAGCAGAACAATCTGGACTATGCGAACGTATCGTCGATCCGGAATTTTTCGGCCTCAGTGACGCTTTCGCTGAAACAGATCTGGGATACCTATGACAGAAAATTTAAAGAAAACCAGAAAAAGCGTGAAGCGGAAAGAAAGAAGGAAGAACAAAAAAACGAGGCGCCGCCTCCGGGAAAAGACATTGCCCGCGAAGAAAGCGCGCCCTTGCCCGCATCACGACCGGCAGCAGCGGCAACACCGGCAAAAGCCAAAAGCAATATTACGGTTTCTTCGCTTTTGGATAAAATTGACCCGATACGTTTCGGCTTTACCAACAATTATTCGAAAGGCAATAACGGTATCAGCGGCAGCGATTCCCTGAAGATCTACAAGAACATTGACTATAAATACCGCTACGGGTTTGATGGTCCGACCTTCCTTCCCACAAATGCATTCGAAGGTTCGGTCACTACGCCTTTTTCCAATGATTTCAAACGCGCGCTGTCCCTCGGCAGCGGTATTAAACTGACCCGTTATATGGGCTTGTCGCTGGATTATAAACAAAACTTCTCAACCGGAAGAAAATACCAGTTCAGGACCGGTTCGGGCGATTATTATGACGAAAACATTCATCTTATTGCTTTTAACGATACGCTGGAAGTGCTGCCTTACGATTCTTCGATTACGCGGAACTTTATTCCGATCGGCGATACGGGTAAAGAAGGTTTTATTGCCCCGAACTATCAGCTGAACTGGCGCATCACACCCAGTCAGCAGAAATGGCTCAAGGGAAAAATGAAGTTTATAAAGAGTATCAATTTGCAGCATGCAATGTCTGCGAGCGAAAGCGTGCGGTATCGCTTTAACAAGGAAACCGGCAACTATTACCTGAAAGAAGAATCCTCAACCTACACGCTGAGCTTCAATCCGCTCATCAAAGCCAGTTTTGCCTTTGAAGGAAATCTCTCCGTAGATATTGGATACAATAGAATGATCAAAACAGATAATCAGGGAGATGTCACGCTCGATTTTGTCAATGCGAGCGTTACCCGGACCTATCAGGAAAATATGAACTTTAATTTGTCGTATTCCTATAACAAGGGACTTTCCATTCCAGTGCCTTTCATTAAAAAGATCGGCGTGATCAACATGAAGAATGAGATTACCTTCTCCCTGCATGGAAAGTACGGAATGGATAAAAAAATTGTAAAACATAACGGAGATCTGTATTTTGGAGACCCGAACAATTACCGCGTCAACTGGGAGGTTGAGCCAATCTTGACTTACCGTTTCAGCAAAAATATTGACGGGCGCTTGTTTTTTAAATACGGACAGCGCATCGACCTTACCCAGGAACTGGATGGAGAAAACAAAAAGGACGATTATAAAGATTTCGGTATAACCGTAACCATCCGAATCAGTGGATAAGCTATGAAAAAGATCATTGCGGGACTGTTTTTTTTGGTGCAATTGCTAGGTGCTGAGACTGCTTTTGACGGTTTTCGCGCTTTTGCGTATCTTGAAGAACAGGTTAAGATCGGTCCCCGGATACCCGGTACGGAAACACACCGCATTTGCCGCGACCGGATCATTCGTGCATGCCGGCAATATGCCGATACGGTCATCGTCCAGGATTTTTTTGCTTACCGCCCCGTGACCCGGGATACGGTAGCCGCATGGAATATTATCGCCCGCTTTTATCCCGAAAATCCCCAACGGGTCATGTTCAGCGCACACTGGGATACGCGTCCCTTTGCAGACCTGGATCCCCTATATCCCGATCAGCCCGTTCCCGGAGCCAATGACGGCGCCAGCGGGACGGCGGTGCTTATGGAAATGTTACCGCATATCACCGATTTCGCAGACGGACTCGGCGTTGACCTTGTTTTTTGGGATGCAGAAGATCTGGGAATAGCCGGCACAAACACCTATTTCTGTCAGGGTTCGGAATATTATTCCCGCAATCTTCTGCCGCCCGTGGCACAAAAGGGCATTCTGATCGATATGATCGGAGATGCGGAACTCGAGATCCCGGTTGAACTGAATAGCAGCCGCTTTGCCCCGGACCTGATTGCCGAGATCTGGGCGCTGGCCGTTGAACATGGCCACGGACGCGTTTTTCAGCGCAGGCCGGGTTATGAGATCTATGACGATCATGTGCCTCTGAACCGGACAGCCAAGATCCCCACGATCAACCTGATCGATTTCAATTATACCCGGGCGGGACGGAACCTCTGGCACACAACGCGCGATCTTCCCGCCTACTGTTCTCCCCACAGCCTGAAGACGGTCGGCGATATTCTGCTCTTGTGGCTTAAAAAACAATAATAAATGTTGACATCATACTGTTATTTGCTTTATATTTTTAAGGGATATATATAAATCGAGTAAAAGTTGAACAAACGGTTTCGGATCAGGAATAGCGGTATCTGTTCTCTCCGGGCTTTAAATGAAAATGACGTTGTTTGGCGCCGTGCCGATGCCATACATATTGCACATTTTCACCCCAGGAGCAGCGGACACCATCCGGAAACGGAGGTCCGCATGCTGTACAATAACCGGGGTATTTATCTCCTGTACCGCGTTAAGGACCGCTTTGTCCGTTCCGTACATACGGAATACAATGCCAAAGTGCATGAAGACAGCTGTGTGGAATGCTTTTTGCAGCCGCCGGATGCACCGGGATATTATAATTTTGAAGTGAACGCCGGAGGGACCTTGCACGTCAATTATATCATTGATCCGCATCGTGACGAAAACGGCAAACGCAAAGATATGCGCCCGGTCCCTGCAGAACTGGCGGCGACCCTTCAAATTCGCAGTTCGTTGCCGCGCGTTATCGAACCGGAGATCCGGGAAAAATTAAACTGGTCGCTGTCGCTTTATATTCCCCTGGATTTCTTCGCTTGTCACAGCCCGCTGCCGGCCCTGCCGGGTTCGCGATGGAGGGCGAATTTCTACAAATGCGGAGATAAGACATCCCATCCCCACTGGGGGTCCTGGCAAGCGCTTGACATATTGAATTTTCACCAGCCGGAAAGTTTTGGCATACTTGAATTTGATGGGCAACAAACCTAAGAACATAAAACAAAAACGGGATTGAAGAAATGAAAGGAGAAACATCCGACCGAGTGCTGAGTCCGGAAGAGATTCCGG
>JAQVTR010000088.1 GCA_028699915.1 Fidelibacterota bacterium
TAGCCGCACATTTTTATCATTCGGTCAGAAATCTTCCTTTCTTTCTTTGCTTGTCCAAAGACAATTCCAAGGGGATCCCCATGGGAGAAGCAAAAGAAAGACCGTCGCTTCTCGCCTTTGGCTAAAAATCCTCTTCGTTCGGTAAAATACTTAAAGGATTCGCTTCGATTCATCAGAGCTTCGGCCGGCAGGTGTTCATCGTTTATCGTTCATCGTTCATCGTTCACGCCTGCGCCTCTTTTTCAAAGGGCTACGGCGCGCAAGCATCGTTTATCGTTTAATTGTCAATCGCCTGTCCTCTCAGTGCTCAGTGCTCAGTGCTCCCTCCTACGCCAAGGCTTCAGAGGGCAGGCAGTGCCCAGCGCTCCAACCTTCGCCGCAACGCGGTTCAAACAGAATCGTCAATTTATTGCAGAGATATGGATTTTGGCATGGATGTGAAGCGTCGCATTCCCGTGCTGTTACGGGATCTCTTCAGGCGAATAGACCAGCAGGGAGGCACGCCGGAAATCGCGCAGGTTGCGGGTAATGATCGCATCCATACCGCTGAGGCGGGCCGATTCGTGCAGAACGGCATCTTCGTAATCGGGGATAGCGTGGGACAGGGCGCTGCTGAATACGTTTTTGTTCAGTTCCGTCAGATCAAAAATACTCAGCAAATGCGCAAGCAGGTGTTTTGCTTTATTTGCTCCTTTGGCTTTTTGAATAAGATAGGCGATGGTCGTCAGGGTTGTGGGACAGAGATATCCTTCGTGCTTGCCCGTTTCAATTTCCGACAGAACATTCACGGCCGCGGGAAACCAGGGTTCGCGCGCAAGCAGAACATCCAGGATCACATTCGTGTCAACGCAGATCTTCAACGGTGTTTTTTCTCCAGATGCGCCTTGTAGTCCTCCTCATCGAGAGCGCTGCCTTTCAGAGCACCCGAAAGAGCTCTGACATGCGGCGGCGGCGCAGCCGGATGCGTTTCCTGCCGGTTCAGCCTGGAAAAATAATCCGCCACCATGCGGGACAGGGATTTCCCTTTCCGTTCTGCAAAATCTTTGGCGGACTTGATCAGCTCCTCGTCCATTCTCAATGTCAGCTTTGTCTGCATATCACACCTTATACGTCATTATATTCTAAATTAATACGTCATACTTCTATATGCAATGAATTTTTAGGGGTTCCAAAAAACTGTGATATTGGTCACAAAACCGCCAAAATCCGCCAGCTCCAAAGGAGTCCCTGTGGGACCGGCGGAGAAGCAGGGAGTGCAAAAAAGCCTGTCATCTCGACCGAAGTGAACGAAGAGAACGTAGTGGAGAGATCTATTCATGATTCGGAGTAAAAGGACCATTCGATCATTCGATTAATCGATTGTTCGGTTAATCGGTTGTTCTAATGCTCGTCCTTCGGAGCTCCGCAGGAGCGAAGCAGGGTTCATTATTCAAGACCGCGGCGCGGTCGAATATCATAGAAAAACCGCCCCCAATAAAAAAGAACCGTAGCGCGGTTCAATGTGATTGTCGATTTTTTTACAGGGACAGGATGTGCCCTGTCCCTGCAAAAATTCCATTTCTTTATTCTTTTTCCTGAAGCTGGAATTTGAACGGCACCGAGATCCAGACGGCAACGATTTTTCCGCCCTGCTTTGCCGGTGTGAAAGCAGTCTTTCTCAGCGCCTCCGCGGCGGCGTCATTGCAGGCCTGCGGCAGCTCGGAGCGAAGTATATTCACATCGTCGACTTTTCCGGATTCATTGACATGCGCCTGCGCGATAACATATCCTTCTATCCCGCGCTCACGGGCTTCTTCGGGATAAACAAGATTGTTCATCAGCGCTTCCGTACCGCCTATGGGCAGGGGCGGCTCGTCATAAGGCACGAAGGTTACCTTTGACTTTTCATCTTCATCTTTTTTATCGGCGGTGACGGTGACCATATCGGTCTGAACGGGACTCAGTTCCAGTTCAAAATCCTGCCTGACCGAAAGACCCTTTTCAGCATTGATCCTGACACGTTCCGGGCGGTAACCGATAAGCCTGCATGCAAGATAATACTCACCGGGAAGCACATCATTGATCAGATATTCGCCATTTGCATCGCTGGCGGCACCCTGATTTGTTGCGCTCAAAACAATATTGGCACCGGCAAGAATTTCTCCGCTTTCCGCATCCGTGACCTTCCCGTAAATATTGGCCTTGTCGACAGGAGGTGGCGGAGGGGCGCTTTCTTTTTTACAGTACCAGGACAGCGGTACGATCAGGATCAGCAAGAGCGCCCAGATCAGTCTTGATCTGCGTTTGGAAATGTTTTTCATGGTATTCTCCTTTACCTGATAGCTCACACGATGGTAGAGCCTGTTCTTTTGCTTGATCAGCGTGGAGGCGGAAAGGCAGCTGCGGGAAGGCAGCATGTTCTCGGCCACATGGACAAGACAGCGGGAATATACCAGCGGCGTAACCGGCGACTTGTCCACCGCCATATCGTCGCAGGCCATTTCACGGAATTCATTCGCCTGCCGGTTCAGGATCCAGACCAGCGGATGAAAGAAATAGAGGGCCTGCGCCAGTATCTGCAGCGTGCCGAAAATACCGTCCCGGCGCCTGATATGTGCAACCTCGTGCCGCAGGAGCGAGAGCCGGAGTTCATCGCTGAGCTTTGACCACAAGGGTGGAACATAGACCCGTTTGGGGAAAAGTCCGATGCTCATCGGGACCGGAATATTCGCCGAGGAATAGACATCGATCGTTTTACCGTCCACGTTCGTCCGGCTGATAAAAGCGGCTCCGCGCAGGTGCCACCTAAGCCTGAGGGTCGAGCCAAGCGTTAAGAGCAGCATGAAGACCGCGGTCGCAGCCCAGAGCAGAAAAATGATACCGGGCAGGGACAGAGCCGGTCCGGCGGGCGTGGCTTCGGCAACACCAACGCTGATATTGCCGACTTCGACTGCTGCCGAAGCGGTTGCCGTATTCTCCCGTACCGCAAGCGGCAGGAAAGGCGGCAGCAGCAGTTTGATCAGTCCCAGCGCCGCAACGGAATACCTGATCCCGGCATGTTTGTCGCGGATAAGATAAAGCACCAGGAATATCACGGCAAGAAAGAGTGTATTCTGCAGGATCACCGTGCTAAAAAAGGTGATCCAATTTTCGGCAAAGGAGTTCAGGTAATTGATCATCTTAGTTCTCCTTTAATTGTTTTTCTTTCTCTTTAAGCAGTGACTTGATATTTTGGATGTCGTCCAGGGACAGGTTCTCCTCGGCGATCAGGAAATTCGCCAGGGCCGGCGCAGAACCGCGAAAGACCCGCGATATCAGATGCCGGGTCTCGGAGGCGATCATTTCTTCCCGCTGACGCGTTGCCGTATAGAAATTTACCAGCCCGATCTTTTTGCGGGTCAGCAGTCCTTTCTTTTCCAGTAGGTTCATCAGCGTCTGTACGGTCGTATACGCCTTTTCCCCGTTTGGATAGGCATACTCCAGCACATCCCTGACGGAGGGCGAAGCACCCAGATTCCAGACCGCATCCATGATCTCCCATTCCGCAGGCGTCAGTTTTTTTCCGTTGATCATTATATCTCCTTGTCTGTTCGGTAATCTACTATATCCATAGTAAGTATATGACAATGTTAGGCGCTTGTCAAGAAAAATTTGCGATTAATGAAAAAAATACTTTAGATAAAATACAAACAGCGTGCAGTACTCCAAATTTCGCGGCGGCATGACGGGACAATCCCGGGGGGATCCCCATGGGAGAAACAAAAGAAAATCAACCGCTTCTCTCCTTTGGCTAAAAATCCTCTTCGTTCGGTAAAATACTTAAAGGATTCGCTTCACTCACCCAAGTATTTTTTAACCCTCACTCATCGGATTTTCTTAACGCGTCGTCGCGATGCTACAGGAATATTTTTATTTATTAAGCTTTTTTTACAAACCAATACCAAACCTGGTTGCCCATGCAAAAACGCAAGATCATCGACAGCATTTCCCGCTGGAGGATTAACAGCAGTACCGGGTAGATAAATTCGAGCGGTACCGGACCTTTC
>JAQVTR010000007.1 GCA_028699915.1 Fidelibacterota bacterium
GGACCTTTCCGCTATGGATCTTTTTCAGCTGCGGGCAGCTGATCTCGTGCATGGCTTCCATCATATTTCTCCCTATTTGACGTAATAACTGTTATTCGACAGAATTACAGGATCAACTGGATTATCCCTGTAGACAGGATCACTCGGCCTTGTTACAATTTCCCGGTAGTTTTCTGAGCTTTCGCCGGATGTCAACTTTTGATTCGCCAAAATTGATCAGGAGTCCAAGATCCAGTCCGCTTGCATTCAGGTAATTGACAAGCTGCATCTCATGAAAGGGAAGGATATGATGTACGGATTTAATTTCAATGACAATCTCGTTGCCGAGAATAAAGTCCGCTACAAAATCTCCGACATCAATACCTTCATACTCAACTTTGATCGGATACTGATACTTGACGTCAATCCCGTCAATTTTTTTCGAGCTCTAACAGCATACATTTTTCATAGACTTTTTCAAGATAAGCAAAGCCCATTTTGTTGTAGACCGTAAAAGCTGCTCCAATGATCTCCCGAGTCACAGTTTCAAATAACATTTTCGTCCTCCTCAATGTTATTTTTATGTAATCTGACTTATTCCTTCATTTTTTCAAAAAACTATCCGATTTATTCAATAAGCTATCCGGTTTATCCGGTGATCCCGTCTAATAATATTATCCCTATATCCTGTCAAAATCAACAAGAATCCCGTCAATGTTTGAAATGCCGGACCCCCGTAAAGATCATCGCCACCCCCAGTTCATCGGCACGGGCAATGACCTTTTCGTCGCTGATGGAGCCTCCGGGCTGGACGATACAGCGGATGCCGGCGGCATGTGCGACCTCCACATTGTCCGGAAAGGGGAAGAATGCGTCGGAAACCAAAATGCTCTTTTCCATGATGTTACGGACATATGCTTCAAGATCTTCCTTGCCGTCGAATTCCGCTTTCAGGTTTTCCCGGGCGCGGGCAATGCTGAGTTCGGTGGAGTTGAGCCGGTTCGGCTGGCCGCAGCCCATGCCCAGCAGCTGGCAATAGTCCTTTTCCGGGCGCCGGACAATACAGATGGCGTTTGATTTGAGCTGGCGAATGGTCTTAAGACCGAAATCCAGTAACTCGGGGTCTTGTGCCGTTTTGTTCCGGGTAACGGTCTCAACGCCGGATTTCAGTTTCAGGTCGCTATCCTGATACAGCAAAGCGTTATGCAAAAATTTCAGGTCTTTTTGGGGTGTCAGATAATGCGGATCAAAGATCACGATGCGCAGATTCTTATGGAATTTCAGGTACGCAAGGGCATCCGGACTGAAAGCGGGTGCCACTACGATCTCGATGAATTTTCGCCGGGCACGTTCTTTGGCATTCAGTTCGAAGAATTCGACCGTTTCGCGCACAACCGTCGTATTGAAGGCGATCACGGATCCGAAAGCGGATACCGGGTCCCCGGCCCAGGCGTATTCCAGGACTTTGCGCTGATCATCGCCGCTGCAGAGGCCGCAGGGATTGGCATGCTTGATAACGGCGCAGGCGTGCTGACGCAGATCGCGCACCGATTCCAGAGCGGCGTACATGTCCGTTAGATTATTGTAAGACAGCTCCTTGCCGTGCAGGACCTGCATATCGTAATAGCTGTCCCGGGCTCCGCGCTGGCGCAGAAAAAAGGCGGTCTGATGAGAATTTTCACCGTAACGGAGCTTCTTTGCTTTTTCAAAGGCCGGGCGCAGGGATAATTCGCCCGCTTCCGCATCCATGCTGGTCGCGATCAGCGCATCGTAATCCGCAGTGTGGTTAAAGGTTTTACGCATCAGTGTAAAGCGGGTTGATTCGCTGAGAGCACCGGCGTTCTCTTCCAGTTCCTGCAGCAGTGCGGCATAGTCGGCAGGATCGCTTACCGCAGCCACAAATTTATAATTTTTTGCCGCGGCGCGCAGCATGGTGGGTCCGCCGATATCGATATTCTCGATCAGCTCCGGCAATCCGGCGCCTTTGGCCCTGACCTTGTCAAAGGGATACAAATTGCAGACGACCATATCGATGGGTGCGATATCGAGTTCCGCGGCTTCCGCCGCATCCTTTTCCCGGTCAAAAAGCAGGGCGGACTCGATCTGGAAGGAGATTGTCTTCATTCTGCCGCCGAAGGCTTCGGGATTGCCGGTGACGGTCTTGATATCCGTCACTGCAATGCCCGCATCTTCCAGCGCTTTCCTTGTGCCCCCGGTGGAAATGATCTCGCAACCCTGCCGCTCCAGAGCGGCGGCAAGATCGATGATCCCGGTCTTGTCCCATACGCTGATCAGCGCCCGTCGAATTGTGATCATGGTCATCCTTTCATTTTTTGCGGACCATCAGTTGATCCATATAATAGATTTCTCCGTTCCCGCTCTTCGCGCGAAAAAAGGAATCTCCGCTGTAGCGGAAGTCCCCCAGACGCAGTACCGGGGAAAGGGAATATTTATAAAAATAATAGATCTTCGCTTTCTGCAGATCGCGAAATTGCAGCTCCTGCAGTATTTCAGCCCGGCTCTGCTTCGGTCCCGGCAAGCGGATCGTGATCTCGCTCACAAAATCCAGTTTTTTTAACGGTAAATATTCCGGATCGATGCGGTAATCATCCGGATCGACCGGCAGAAAACGGGCGCTGCTTTCGATATCCCCGGCTTTCAGGAACAGCGGCGCCTGATCCGCGGGAACGGCATGCTCCTTCCCCAGTCGTTCATAAAAGGAGCGGTATTCCCGGATCACGTGATCCAGATCCCGGGACAGTTTCAGGCTTTTGGGAATATCGCTGATCCAGAAAAGGCTCAACGCCGCCAGAATCATGCATAGCGGGATGCGGATCTTTTTTGCTTGCGGATCGATGATCCAGATCAGCACAAAGAAGAGCATAAAAAAGAGCTGCGGCAGAATTCCCCAAAAAGCCTCCGCATACTGCTGATGTAGCAGGGCTTTGCCGAACTGCAGAAAAATGGGAATGCTGAAACCCAGCAGCGCGGGCATCCAAAGAGAAGCGGCAAATTGCAGACGGCTGCCTTTCAGGAGCAGAAAAGCGATAAGAAGCAGGGCGCTGATCAGCAGCAGGATGACATCGACGGGCATGCGCGTGAATTCATAGGATATCCCGGCGGCTTTAAAGATCAGAGCGGAAAACAGAATACGCAGGGAAAGGTAAATCCCCAGGCCCAGCAGCAAGCGGACGATAAAGGTCCCTCCGTCCGAATAATATTGCGAAATGCGGAGCCGCTGCCGTTTCCCTTTTTCAAGCGCAGTGGACATTTTTATTCCCGTGTTTTGCGGACCGTTCTGACAATGTTCCTAAAGACGGACAGGCCCTGGCCGTCTTCGGAAAGGCCGGGGTTGCGACGTTTCTTTCGTGGCCAGGCAGGATGATTATAAAGGGAAAGATAGGCTTCCGGATGCGGCATCATGCCCAGAATGTGACCTGTTGGATCACAGAGCCCCGCACAGTTCAGGTCCGAACCGTTGGGATTGGCGGGATAGGCAGAAGTGGGAGCATAATTTTCATCGGCATAGCTCAGCACATTCATTTTTTTTGCCAGGATCGCGGCTTTGACCTTTTCGTCGGGGATCAGCAGCTTGCCTTCGCCGTGCCGGACAGGCAGATCGATCTGGTGCAGATCCGGGTCACTGAAAAAAGGCGTCGGATTTCCGGGTGCGATCAGACAGCGCACCCAGCGGTCCTCGAACTTTCCGGAATCATTGTGCGTCAAGGTCACTTCCTGCTCAAAATTTCCCTGCGTATTCGGCAGCAAGCCCATCTTTACCAGGGCTTGAAATCCATTGCAGATGCCAAGGATATACTTGTCATCGGCAAGAAATTGCCGGATATCGTCGATAAAATATCTGCCGCCGGACATTTTTTTGAATTTGAATTTGTTGGCAAGCACTTTTGCGGAACCGATATCATCGCCAAAGGAAAAGCCGCCGGGAAAATTCAGGATATCGTAACGGTGAATGCTGTCCTTTTCCTGAAACAATGCGTTCAGATGTACAATGCTTGCTTCCGCACCGGCAAGCCGGTAAGCCGCCGCCATTTCTTCTTCGCAATTGATGCCAAAACCGGTTACGACCAGTGCTCTAACCATGGATCTCCCCTTCCGCCACAGGTTTATTCAGTCCGTCGCGCCAGGCACGGAACAGTACCTCTGTTCCCAAATCGATGCACGCGCGACCGGAAACCCGGATACGTATGCGCATTTTCTGCGTAACGACCCCGATACGGCAGCAATCTTTGCCGAATATTTTTTCGACGGCGTCCGCATCTTGTGCTGCGCAGCTGATTACAAAGCGGGAATGCGATTCCGCGTACAATTCCGCATTCTCGCCGATGCCACTGTCGGGAATATCCAGATCGCAGCCCCATTGCCCGCCAAAGGCAGATTCCGTGAGGGCTGCCGCCAGTCCCCCGTCCGAAATATCGTGTGCCGAAGCCAGCAATCCCCGTTCCGTCGCGGACATCATCTTCAGATAGATGCGCCGGGCATCTTCTTTCCGGACCCGCGGCACATTGGCGCCCAATTCTCCGAAAAGCGCATAAAATTCCGAGCCGCCCAGCTCGTTGTAGGTTCTGCCAATACGGTATACGATATCTCCCGCATGTTTAAAATCGGAACTCACGGTCTTGCGGATATCCGGGATCCCGGCGGCCATGGAATACAGGATAGTCGGCGGGACCGATATCTTTACATCTCCCTTTTTGAAATCGTTCTTCATGCTGTCCTTGCCGGAGGTCATGGGAATGTTAAAGAAAGTGGCCATATCAAAAAGCGCTTCATTCATGCGCACCAGCTTGGCAAGCTTGAACTTGCCGTCCGGATTCTTCTCCGGATCATAGAGGGAATCCGGAACGCAAAAATTGTCGTTCACGCTCCAGAAGATCCCGTCTTTTACTTCCGGATCGGGCAGACGTCCGCCAACGGCGATAATCTGGCGTACTGCTTCGTCAAAGGCTCCCGCGGACATCTCGTAGGGATCGATATCGCCGTAACGTGGCAGGATCCCGTTCGATACCGCTACGCCGCTGAAGTCATCGTGATAAAAACGCATAAGAGCCGCATCCTGAGGGGCATTGCCCTTATCGCCCATCAGCGGTTTGAGTACGGTCTTTCCCTTAACCTCGTGATCGTAAACCCGGATCACGCTTTCACGGGAACAGATATTCAAACTGCCCATCAGGCGCAGGAGAATACGGTTTTGGTCCTGCGACGGCAGGACAGGTTCCGAAAGCTGCGGGGCTTGCCACTCGGCTTCCATAAATTTTTTGGGCACGGCTTCATGCAGAAAATCCAGTCCCAGAAAAGCAATGCAAGCCCCCTTGTAACGGATGTCCAGAAATCCCGTATCCGTAAAACACCCGATATCGCTGATCTCTACCTCGTAATCGTCCGCCATACGCAGCAGGGCTTCCAAATGGACGGGCTCCACCACAAAGCTCATGCGTTCCTGCGATTCCGAAACAAAGATCTCCCAGGGCTGCAGGCCCGGATATTTCAGGGGCGCTTTTTCCAGTTCCACGATGGCACCGCCGCTGATGCGCGCCAGTTCGCCGATGGAAGAAGACAAACCGCCGGCACCGTTGTCGGTCGAACATTTCAGCAGTCCTTCCCGGGCGGCGCTTTCCATAAAATCGGAGAGATTTTTCTGGGTAATGGGCGATCCGATCTGTACGGCGGAACGCGGGGAATGCTCGTCGATCTCCAGCGAGGAAAAAGTGGCGCCGTGAATACCGTCTTTCCCGATCCTGCCGCCTGCCATGACGATGCGGTCACCGGGATCGACCGGTTTTTCCCAGGAGGGACGCCCCTTGTATTCCAGCGGCATCAGGGCTGCGGTACCGCAATAGACCAGCGGTTTTCCGCGGTAGCGGTCATCAAAAACGATGGCCCCGTTCACGGTCGGGATGCCGGATTTGTTCCCGCCGTCCTGAATCCCTTTGATCACGCCGCTCATAATTCGCCGCGGATGCAGCTGACCTTCCAGCAGTGCTCCTTCATAAAAAGGCGATCCAAAACATAGTACGTTCGTATTGAAAAGACAGCGCCCACCGCCGACGCCGGTCCCCAGCGGATCGCGGTTCACACCCACAATGCCGGTCAGCGCACCGCCGTAGGGATCCAGGGCGGAGGGACTGTTGTGCGTCTCGACCTTCCAGATAAAAACGTTTTTATCGTCGATACGCACGACACCCGCATTATCGTTGAAAACTTTCAGGATCCAGTTATTGCCGGCTTTTTCAAAACGCTCCCGGATGATCGCGGTGGAACGGTAAATATAGGTCTTAAAAAGGGAATCGATCTCTTTTTCTTCGCCCGTATCCAGATCGCGGTAGTGGATCCGCGCATTGAATTCCTTGTGCTTGCAATGCTCGCTCCAGGTCTGTCCGATGACCTCCAGTTCGCAATCCGTAGGATTTTCAGGCAGCCCCTGCGCACGCCGCAGCAGTCCTGTCTTTTCGCATAGAAAATATTGCTTTACCGCCTGCATTTCATGCAGGTCCAGCGAAAGCAGCATTTCTTTGGAAAGTTTCTGTAAGGCGCTATCGTCAAGGTCAATGGGCACTTCCTTCGTGGTCACGGCGTTCCTGATCCTGACCTGCGGCAGATAATCGATCCTGCCGTTGAAGATCCCGAATTCAAAGTGATTGATCAGCGGATTGCCAAGCAGTTCGCTGCCCAGCTTTTTCAGTTCTTCATCGCTGAGCGCCGCTTCGATATAATACAACTCGGCGCTAAAGATGAACTGCCCGTCCCCGGACCCGGAAATATTGAAATAATCGGCATAGGTTTTTTCCGCGGACACTCCTTCATCATCCGTAACGCCCGGCAGTTTGGCAATATAAAGAAAACGGCGGAAGCGGCTGTCGTTGAAAAGCTTATCCATATAGCGTTCATGCAGCAACGTATCACGCAAAGCCGCATCGGCATAAGCCCGGATCTCGGATGCGGGTAAAGCGCTCACGATGCTGAAAAGCTTTGACGAGCGCACCTTTCCGGTATCGATATCAAAAAAACGCGCCGCATTTTGCTCCAGGGACTTCCCCGGACCGTCCGCGAGTCCCGCTTTCATCATTAACTGTACCCGATATGTATTCAAAACCGCCTCGTGATTTTTTATTTAAGATTCAAAATTTAAGATTTAAAATTCATCGTTCATCGTTTATCCTGTTTTCGTTCCTATCGTCACTTCGCACCTCCTTCGTCCCGACTTTTCAGGAACAGCGGCCGGCAGGCAGAGGCAAGAGTTCACCGTTATTTACCGCTTTTCAAAATATCCAGCACACAAGGTGCATTTCCCTTTGTATGGATGCGAATACCCGCTTCTTCACGGATTGAACCGCAGACCTTTGCCATATACTCCTGCTCCATTGCAAGATCCACCACCGCATCGGCTTCGTCGGCGGGAACGGTCAGCAGCATGCCGTTGCCCATATTCCAAATGCGGTAGGCCTGCTCTTCGGAAATATTGCCAAGCTTCTGCACATCCGTCATAAAGGGCTGAGGCTTAAAGATATCGCTGAGTTCTGCGCCGAGACCGCTGATTCTGAGAACCCGGTTAAAATTATCGGCCAGACCGCCGCCGGTAATATGCGCAATGCCTTTCAGATTATAGCCGCTTCGCCGCAAAACGGCAATGAGCGGAGAATAGATCAGGGAAGGTGCCAGCAGAACCTCACCCCAGCTTTTGTCCTGGTAAGCTTGACGATGCCATTCATCGCCGAAAGACTCCTGCATGATGCGGCGCAGCAGTGAGAAACCGTTGCTGCGGAAACCGCTGCTTTTCAGCGCGATCACCTTATCGCCGGGAACAATACTGCGACCGTCAACCGGCGCAAGATCCGGGGGCAGGATGGCGATCCCGGTGGCGCACCAGTTGAAATGCATTCCCTCCCCGTAGCCGCCGATACGTTCACCCAGTTCGGCGATCTCTCCGCCGCTGACCACAATGTGCGCAAATGCCGCCGCATCGTGGAGTCCCCGCATCAGGCTGTCCACAACGGCAGGATCCAGATAATCCACATCCAGAATGTTGCTGAGGTTGACCGTCTCCATTCCGTTGCAGGCAAGGTCGTCCGCACACATGGCCACCAGATCGTAACCGAGCGTATCGTAAATGCGGCAGCGCTCGGCGATCTCGATCTTGCTGCCGATACCGTCAGAGGACACACCGATCTGCAGTCCCCGAAAGTTCATGATATTGGAAAACGCAGCTTCCAGGTCCAGGACCGGATTGCCTTCCCCGTCCGGACGATTGAAGAATGTTTTTTTTGCCCAGGAATAGGCGTTGCGGGAGCATTGATTCCCTAAATCGATATCAATGCCGCTCTGAACAGTTTTGGACATAGAGCTATCCTCTTAATTTACAAACTTATAGATGTGTATTTTTAAATGTATCCCTACCACAAGCGAAACTTCGCTATTTTTTTAATCAGAAACAACGATTTTTCTCATAATTTCAGTCTGCTGTCTGTAACAATGATACGTTTAGATGCTGCATGCAAGATTGAAGATGCTTTTCATCATCCGGACGCTTCACCCCTTAGTCCAGCAAATCCGTAACTATGTCCGCTAATGCGGATTTTTCGTCCGAATAAAGCGGAAGCTTCATGATCACCACGGAATGGTCCTTCCCCTCATAACGGCGAGTGACGAAGTCGTGCTCTTTGTATCCCAGTTCGCGCCAGAATTTCCAGGCCCGCGTATTATTCTCCAGTACGCCAAGCCGCAGGCAACGCCCCCCCTGCTCGATCACTTTTAATTTGACAAAAGCATGCATGCGCCGGCCTTCTCCGCGGCCGCGGTCCTCCGGGCGGATCATCAGCAGACCGATGGTCCATTCTCCCTCTTCGTGATAATTGCGGACGACATCCAGAATTCCGACAAGCCTTTCCTCCCGATCAAGCAGGCCGTACACGAATTTATCTTCCTTCGATTTTCCCGGCGGCAGTTCATTGAGGATTTTTCCGGCATCGTTTAAACGCGGCTCACGACCGGTGACCATTGTGCAATAGTCACTGCATTCTTTACACAAGATCCGGAGCGCAGGCTCGTGCTCCGGTCCCAAAACCCGGATGCGGAAGGTATTGGGCGGACTGAAAAAAATCTGGCGCTGGTATTTTTTTTTCTTCTTATTTTCCATTCGTTCATTCAAGGGCGGAAACATCGCCGGCATTATAAACAAGGACGATGTCGCTTTCGAGTTCCATGTAACTTCTCAATTCCGCCATTTGCGCGGCAGATGCTTCGGGATCGCTTTCGGGATCAAAACCGATAAAGAGGATGGCGGATTCTCCCAAATTTTCCTGCAGAGCCTGCAGCGGATCAGCGGCGGGAATAATGCACAATTCCGCATCCATACGCGCACTCTTCAGCATCTCTTCCATCTCAAAACGGATATTCTCCACATCGGCCTTTTCGGCAACGGGACGGATGATGCGCAAGGTCTTGTCGCGCCATTCCTGATTCTGTTTCAGTAAAAAGGCCATCATCAATGACAGGGAACTGTGCAGGGCATCATTCCACCAGATATTGATATCCCCGGGATCGGCGGACCAGCCCGTATCTTCCCGCAGATTGCGTACGACCAGCAGGCTGCGTTTCATTTTTTTAGCCAGATCCAGAATGAGAGGAAAATTCCCGCTGCGGTCCGTATCGCGGGTCCAGCCCAGCAACAGCATGTTCGGTTTAAGCCCGCCGATGCCGTGCGCCTGCAGCAGGGATTTAAGCCCCTCCGAAAAGTTATCGTCCACCAATACGACCGGAAATGCAGGCAGATTTTCCTCGCGGATGAATTTTCGCATAAGGCGCTCCGCTTCCTCCCGGCGCACAAAGCGGTCCTTCAGCTCCCCGCTGATGATCTGTGCCAGGGACACGATACCCCGGTCCGCAGAAAGCACGCAGGCATAGTGCAGGATATTGGCGCGGTTCCATTTTCCGCCGCTGAGGGCTAAAATGGAAGGACGCCAGTTTTTGGGATGGTATTTTTCCTGTTCAAGCCGCAACAGGGAAGCCCTTGCGCGCTGAAAGGCAAGGCCGCTGTTCATGTCCCCCCATTGCACCAGGATCTCGGAACGCAGGATCAGATAATACATTACTGCGGCCAGAATAATCGCTACCAGCGCCCAGATGGCGTTGATCAGGAACATGACCGCAAGCGAACCCAGGGCACCCAGCAGGGCAACGCTCCAGTGATGGACCCGGAACGCCGGACGGAAACTGGGATTGCGGGTGATCATCTCGTAAAAACAGGCCAGATTGAGGGTGCCGTATGTCAAAAGAAAAAACATGGTGATCACAGGGGCAATGGTATTGAGGTCCCCGGCAAAGATTCCGGCGCTGGAAATCAAAAAAGTCAGCAGCACGGCACGCCGCGGTTCGGCGGAAGCGCCGCTGCCCTTAGCAAAAAATTCCAGACGCTTAAAGATTTTATCCCGGGAGAAAGCCTGAAGAATGCGCGGTGCCCCCATCATGCTTCCCAGTGCGGAAGATATCGTTGCCGCAAACACACCGGCCAGGACCAGTGCAGGCGACCATGCGGTATTTCTCATTACGAATTCCGGACCCAAAAGGCTTTCCCTGGAATTGGATAGCGCAAACAGAAGCGCAATACCCACATAGATCAAAAAAGTGAAGCCAATGGACAACAAGGTCCCGCGAGGCAGGGATTTGCGCGGCTCTTTCAGGTCGCCGGACATGTTCACGCCGGCCATAATGCCGGTTACCGCCGGGAAAAAAAGCGCAAACATGGCAAAAAAACCGTTTCCCGGGGTCCAGGCCGGCCGGAGGTTCGCCTGCAGCAATTCCGGAGAAGCCAGGCGCAGGGCGCCGGCCGCAAAGGAAAGAATGGACAGCATCAGAACCACAAAGATAAGATATTGGATCTTAATGGTCCACCCGGCCCCGATATAGACAATAATAAAGACGACGCAGTTCGTGATCAAGGCCACGGTGTGAAAAGGAAGCGCAATGTCGGGAAATGCCGAAAAAAGGGCTTCGCTAAAACCCACCACATACAAGGTGACCGCAACGGTTTGGGCAAGATAGAAAAAGATGGCGATCATGCCGCCGAATTCAGCACCCAGGCTGCGGCTGATCATGTAATAGGCGCCGCCGCCGCGAACCTTCATGTTGGTCGAGATCGAGGAGAGGGAGAGCCCGGTACTCAGGGTAATTATCTTTGCTGAAACCAGGATCATCATTGCTCCCCAAAAACCGGCGTAACCCAGCACCTGCGCATAGCGCAGAAACATGATCACGCCCAAAATGGTCAGCACACTGGGCGTAAAGACTCCGCCGAATGTACCGAAACGTTTGGCTTGTTTTCTTCCGTTCATATTTCCTTTGCGTTTTTAATTTTCGCTTGAAATTTAGCAAGGTCCCCCAAAATTCACAAAAGATATTTGGCGCACTTTCCCCTTTTTTCGCAAGGCAGTCGCCCTCTTTTCCCGGACGCTCAATTCGTCCTTAAGGCGACCCTGTGGAAAAAAGCCGGAAAAAAGAAAATATTTCTTGCATCAATGTGGGGATTAGTGTAGATTTGTGGGAGATTGTGGGTAATACTATCCCCAATCCGAGGTAAAAGGATTAGGTAGAGTGGGTTATTTAGATTTCACAGGCAAGTATACGCATTCCGTAGACGCTAAGAATCGCGTCAACATCCCGGCACGTTTCCGGAAAGTTCTTGCGGAAGCGGAGATCTGTGAAGTCGTCATTTCCAAAGGCATTGATTCCGGTCACATCGACGTATTTCCCCTGCCCAAGTGGCTTGCGATCCGTGACAAGATCTCTGCCTCCATGCAGCTGGTCAACCGGACACACCGGAACTTTCTCCGTCAGATCACGCAAAACGCCACGCACTGCGTCCTGGACAGCCAGGGCCGCATTATGCTGACGCCCGCCCTTATGGAGCTTGCGGGCATCAAGAAAGGCGCTAATGTCGAATTCATCGGCTTGCTTGATTTCATGGAAATCTGGGATCCGGATGAACTGAAAAAACACGAAGAAAATACCCCACTAACAGAGAGTGATTTTGAGAAACTGGAGCAACTGCCATTAATTTAGGGTGAGTATGTCGGCCCCATACCCGCACACGCCGGTATTGTTGAACGAGTCAGTCGATCTGCTCGTGACATCACCCGCAGGCGTGTATGTGGATGCAACCTGCGGTATGGGCGGACATGCGGAAAAGATCTGCGAACGGATCAACCCTGAAGGCCGCCTTCTTTGTTTCGACATGGATCCGGCGGCGATCGCAATTGCACGGACACGTTTGGCGCGTTTTCAAAATGTGACATTTATGGAAAAAAATTACGACAAGCTAAAAGTGGGGCTGTTTGCGGAATCGCTGAACCGGATCGACGGAATTCTTTACGATCTGGGCGTATCTTCTCTGGAGATCGACAGGCCGGAACGCGGTTTCAGTTTTATGCAGGATGGTCCGCTGGACATGCGCATGGGCCGGGGGGAAACCACGGCAGCGGATATTGTCAACGGTTACTCCCGCGAAGCGCTGACCCGCATCTTCCGGGAGTACGGCGAAGAACGCTTTTCGGGACGCATCGCCGCGGCCATTGTTGAAAGCCGTCCCTTTTTCCGTACCCGGGAACTGGCGGACTGCATCCGCGGCATGATCCGGGGTCCTTATGTGAACAAAACGCTGGCACGCATCTTTCAGGCGCTGCGCATTGAGGTCAACGGCGAACTGGAATCCCTGAAGAAAAGCCTCGCGACCGCTATGGGGCTTCTGAATCCCGGCGGACGCATGGTAGTGATCTCCTACCATTCCCTGGAAGACCGCATTGTAAAAAATACTTTTCTGGAAGCGGTAAGCGACTGTATATGCCCGCCGCAGAATCCCATATGCACCTGCGGCCATAAGGCGCAGGCAAAACGTATTACCCGCAAACCCCTTTGTCCCGGCGAGACGGAGCTCCGCGAAAACCCCCGCAGCCGATCCGCCAAATGCAGGGCTATTGAAAAAATATGAACAAGATCCGATTTTATCAGCGCAAGACGGGGTTCTTAAAAAAATTAACGGGCAACGCCTACTTTTTCGGTTTTTTGATCCTGATGATACTGGTCTTGGCCCTGGTTGCCTACATGTATATCCGCAACAACCTGAATCTGGTCAGCAGTATTAACCTGTCTCTGCAGGAAGACTGCCGGCGTCTTGAACAGGAGAACATTTTTCTGGAAAGCGAGATCAATGAACTTAAAAGGCCGGGGCGTATCCGGCAGATCGCCCAGGAAGAGCTTGGAATGGTCAGTTCAAAACCAAAAGCGGAAGCCGTACTGGTGGTGCACAAGAAATGATGAGCGACTTGAACACATCGCGGGACAGCTATCCGCTGCGTACGGGCATTATAAGCATGCTTGTCCTGCTGGTTTTTCTGCTGGTGATCTCGCGCCTGGCCGCCATTCAACTCTTTAATTCCGAAGAACTGCGCGGCTATGCCGACAGCCAGGGTCTGCGCAGTGAAGTGATCCTGCCGGAGCGGGGACTTATCCTCGACCGGAACAGGCGTATTCTTGCGAACAACATTACCGAATACACGATCGGCGGGCGTTATATTGACCTTCTTGAACCCGAGAACGCATTTCGTTCGCTGGCGAAAGCCTTTGACAAGACACCGGACTATTACCGGAATCTCTTTAAAAAAGAGAACAGCTTCTACATTCTCGAAACCCAGGTTCGTCCGGATATCGCCGAAACGCTGCAGGCGGACAAAGCCTGCCACGGTCTCAAGTACGACAAGAAAATGAGCCGCATCTATCCCTATCAGGACGCTGCCGGGCAGGTCCTGGGCTTTTTGTGGGACGACGGTTCGGGGCAGCTGGGCATTGAACAGTACTATGACGAACTGCTGCGCGGTGAAAAAGGCTATCAGGTCATTCAGCGCGATAAACGCGGAAACGTCATCAGCGCTTACGGAAGCGCCCGAAATAAAGCCGCCGTACCCGGGGGCGATGTGCAGCTGACCCTGGATATCGAATACCAGATTATTCTGGAGGAAGAGATCGCCAATGCGGTCAAAAAGACCAAGGCGCTGAGCGGCATGGGCGTTATTATGGATCCGCGCAGCGGCGAGATCCTTGCTATGGCCAATTATCCCTCCTTTAATCCGAACCTGGTACGCAATTCCACTCCGGATATCCGCCGCAACCGGGTGATCGCCGACCAGTTCGAGCCGGGTTCCGTGTTCAAGCTGATCCCGGTGTCCGCGGCCCTGGAAAAGAATATCTTCACGCCCGAAAGCCGGATTTACTGCGAAAAAGGTTCCTGGAAGGTCAAAGACCGCACCCTGCACGATACCAAAGAGCACGAATGGCTGAGCGTCGGAGAGATTTTGGTGTTATCGTCCAATATCGGCGCCGCCAAGATCGCCGAAAAGGTCGGAGATGCCTCGCTATATGAGATCGCGCGGAAATACGGCTTCGGCGAAGCCTCGGCCGTCGGGCTCTGGGGTGAAAGTGCCGGCACCCTGAAAGATCCCGGGAGTTGGAGCGGTGTGGGATTTGCGCAGATCGCGATGGGTCACGGCGTTACCGTTACGCTGCTGCAAATGGCCAACGCCTATTCCGCCCTTGCCACCGGCGGTACCCTTTTAAAGCCCTACATCGTATCGGCGACCTTTAATTCCAGACAAAAAAAGATCTCTGAAGCATCCGCCAGCCCCGTTCGCCGGGTTATCTCCGAAAAAACCGCCGCTGTTGTTTGCGGTATGCTGGAAGAAGCGGTAAAATCCGGCACCGGCACACGCGCCTTCATTGACGGCTACCATGTGGCGGGAAAGACGGGGACGGCCCAAAAGGTCATTGACAGTAAATATTCCAATTCCAAATATTTTTCTTCCTTTATCGGATTTTTTCCGGCCTCAGATCCGGTCATGGTCTGCGCCGTGATGATCGACGAGCCCGCATACGGCCTTCACCACGGAAGCACGGCGGCCGCACCCGTGATCCGGGAAGTCTTTTCGCGCATTATCAATACGCCCAATTCTTCCGGCATCTACAAGGCACTGCCCAAAAATACCGCAAAGTCCGAAACCCTGGCATCCGAAAGCAGAAACGCCAACATTCCTTCCCTGTCCCTGCTTTCCGGAGACAACAATTCCGGCGAGAAGAATATAAACATCCGGCAAAAGACCGGAGACGAAAGTAATGCGGTCCCGATGGGAAATTGGGATATCGTCATGCCCGACGTCCGGGGCATGCAGATCCTCAACGCCGAACAGAAACTCCGTGCGCTGGGACTGCAGGTGGAACGCAACGCTTCCCGGGGGAAGGTCGCCGAGCAGTATCCGCCGGCGGGTACCGGACTGAACGAAATGGCGCTTTGCCGTCTGGAGGTGCGCCTGTGAATGTGTCCCTGCGCTCCCTTTTGAAAAACCTATCCGTATCCGTTGACTATCATGGGCCGGACAGGGATATTTGTGATATCGAATACGATTCCCGCAAAATCCGTTCCGGCGCGCTTTTTGTGGCCATCCGCGGCGCAAAAGCGGACGGCCATCATTTTATGGAACAGGCCTTTGCACAGGGAGCCGCTGCCTGCCTTGCCGAAGAAAGCTGCAATTGCAGCGGTCTGCAGATCCGGGTTCCGGACAGTCGTAAAGCGCTCGCGGAACTGAGCTGGGCCTTTTATCTGGGGGATAGAAGGCCACACCCCCTGCTGGGTGTAACGGGGACGAACGGAAAAACCACCATTACCCATCTTTTGTACCAGCTTGCGGAAACCGCCGGCATCCCATCAGCCCTGATCGGCACCCTGGGCGTTAAAACACCGGGCTATCAGCTGGAAGGCGAACGCACCACCCCGGAAAGCCGCGACCTTGCGGCGTATTTCCGGAATTTCCTTCAGGAAGGCAGCCGCGCCGTATTTATGGAAGTGTCCTCTCACGCCATCGCCCTAAAGCGTGTCCACGGACTGACCTTTGATGCTGCGATCTTTACGAATCTTACACGCGACCATCTTGATTTTCACGCGGATATGGAAGATTATTTTAAAACGAAAGCAAGCCTTTTTGACAATGCGCATTCCGCACTGATCAATATTGACGATCCCTACGGGAAACGCCTGGCTGAGCAGGTTTCGGGGAAAAAACGGACTTTTTCCCTCAACAATGCGGAAGCGGACTTTTACTACAAAACACTGCGCGTTTCGCTTGAGGGGGTCCACGGCATTCTGAGCTCGGCTTCAGGCGATATTGCCGTTGATGCGCCCCTGCTGGGACGCTTTAATGCGGAGAACATTGCCGCAGCGCTTTCAACCTGGACCGTGCTTTATCCGGATACACCTACGCATCTGCAGCATTTCCCCTTTTACCCGGTTGCCGGCCGCATGGAACGCATTCCCACCCGGCGCGGAACCGCCGTGATCGACTACGCGCACACGCCGGATGCCATGGAAAAAGCGCTGCAGGCGGTCCGTGACCTGGAAGGCCTGCGCCGCCTGATCTGCGTTTTTGGCTGCGGCGGTGACCGCGATCACGGGAAACGGGCAATGATGGGTGCCGTCGCCGAACGTTATGCCGATCATATCCTGCTGTGCAACGACAATCCGCGCAGCGAGGACCCGGAAAAGATCATTGCGGAGATCCGCAGCGGCATCAGCAGGGACGCATCTGTCGACATCTGCGTGGACCGTGCCGAAGCTATCCGGCGGGCTTACGCCTTGTCCGAATCCGGGGATATTCTGATGATACTGGGCAAAGGCGCCGAGAATTATATGGAAATTAAGGGTGAACGGATACCCTTTCAGGATAAAAAAATAATTGTTGGGCTGGAGTAAACAATAACCCTCTACCACCCCGGTACGGAGATCTCTCTCCGTACCGGGACTCCTTGGAAACGATGAAGACAAAAATACTACAACAAGGGCCTTTTGAGTTGCGGAACATCGAATTTGCGGAGTTCCGCGGAGTCTCGATCGACACCCGCTCAATAAAAAAAGGCGAGATTTTCTGTGCGCTGCCGGGGAGCCGTTTTGACGGACACCGCTTTGTCAAGATCGCTTTGCAGTACGGCGCGGCCGCCGCGATGGTCAGCCGCGAATATGCGGCGACGGCAGCTGCGGACGAGGCGCTCATTATTGTGGAAGATACACTGTTCGGACTTCAGGACCTTGCGCGACTTTATATCCGGAGCCTGAAGATCCCGGTCTTTGCACTGACCGGCAGTGCGGGCAAAACCTCTACGCGCCGCCTGTTAAAACACATTCTCAGCACATCCATGAAAGTCGCCGAAACACCGGGAAATTTCAATAACCGTATCGGCCTGCCCTTGTCCATTCTGGGTATACGCGGCGATGAAGATCTGGTACTCCTGGAGATGGGAACCTCGCATCCCGGCGAGATCCGGGACCTTTGCAGCATTGTCACGCCGGATTACGGGCTGATCACTTCCATCGGGCACGCCCACATGGGCGGGTTCATTACCATTGAATCCGTGCAGAAAGCAAAATTTGAGCTATTTGAATCCGTGCGCAAAGGCGGTACGCTCTTTATCAATCAAAACGATCCGCGTGTCCGCAATTTTCCGGATTCCGTCCGGCACAATCGCATCCGCTACGGCATCAACTGTCCCGCACATTTCAACGCAAAACTGCAGTCGCTGGATGAACATGCCTGCCACACGCTAAAAATTGAAGAAAATCTGATCCGGCTGAAGACACCCGGACCCGGAGCCGCGCAGAATGCCGTCGCCGCCTATGCGGTTTGCCGGACGCTGGGACTTCCCGCGGCTGCCATTCTGCCGCAGATCGAAAGTTTCCGGCCCGAAGCCGGACGCGGAAAAATGGAAAACTGGGAAGGCATCACCCTGATCGACGATTCCTATAACGCCAATCCCGTCTCGGTAAAAAATGCACTGAACACGCTTAAGAACATCCGCTGCGACGGTCGCAAGATCCTGGTGTTCGCCGATATGCTGGAAATGGGAGAAGAAAGCCGCAGCAGTCACAGCCGCGTCGCCGAAGAGGCGCTGGAATCCGGGGTTCAGCATTTGTTCTGTTATGGAAAAGAAAGCCTGTTCACCCTTCTGCGCGCCAGACAGCTGAACTTTACCTTTGCCCACTATTATGAGGATAAACGCGTACTGGCAGAAGATCTGAAGTTTTTATCAAGACCGGATGATGTTATTCTTTTTAAGGCTTCCCGCGGCATGGCGGTCGAAGAGATCATCCAAATCATGAAGGGCCTGTAAAATGCTGTATAAGATCCTTTATCCGCTGAAAGATCACGTTTCCTGGCTGAACCTGATGGGATATATTTCCTTTCGAAGCGCAGGAGCGGCCATTACGGCATTGCTGATCACCTTTTTTCTGGGACCCCTTATCATCCGCGCCCTGCGCCGGCACCATATCGGCGAGACCATCCGCAGCGACGGTCCTGAAACACATAAGGTCAAGGCCGGCACTCCCACCATGGGCGGATTGATCATCCATCTGGCTGTGGTGGTACCTGTCCTGCTTTGGGCGGATATCAGCAACCGCTACGTCCTGCTGACCCTTTTGGTGACTGTCTGGATGGCTGCGATCGGCTTTATCGACGACTATCTGAAAGTGGTAAAAAAACTGAAACGCGGCCTGGTGGCACGCTATAAGCTATTGGGGCAGATCATGATCGGCTTTATCGTTGCCCTGTTCATGTACCTTTATCCCAGCGATCCGAACCTGATCACGGCAACTTCGGTCCCCTTTTTTAAAAATATGCTCCTGAATTTCGGCATTTTCTATACGCCTTTCGTGATCCTCTATATCACCGGCTTTTCCAATGCCGTCAACCTGACAGACGGACTTGACGGGCTTGCCGCAGGATTGATGGCTCTGGCGGCCTTTTCGCTCCTTGGCATTTCCTATATATCCGGTCGTGTGGACTTCAGTAATTATCTCGGTATAATTTATTTGCCCACAACCGGTGAATTGACGGTTTTTCTGTCGGCGATGCTGGGCGGACTGGTAGGTTTTCTCTGGTTTAATTCTCGTCCTGCGGAAGTCTTTATGGGCGACACGGGATCATTGGCTTACGGCGCCGTTTTGGGAACGGTGGCCATTCTGCTGAAGAAAGAGATCGTTTTTCTGATGATTGGTTTTGTTTTTGTGATTGAAGCGCTCAGCGTAGTGCTGCAGGTGGGCTGGTTCCGGCATACCAAACGCCGATTCGGCGAAGGCAGGCGGCTATTCCGCATGGCGCCCTTGCACCATCACTTTGAAGAACTGGGCTGGCCGGAGTCCAAAGTGGTCGTAAGATTCTGGATATTGGGCATCTTTTGTGCCCTGATGTCCCTGGCAACCTTTAAGATACTGTAAAGGGACCGAATGCACGTTACAGGAAAAAATGTCTGCGTTCTGGGAGCCGGCAGAAGCGGCATCTCGGCAGCCATTCTGCTGGCTAAGCAGGAAGCCCGGGTGCTTGTCAGCGAATTGAACACTTCGCTGGAAACTTCCGATCTGCTGGCAATTTTCCGGGAAAACGGCGTCCGCTGGGAATTCGGCCGGCACAGTACCGCCATATACGAATCCGATTTCGTCATTCTCAGTCCCGGAATTCCCCCCAATGCGCCCATCCTGCGTGAACTTGAACTCCGCGACATTCCGGTCTATTCCGAGATCGAGGCTGCAAGCTGGTTCAGCGAAAGTCCCATTATTGCGGTCACGGGATCTAACGGAAAAACCACCACCACCTCGCTGATCGCGGACATGCTGCAGCGCAGCGGCATTCCGGCGGTCGCCTGCGGCAATATCGGGCATTCTTTTTCCAAAGCGGTCTATACCGCCATTGTCAGTGGCAGCGCACACCCCATGTATGTCGCGGAAATAAGCAGCTTTCAGCTCGAAACCATCCGCGAATTCCACCCCAATGTTGCGGTCATACTGAATATTACGCCGGACCATCTGGATCGCTATGACAGTTTTCTGGATTATGCGCTTACCAAATGCCGCATTCTGATCAATCAGACAAACAAGGATCTGGCCGTCCTCAACCGGGACGATGCGGTGATCAACGCACATGCCGGCACGGCAGCGTTGGTAATCCCCGTTTCGCGGGAAAAGCTCCCGGATGCCGTTGCCTGTTTTGACGGAGAGCATTTTTCATTTAAAACCGGCAGCGGCTGGCAACAGCTTCCCCGCAAGGACATCCGGCTGTTCGGGATCCATAACGAGTACAATATCGCCTGCGCCGCTTCGGCCGTTTCACCCTATGTTCAGGATCATGAAGGCGTGTTTGCATCTTTGCGAAACTTTAGCGCCATCCCCCACCGCATCGAATTTGCCGGTGAAACCGGGAATATCCGTTTCTACAACGACTCCAAAGGAACTAACATTGACGCGGTCATCATGGCGGTCCGCAGTTTTACTTCGCCGTTGCATCTCATCCTGGGCGGACGCGACAAGAACAACGATTTTACTGCACTTACGCCGTATTTATCGGAGAAGGACAAAATTTATCTTATCGGTGAATGTGCGGAAAAGATCCGGCAGCAGCTGAAAGAATTTGCACCGCAGCTCTGCGGCGATCTGGAAACGGCGGTGCTCAAGGCTTACCGTTCGGCGCATCCCGGCGATGCGGTACTGCTGTCTCCGGCCTGTGCAAGTTACGATCAGTACAAGAATTACGAGGAACGCGGCGACCATTTTAAAAGGATCGTGAAAAACATTACGGGGAAAGATGATGTATCGTAAACCGGATTACCCGCTCAGTTTTAAGGTCTTTGCGATCACGCTGCTGCTGCTGATCCTGGGCGGAATGCTGATCCTTTTTTCCGCAAGCACCCGCGTTGCCTTTAACATCGACGGAAATGCCAACAGCTTCTTTGAAAGCCACGTCAAATACCTGATTCTTTCCATCCTGGTTTGTGCCGTATTTTATCTTATTGACTATCAGACTTTAAAGAAAAGCACCTGGCTGCTCCTGCTGTTCACCCTTATTCTGCTGACGATCACCCTGATCCGCAAGTTCAGCAGCGGCAGCCACGGAGCCGTGCGCTGGTTCTCTCTCGGAGGCCGGAATTTGTTCCAGCTTGCGGAACTGGTAAAATTCACGCTGATCATCTATGTCAGCGCCTATATCGCGAACCACCGGGAAGATCTGGGCAATTTCCGCAAAGGGCTGCTTCCCGTTTTGCTTATTTCCTTGGTATTGATCGGGATGATCGCATTGACCCCGGATTTTTCCTCCGCATTCTCCCTCTTCCTGATCATCGCTATTATGCTGTATATTGCCGGCGCTTCCTTAGCGCAGCTGGGGATCGTCAGTGGCTTCCTGACGCTTGCCGCTGCCGCTTATGTCTGGTTTTCCCCCTATCGCCGCGCCCGCATCATTGCTTTTTTCAATCCCGAAGATATCTCCAACGGCAATTACCAGATCCGCCAATCGCTGATCAGCCTGTCCGGCGGCGGTTTTTTCGGCCGGGGTTTCGGTAACAGCACGGGAAAGAATCTCTTTCTGCCCGAAGCGCATACGGATTTTATTTTTTCTATCGCCGGAGAAGAGCTGGGTTTTATCACGACCTTTTTGATCCTGGTGGCATTTATCGTCCTTTTTCTCTCGATGCTGCGACTGGCAAAGCAGGTGGAGGATCCCTTCGGAAAGAGCCTGATCTTTGCCACAGCTTTTTCCATGACCTATTATGCTCTGATCAACGCTGCGGTCTGTGTCGGACTGGGACCGGTCACGGGTCTGCCCATGCCCTTTATCAGCAAGAGCGGTTCGCAGCTGCTCATCAATCTTGCCCTGATCGGAGTGTGTTTGAACATTGTCAAACAGTCCCAGCACAAACTGCAAAAACAAGCGGAATTTTTACATGAGCTCTAAAAAAAGAACCCGTTACACAATTATTGTCAGCGGCGGCGGTACCGGCGGCCACTACTACCCTGCGCTGGCAATTATGGAGGCTATACGGCAGCGTTCTTCCGAATTGCCCGCATCGCTGCGTATCGATTGCCATTATGTCGGTTCTTCCTTTGGCATTGAGGCACGACTCGCACCGCAGTCGGACTTTCCCTGCACCCTCATTCCCGTACGCGGATTTTCCCGCTATATGACATTCAAAGCGCAGGCGCGGAATCTGCTCCTGCCTTTTCGCCTGCTGATCTCCTTTATCCGCATTGCTCTCCTGTATCGGCGTCTGGATCCAGTGGCCACCGTTGCCACCGGCGGGTATGCATCCGCAATTCCGGGACAGCTCTCGAACCTGCGGCATATTCCGCTTTTTGTTCAGGAACAGAATGCTTATCCCGGCGTGACAAGCCGCCTTCTTGCAAAAAAGGCCATGGCGTTCTTTTATGCTTACGAAGCCGTCAAGGAGCACATCCGCAATGATGTCCTTTTTATCCGAAGCGGCAATCCGCTGCGCAATGCTATCCGGCGTATCCCGCGGGAAGAAGCCCGCAAAAAAATGGATCTGAAAAATGATGTATTTACCCTGTTTGTCTTCGGCGGCAGTCAGGGTTCCGCCAGCATCAACCGTTACCTGGCTAAGCGTATCGAATCCTGGATCTACAAATACGGCATCCAGGTGCTCTGGCAGACCGGAGAAAGCAGCTATGCGGAACTGAACAGAACGCTGGGGACAAATCCAAACATTCGCTTGATGAAATATATCAACGAAATGTCCGCCGCTTATTCGGCTTGCGATATGGTCATTTCCCGGGCCGGAGCGCTGAGCCTGGCGGAGATCGAGCAGCTGCGCGTTCCCGCTATCCTGATCCCCCTTCCGGGAGCCGCCGGGAACCATCAGTATTTCAATGCAAAAACACTGGAAGCGCTGGGCTGTGCCTACCTGATCGAGGAAAAGGAATTCCCGAACAATCCCTTTACGCCCATTCTGAATGCCATGATCCGTGATCCGCAGCAGCTGGAAAAAATGCGGGCGGCATTCCCTGAACGGGAAGAAAATGCCGCAGACGGCATCGCCCGGAATATTTTAAACCGTTTACAATCCTTTTACGCCTGGAGTTAACGATGAACGAGAACAGGATCCTTCAAATATTCGGCTCTATCCGGAAAATTCACATGATCGGCATTGGCGGGATCGGCATGAGCGGAATTGCGGATGTTCTTCTGCGTATCGGTTTTCGAGTTTCCGGATCGGACAGCACGGAAAGCAGCATCACGGAGCACCTGCGTTCCCTGGGCGCCGAGATCAGCATCGGGCATCACCGCGATCAGATCCGCAGACCCGATATTGTGGTTTACTCATCCGCCATCAAACGGGACAATCCCGAATACCGGCAGGCGGAACGCCTGGGGATCAAGCTGATCCGCCGTGCGGAATTCCTGGGAATGCTCCTCTCTGTCTGGCCTATCCGCATCGGAGTAGCCGGAACACACGGCAAGACCAGCACCTCTTCCATTCTGGCTTCCGCGCTGGATGCCGCCGGTTCCCACCCCTCTCTTTTCATTGGCGGCATCATCAAGGACCTGCATACCAATGCGCGTATGGATTCCAAAACCTGCGTGATCTTTGAAGCGGACGAATTTGACCGCACCTTTCTGGCCTTGCCGCCCACACTGGCTATCATTACCAACGTTGACGCGGACCACCTGGACATTTACAAGAACATTAATGATATGAAAACCGCTTTCCTGGAATATGCCAACAGCATTCCGGAGAACGGCTCGGTGATCCTCTGCCATGACGATCCCGAAGCGCGCAGCCTGCTCCCCTTAATCGACCGTCCTTGCGTTACCTACGGAGAACACCCGGATGCGGATTTCCACATCGGCGATGTCCGCTACGATACGGAATCGCATTTCAAACTGTATTACAACGGCGAAGCCATCGGGGACTTTGCCATGCGCCAGGTGGGACTGCATTACATACAGAATGCCGCAGCGGCCCTGGCCTGTGCCTATCTTCTGCACCTTGACATCGCTTCCGCCGGAAGCGGCGTCTACAGCTATGCCGGCGTTGAGCGGCGCTTTGAACTGCGTTATGAACAAGGGAACGTCCTTTTCTACGACGATTACGCGCACCATCCCACCGAGATAGCCGCAACACTGAAAGGCATCCGTACACGATACCCGGAACGCCGTTTGATCGTGATCTTTCAGCCCCATCTTTTTAGCCGTACGCGTGATTTTGCCAGGGGTTTTGCACGCTCGCTGCAGCTGGCGGACAAAGTCTTTCTCGTGGATATTTACCCCGCCCGCGAAGCGCCGATCCCGGGTGTCAGCAGCGCTATGATCGTCGACATGATGCGGGAAGCCGGTTGCGGGAACGTTTCCTACATTCCGGATATGAAGGACATTCCGGCGGCACTTATCCCGGAAATACGTCCGGGAGACATCATTGTGACAATGGGAGCCGGTGATATATGGAAAGTTTGTGATACGGTGTTTAAATCCTGGAATGAACGCTAAAATGAAAAATAAGCGATACATCCTGCAGCTGCTTTTCACGCTGACGATCTTCAGCCTCTCCCTGCTGCTTGCCATTCTTTACTGCAATTACCAGCATGTGTTCACCGTCAAGCATATTGAGGTCAGCGGTCAGAATGAACTGGACGAAAAGGAAGTAATCCATATCAGCGGGATCCGCCGCGGAAGCGAAATGTTCAGCCTGGACCTCTCTTCCGCCATGGAACGCCTGATCGCGGAACCCTATGTTCACAATGCCTTTATCAGCCGGCAATTCCCGGATGTGATCCGCATCCACATCATTGAACGCCGGCCTATGGTGCTGATCGATCTCCGTGAAACCTATGCCCTGGATGCCTTTGCTACCGTGCTTCCCCTGCCCCGCCGCACTCCGACGGAAACGCTGCCCGTCATTAAGGGCATCGATCCCGATCTGGCAATGCAAACCGGCATAAGCACCCAGCATCCCGATATTCTTCATGTCATCCATTTTGTTAACTACATCCGCGGTTTCGGCGATGAGATCGCCGCCTACTGCAACCATATCAGCTGGTCGGAAGAAAAAGGCTGGATCATCCGTCCGGGAGTGGAATACCCCCATATTTATCTGGGAAATGAGGATCTGGAAAAACGCATTGATATTTTGCACGCATTTGTGAAGGAAATGAACGAAAACAGCATTGACATGCGCCGTTACCGCTATATCAGCCTGCGATACAACGGCCAGGTCATAGTACGGGACAAATTATGAGCAATCCAACGAATGAAAAGACACTGTTAAGCGCGCTGGACATCGGCACCACCAAGATCTGCGCCGTGATCGGCGAGTATGACAGAAGCACCTCCGAATATCATATCCGCGGAATCGGGAAAGTCCCTTCGGCGGGAATGAAAGGCGGCGTTGTCATCGATATTGACCGTATGCGTCAGTGCATTGAAAATGCCGTCAAGGACGCCCTAAAGCAAGCCGGACTGGATCGGATCAATGGCGTTATCATCGGCATTGCCGGCGATCATATCCGCAGCAACGAAACCGAACATGCTATTCCTATCAACCGTCCGGACAGCAGCAAAAAGATTAATATCATTGACGAAAAAGATATCGTACGGCTGGAGGAGTCCGTCAAGAATATCAATATCGGCATCGACCGCGAGATTATTCACGTCATTGCTCAGGAATATATTATCAACGATCAGATGGTCGTCAAGAATCCCATCGGCATGAGCGGCAACAAGCTGACCCTGAAAGCGAACATTATCACCGCCGCCATCAACAATGCCCGCGATCTGGTGAATTGCGTGCAAAAAACAGGACTGAACGTCTACGATATCGTACTGGAACCCATCGCATCGGCGGAATCCGTGCTGACCTACGATCAAAAGGAACTGGGCGTCTGTCTGATCGATATCGGCGGCGGGACCACGGATATCACGATTTTCCGGGACGGGCATCTTGTCAGCACCAATATTGTGGGCCTGGGCGGGGAGATCATTACCCGGGACATTGCCTCGCTGATCCAAACCTCTTTTTTTGAAGCGGAACGCATAAAGAAACAGTACGGCTGGGCAACGGCCAAACAGGCAAAAGCGGAAGGCATTCGCGAATTCTACGTCAAGCCCGTCAACGGCAGGACCGATATCGCGCTGAATTCTTATCACCTGTCGGAGTTCATCGAAGCCCGTCTGCGGGAGATCTTTATGATGGTACAGAAACACATTCGCGGACAGCATCTGAACGCCGGTATCGTGCTGGCGGGCGGCGGAGCCCTTTTGAACGGCATTGATCATCTAGCAGAAGAAATCTTCGGAATGAACTGCCTTATCGGTTACCCACGCCACCTGAACGGACTGGAAAAAGAAAATTACACGCCGGATTACGCAACCGCAATCGGACTGCTGTATTCGGCGAACAAACCGCATCTAAAACCGAGATTCCCCTCGGGTCAGAATAAAATGACCCTGTGGAATAAGATAAAAGAACGTTTATCGGAATTCTTTTGAAAATTAAGGAATGGAGGATCCTATGTTGATCGAATACGACGGATTGGAAGAACAAAGGGCCAGGATCAAAGTGATTGGTGTTGGCGGCGCGGGCGGCAATGCCATCCGGCGCATGATCGAAGCAAATGTCACCGATGTAGAGTTTATTGCCGTTAACACGGATGCACAGGCTCTGCTGAACAATCCCGCAGAGATCAAGATACAGATCGGTGCAAATCTCACGCGCGGCCTGGGTGCCGGCGCCAATGCCAAGATCGGTTATCAGGCTGCAGTGGAAAGCAAAGACCGTCTTGAGGAGATCGTCCGGAATACGGACATGGTCTTTATCACGGCCGGCATGGGCGGCGGTACGGGCACCGGAGCCGCACCTGTCATCGCAGAGATCGCCAAGAACAGCGGCGCGCTGACCATCGGCTTTGTCACCAAACCTTTCCTTTTTGAAGGTACCCCGCGCATGAAACGCGCCGAGGCCGGTATTGAACGCCTGCGCGAACACGTAGACAGCCTAATTATCGTTCCCAATCAAAAACTGATCGAATTTGTGGACGACGATACCAATATCGTGGATGCTTTCAACCAGGCGGACCTCATCCTGAACCAGGGAACGGCGGGTATCTCCGATCTGATCACCAAACCCGGGCTGATCAATCTGGATTTTGCCGATGTCAAAACTGTCATCAACCGGAAAGGCCCTGCCGTGATCGGCGTCAGCCGTTACAGCGGAACCGACCGCGCTATCCGCGCCGTTGAAAATGCCATCCACTCCCCCTTGCTGGAAAGCAATTCCATCAAAGGCGCCAGCGGCCTGTTGATCAACTTTACCGGCGGAAAGGATATGCGCCTGCAGGAAGTCAATAAAGCAGCCAGCATTATCCAGAAAGAAGCCGGCGAGGATGCCAATATCATCGTGGGCGCAATGATCGACGAAAATATTAAGGACGAGATCCGGGTAACGGTGATCGCAACCGGCTTTAACGGCACGCCGCGTAACGATTCGGAAGACGAACTGCCGGAAAGTCTTATTCCAAAGACAAGCCCCACCATACAGACTGCAGCCGATCCCATGAGTGGAGAAGAACAGATCCCTATCTTCCGGCCGGCTCCTCAGCCCCAGACACAGGGAGATATCCCGGTTTTCGGTGAAAATCATGTACCGGATGAAACTTTGTATCCGCTGGATAATGCGCAAAAGAACGATATCAATATTCCGACTTATCTGCGCCTTTTCCGCCGCAACAAATAACAAAGAAAAACCCTCTACCTCCTTTGTGTGGCAGCCACCCGTATCAAGCGGGTGGCTGTTTCCTTTACGGACAGAATTCCGGTGTTTTTATCAGACCGGTTCTATACGATATTTTTTCAGACAGAATCATCCCGCAGGGATCCCTGTGGGACAGGATATGACGGATATCTTTATATGACAGGATAACAGGATAAACAGGATTTATTAACAATTGTTTTAATTGACAATTCCAGGATCTCGACAACTCAACGCCTCGACGACTCGACATTCTTTAGACAGGATCACAGGATATCACGGATATCTTTTTAGACCCTTCTTCGTCAAGACCTCTCAGTGCCCGGTGCCCGACGCCCAGCACTTAATCTTAACCTCAATCTCAATCTTATTACTCAATAAAAAACCCCGCCTTTCGACGGGGTTTTTCTTAAATGGACTTATGAATAAAACCCTTATTTATTCAGGACCATCTTTCCGACGCGCATAGTGTTGTCTACTCTGAGCTGATAGAAATAGACACCGGAGCTCAGACCGCTGCCGTCGAAAATAACATTGTGGGTGCCGGCTTCCATCGTCTGGGCCTTAAAGAGGGTCGCCACATTCCGTCCTTTGACGTCAAAGACCGAAAGGGTAACCCTTGCGCTTTCGTTAAGCGTAAAGGGAATAACGGTCGTCGGGTTGAAAGGGTTCGGATAAGCGGCTCCGAGTTCGAATTCACGGGGTGTCAGAATACCCGGTACGCCTGTGTAATCGCCAAGATCCAGCACAACAATGGGGAAAGAAACGCCGGCATTGGGAATTGAAGAGGTGTAAACGACTTCCAGTTCGGGACCGGCGTCCATATTGGCGATATCAATGACATTCCAGAGACCGCTGGTACCCGGAGCAAAAGAAGTGTCCGCGGTATCAGCGATGGTCAGTTCCCAGTTTTCCGAATTATCAATGTCGCCTCCCTGATATTCAACACGGAACATCATGGCATTGGGGGGACCCGAATAGCGTGATCCAAATATGAAATCGATATTTTCATCGATATCGATATCTCCCTGTGCGCCGCCGGCAAGGTAACCGCCGTTGAGATAATTTTCATTGGCTATCTCAAAGAGCGGTGTGCGCTTGAGCGTATCTCCCTCTTCCTGAAGGAGCCAGATGTGTTTGCTGCCGTCACCGTAGGTATATTCGCCGACGATGATCTCCTCGACGCCGTCACCGTCAACATCGGCTACCTGTGCCGCGTCAAAGGTAACACCGCCGGGAAGCGGTGACATTGAAGAATAGACATAATTGGTACCGTCGTGGCTGACTTTGGAAATGACGACTTCGTCAAAGAAATAGGCGTTGCCGTTCATGACGGCCACATCCCATTTGTTGTCGCCGTCATAGCTGTCCAGGTCCAGTTCGGAGAATTCCAGGGTCCAGGTTTCCGAGCCGTCACCGTCATCCGGAATATCCGTAACGGATCCGATGATAATGCGCATACCGGATGCGCGGCTTGCCATGAGAATTTCATCGGTACCGTCATTGTCGATATCGAAGATCTTCATGGAAATGGGACGGATATTCTTATTGTCCTCATCCGTGATGGTCCAGACACTGTTGGGTTCCCATTTCCCGCTGACGGGATTCTGAATGCCGAAGTTGTCGCCGCCGGCATGTTCATAGACCCAGACGCGGTAAGGATTGGCGTTCTCGGTGTTGGTAAAGTTCACAATAGCCCAGACCAGTTCCATCTTGCCGTCCTTATCCAGATCGGTAACCGCAAGGACCGGCCAGGTGTTTTGAATGATGGCGGGGGAAAAATCCTGGGCATTGGCGGACCATACGACCTCGTATTCGCCGCTAGTGGGAGAATGTTCGAGTTTGTAAATACGCGGGATGAGTTCGGATGCGCCGTCGTTCCAGTTATCATTAATAAGATAGATCTCCTTATTCCCGTCGCCATCGATGTCGTAACCGGCGACCAGATAGCCGATACCGCCGATGTTCAGGTCCGCTTCGGGAACCGGAATCTCGCCAACACGCGGAATCACTGCCAGTGCTAATCCCGCACTGACGGTCAGTACGAGCAGCAAACGTAACAAGTTCTTCATGGTTGTCTCCTTTGTTAAATTACAGTTTACTTACATTTTAAATCCGAGCGAAAGACGGTTTGTCAATCCGAGATCGCCCATGGAACACAGTGCATAATCCAGCACAATCCGGTTCCATTTTAGTCCTATCCCGGTACTGAACCCGCCTTCGTCTGCGGTCAGCTTATAGCCAAGCCGGAAAAACACACGGGTATCATAGGAATATTCGATCCCGATGTTGTATTGTTCCTGGTTATCATTCGGATGTACCATATCCATCGCGGCAATAAGCTTATTCGGTCCCTTGCTGAAGACATCGATCACTCCACCGAAACGGAAAGTCATCGGAAGCGACCAGTAATCGAAGGGATATTCCGTATTGGTCAGGTAACTTTTGGAATTGCTGTAGTCGATATAGGTCCCGCTGAACTGCACCTTGTTCGAAAAATTCAGGATGCTCATACCGATCTTCAGATTCCTGAAGGGTGCGCGATAAACGATGCCGATATCCCAGGCAAGGGTCTTGTAACCGTTAAGACCGTATTTTTCATTGACCAGCTTTGCGGTCAAGCCCATGGAAACACGGTCCGTCAGATAGCGGCCGTAACTCAGACCGATCGCATAATTGCTCATCTGCAGCATTTCGCCGGTTCCGTTGGGATTTTCGACCGTTGTGATCTCCAGTTCGCCGAAATTCACATATTTGGCATTTACGGAGAAAGTTCCCCATTGGGAATGCCTATAGGCATAAGACAAGGCGCCCACATGGATACCGGCCGGCCATGAATTGTACGCGGCATAGATATCGTGGTTTTCGGCATCCGAAATTCCGGAAGGATTCCAAAATACGGAACCGGAGCCTTCTGTCAGCGCCGTAACGGCTTCGCCCATTGCCACTTCCCTGCCGCCGACACCGATAGTCAGGAATTGTCCCGTCGCCGTGCCCACCGGTGCAAAAGGTTCAGCAACCGTAAAGGCGGTCGTAAGAACCATGAGCAATATGATCGTAATTTTTTTCATGTTTGACTCCTGCCTTATCGTATGATCACAAATTTACCGGTCGTCTTGCCGTAACTTGCCGATGAAACCGTATACAAGTAGACGCCCGGTGCGGCATCCTGGTTGTTCCGTGTCACCAGATCCCAGATCGCGGTACCTGCGCTTTTTTCAGGTAAGGTTTCGTAGGGTCCGGTCACTCGCGGATTGCTGGTTCTGATCTCGTCGACAAAATCGCCGTCCAGCGTATAGATCCGGATAACGGCATCTTCGGGCAGATTGATAAACATCAGCTGGTGTTCCCAGGGTGAAGTACCGAGGCTGGGAATGGGATTATTCCATATTGCCGAACCGATATAAGGATTCGGGACCACCTTGACATTGTCCAGTGTCTGTGCCGCTGCGGAGGTGGGGGTCATGGCCTTGAAATTCGCTTCGCTGGTCATGATGATGCCGTATCCCGGCACATTTTTGCTGATAGTCTGTACGCAGTAATAATAATCAAATCCAAAGCGCACCGTGGTGTCGCGGAAAGCATAGACATCGGCGCCGCCCATATCGGCAGGAGGCGGCCAGTTTTCGGTATCGGTATCAAAAACGGCCAGTTCATCCCAGATAAAGGAGCCGTTCGGCATTTTGCGGTTGCTGCGGATCACCCGGTAGCCGCCGAATTTGTCATGCGCCTCCGGCAGATCGTCCCAACTGATGTCCACGCCCTGGTAATTGCCTTCGTCGTCGGAAGCTTCGGTCAGATTGAACTCCGTTACCGGTGCCATCAGCTCGCTAAAGTTGACAGCATAATCGTTGTCAACGATGTACTGCGCCATCAGCATGATCTTATTCAATTCGATAATGGAATAAATGCCGCCGTTCATTTGGTCGCCGCCGACACCGTAGGCAATAGTCACAACAACGGATTCCCCGGGTTTCAGGGTATCAATGGAGCCGTAGCTGGTCAGCGCACGGTAATCCTGCGGCATAAAATATCCATCCTGCCACTGGGTGTAGGCGGGGTTGACCGCCTGGGTAATATCATGGAATTCATTGATATTGATGTAGTCGTTCCAGCGAGCGTCATCGGTCTGCGGGTCATCGTGGATGGTACAGGTCACATAGGATTTTGGGGCCAGAAAGGGCTCGGATTTCAGCATGCGCCAGCCCAGAAATCCCGCGCTGTTAAAGGTGCCGTCCACATCCGGGTTGCCGAAATCGTCGTCCAGGTGATCGAAATCGTACCATTCCCGGTCCAGGAGCGTGGTATCCAGCCCCCAGTCCTCCGCACCGTATTCCAGGTTATCACCATCCCACATGAATGTCATCATTTTGTCCAGGGGAAAGGTGTTCAGGGAATCCAGCAGCCAGGGTTCGCGCAGCGCCTGACGCCGCATATAGGGGATCAGCGTGACCCATTCCCAGCCGGAGTAGGTTCCGTTGTAAGTTGTATCGCGAGCATCATCTATTGTGAAAGTGGAATTTGCGTTGCTCAGGGCATGGTCGTCCTCATTGATCTGTGGCCCTTCGACCGGCCAGTCGGCGCGCTTGGCCACATCGCCGTCCCAGCGCAGCGTAAAGGTAAAATGATACAGATCCCGCATCTTGTCGGGAACAAAATCGCCGTCCGTGTCCACACCCACGTTCTTGATCGTATATTCCGTAATAATAAAATCATCCGCGAGAGGGTTGTTCCACGCATAAGTCCGTTCTTCAATGGTTACGCCAAGGGGATCGTCGCCCGATGAAGACTGCGTACCCGCAACGTCCCAGTATTTGGTGTAGGTCTCCTGGTCTGCACGGGTCCCGGGCTTATAGACATGGATAGAGTCCAGCGGCGCATATTCGCCGTCACGTTCATTCAGCACGCTGTACTTCAGAACGCCGTCCTTATCAAAAGCTCCTGAAAGCCAGAGTGTTCCGGCATAGAGATAGGAATTCCCGGAACCGCCCGGCCATTCGCAGGAGGGTGCCGGTGCCGCATAACTGTCGTCGCCGATCTCTCCGTGGTTGGTTATATTATTCCACAGCGAGCCGATCTTATGCACAAAACTGTCGTAGACCACGACGGGATTCTGCGCCGAAAGCAGCCCTGCCGTCAGCAGGAGTACGCTTAGAATAATGTGCCGTTTCTGATGTATTTTCATTCAATTCTCCTTTTTCCTTAAAACTGGATCGATAATCCGGCACGGAACTGACGCGGATCGTTATAGACCTCCGGATTGTAGATAAAGGAATAATCGATATCCTGATCCACAATCGCGGCGTCGTTGCGCAGGTTATAAAATTGCGATGAACCGATATACGATATATACATTGCATTAAAGACATTGAACACGTCAAGGAAAAGGTCCATGTTCACCGGTCCCAGTTTTATCTGCCGGTTCAGCCGTATATCCAGATTATAGGTCCAGGGCAAGCGCAGATCGTTGGTCCTTCCCGTTCCGTAGGAGGAATAGGGCAAGCCGCTGTTCAGGTCAAACTGAAAATTCGCCCGCCATTTACGCAGCAGCGGAGACAGATGCCGGGGCGTACGCAAGGTGATATTGGCATTGATGGTATGGGTCTGGTCATGGCTCAGAGGGAACATTTTCTGATCTTCCCCGTAAAGCGGAGCGTTGTAGTCGTTGTATAGGCGGCCCTGGGCGTTCGAAAAGGTATAATTGACCGATGCTCCCCAGTATTCGGTCAGCGTTTTGTACAGGGCAAGTTCAAAGCCTTTGATATTGGCATAATCGGCATTGACGTAGATATTGCCGTCACTGGGTGAATTCCGGAATACGTATTTCTGGTAGTTCGTCAGGTTGGTGACGTCCTTATAGTAGCCTGTGATCGAGATCTTCAGCGTCGGTGAGAAGAGGTGTTCCAGGCTGATATCATAGGAAACGGTCTTTTCCGGATCCAAACCCGGATTACCGATGTAGTTGCCCGTTGTGGTCAGCTTCTCGTAATACAGGTTCCGGTAAAGATAATAGCTGTCCGGCCGCTGGAAATAATGGCCGTAGGTAAACATGATCTTGTCGCGTTCGGTCAGCGGAAAGGACAGTCCGAAACGCGGAGATACCTGATGCTTTGGCTTTGCTTCGATGGGATCCTTGAGAACGGGAACACCCGTATCGTCCAGCTGTTCAAAGGGATTCGTAAAATCTGCCGGATACTGCACCGGATCGCCGAAACCGCTGGGATTAAAGTAATCGTAACGCAGTCCCACCAGCGCAACCAGTCCGCGGTATTCCATTTTATCCTGAATGTACAACCCGAAATCGATATTGTCCTCGCTCCAGATATCCGTCCTGAAATAGGTCCGGGAATAGCTGGAATCAACCGGATTAAAACTGATCGTGCTCCAGGAGATATTCGTTACGTCCATGTTGTTATGCGTAAAGTCGAAGCCGCCCCGGATCTGATGGTTTTGGGTCAGCTGGTTCTCGATATCGAATTTCAGCTTGTTCACCGTCGAGATCTGGTCCCGGTAACCCGGATCGTCCCCGCCGACCCACCAGATATCGTTCTCGCGGTCACGGTTCCGGTAATGCGGACCATCTCCCGCAAAATCCCAGTTCAGATATTCGTTCACATCGCCGTCGTCATCATAGTCATCCACATCCCGCGTACCGTAAAAATACGAAGATCTCATGTGCTGGAACTTCAAATCATAAAAGGTCTTCGAATTCAGCTGATGGGTAAAACCCAGATTAAAGGAATTCGCCTTGCTTTCACGGTCCCAGAGATGCTCCTGCATCCGGGTATCAATGTAGACCTTTTTAAAGCGGGTTTGCTGATACCAGGTGATGGTATCCCCCCCGACAGCCACAAAACCCGTACGTCCGATGCTGAAACCGGAATCCTGATAAGCACTTGCGTCGTCCACATAGGTATAGATAAAGGCCGTATCATTGCGGACACTGGCGGAGGGATTCGGATCGTAGTAGCGTTCGCTGATCCAGTATTCATCCGGAGGACCGTATTTGGAGGCGTAAATGTAAAAGTCGTCGGAAAAGGTGTAAGAATACATTCCGCTTGCCGATAATTTCATTTTATCATTCAGCTTAGCGGTAAGCTTTCCGTAAAATTTTTGATTGCTATAATTGTTGTTGATAAAATAGTCCTGCTTTTCGTCACTGAGATCCGCCGAAAGCGCAAAAGTCAGGCGGTCGCTGTTCGGAATGAGCGGACCACTGAGGTTCAGGCGTAGGACATTCTGAAGTTCATGCTGATATTTCAGCGTATACCAGCGGTCTTCGCGCGGAAGGATCAGCGCCCGCAGGGAATCCTGATTTGACGTGCCGGGAAAGAATTTGAGGGTCTTTTCCTTGAATTTATCCAGCGGCATCAGCAGATCATTCATCGCGTTGCCGAAATCCGTCGTCATCCAGGTTGCTTTTCCGCTGAGCTTTCTTCCTCCGGCATCCGTAGCTACGTTGATCACGCCGGACTGTACGTTCCCGAATTCTGCGCTCAAGCCCCCGAGCGAAACTTCCATCTCCGAGATCGCCTCCGTGGGTATGCCCAGAGTAAAGCCTCCCGTGCTGCCGGAATAGGTGCTGGCGGGATCGCGCATGGGCATGCCGTCTATAACGACCAAAACCTCACCGCTGCGGCCGCCGCGAAAATGCGATCCGACCACACCGGGCTGATTCTGCGCAATACTCATGAAGTTGTCGATGGGCTGAACTTGCATTTCTTCAGCCGTGACGTTGTGCGTGGAAGCGAATTCGTCCTTTTTCAGAAGCTCCCGCGTCGCAACAACCAGCACTTCTTCCTGCCCGATCACCTCGACCTGCATATCGACATTCAGTTCGGTGGTCAGGTTGATATTGACCTCAATATCCGTGATACGCACATTGGAATACCCCACATAGCTGACCAGAGCACCATAGATGCCCGGTTCAATATTCAGGATCGCATAGTAACCCTGAGCATCCGTTGCAGCACCCGTGCCGGTGGAACGCCCGTCCTCTAAAATAACGATATTGGCTCCGATCAGCGGTTCGCCGCTGGTCATATCCCGCACAATTCCCGCAATTTTTCCCGTGGTTGCCGCGACCAGCAACTGAGATCCAAGGACCAGCAGTACAAAGTATCTGGATACAAGAGTGCCTGGACATCTTTTCATATGATTCCTTCCTTATTCAAGCTTTCTTATTCTATATATTAATATGTTTCATGACACTATCAATCGCACGAAAGAAAAGCATAAAAAACATTTGATAGATTCAACATATTTTTAATGGAATTTCTCTTATTATTTATTACTTTTCGTCTAAATTAAGGAGTTTTTTTATGTTTGTTCGCCAAAATATTTCGAATATTGATATTTTTCCCTTCAACGTGAGTAGCGATCATGAATTCCGGATCGCTACCATGGTGATATCCGGAGCCCAAAATGTGTTGATCCGCATTCGGACTTCCGGGGGGCTGGAAGGCTGGGGTGAAGCGAGTTCTTTCCGCGCCATCGTAGGTGAAACCCAAAAGATCAATCTGGCGGCGGCGCAGGAACTGCGGGATTTCCTGATGGGAAAAGACGCTCTGGAATATGCCGCCCGGACAAGGGAAATGGATGCCTTCCTGCCCCGCAACAGTACGATCAAAAGCGCCTTTGATATGGCTTTGTACGATATTTCCGCCAAACACGCAGGGCTGCCGCTTTATCGCTTTCTCGGCGGGGAAAAACGTCCGATGGAAACAGACCTGACAATGGGGATCAGCTCGCTGGAAAAAGCCGGAAAGGATGCGCTGGATATTGTAAAGAAAGGCTTCCGCAAGATCAAGACCAAGGTCGGCATCGATCCCGAAGAAGACATCCTGCGGCTGCGCGAGATCCGTAAGGCCGTCGGTCCGGGCGTTAAGATCCGCATCGATGCCAATCAGGGCTGGGACCGGGTGACCGCCGTCAATTGCCTGCATGCCATGGAAGAACTGGATATCGAATTCTGCGAACAACCCGTAAGGCGGGATGATCTGGAAGGAATGCGCTATATCTCGGAACGCTGCTCCATTCCGGTGATGGCGGATGAATCGGTCTTTTCACCCGAAGACGCCCTTGCCGTGATAAAAGCACAGGCTGCTCCCCTGATCAATATCAAACTCTCCAAGTCCGGCGGCATCAAGAACGCCATCATGATCGCCAATATCTGCGAAGCGGCGCATATTTCCTGCATGACCGGCTGCATGTCCGAATCCGGTCTGGCCAATACGGCCTTCTGCCACTTTGCCATGGCACATCCCATCGTTAAATATTTCGATCTGGACGCCAATGTAGGGCATATCAACGAACCCATCATCGGCGGGGTCAGCATCCGGAACGGCATGATCGAATTCCCCGAGGGCATTACCGGCATCGGCGCCGAACCGGACCCCAATTTTATTAAAACATTGAAATCACTCTGACCCGCATAAAACATTTTCAAGCACGAAGGTACGTCCCACACTCCCCGTCTCCCTCACTAAAATTAAACTCAAAAAAAAAGACTGTTACCGTGAACAGCCCTTTTATTATAAAGATTTTAAAATTTATTCTGCCATTTTCTTGATTTCGCCTTTGACCATGGTCAGTTTGATCCTGTAATCCTGATCGAACACCACGATATCGGCGTCGCGGCCGGGCATGATGTAGCCGGTCTGGATCTGGCGGCTGATAACCGTTGCCGGATTGCAGCTGGCCATGCGCAGCGCGTCTTCCAGCGGTATGCCCATCAATTTGACCAGGTTTTCAACACCCTTGATCATTGTCAGCGCCGAGCCGGCGATGGTATCATCGGCTTTACGGACAAAAAGGCCGTCCTTGCAGTAGACTTCCTCATTGTTTGCGATCAGCTTGCCGCTGGTCTGTCCCGTGGGTTTCAGGGCGTCCGTGACCAGTATGATCTTATGAATGGGTTTTACACGCTGTAAGAGTTTGACAATGGCCGGATGCACGTGATAACCGTCGGCGATAACTTCGCAGGCAATATTCGGATAGATCATGATGGCACCAACCACACCGGGATCACGGTGATGCAGGCGGCGCATCGCATTAAAGAAATGCGTGGAATGCAAGATCCCGGCCTGAACCCCTTCCATCATGTCTTCAAAAGTGGCGTTGGAGTGTCCTGCTGCCATGACGATCCCCTGTTTTGCGCAGTAGAGCGCAAGTTCGTGCATGCCCTTGAGTTCGGGAGCAACGGTCATAATGGCAATATTTCCCTTGGCGGCCTGGACGTATTCTTCCATTCTTTTCATATTGACGGGACGCATGTATTTGGGATCCAGCGCGCCGTGTTTTTCCCTTGAAATAAAAGGACCTTCGAGGTTCGCCCCAAAGATGCGCGCGCCCTCTTCCTTTCCGACCGCATCGCGGATGGATTCGATGCAGCGGATAAATTTCCCGTGTTCCTGGGGATAAAGCGTGGGGCAAAAAGCGGTTACGCCGTAATTTACCAGGGCCTTTGACATTTCCAGTATGGATTCCGGGGTGCCATCGGAAGTATCATAACCGTGAATACCATGAATGTGGGTGTCGATGAATCCCGGGGCAATATACGCGCCGTTTACGTAGATGGTCGTCGTGTCTTTGGGCAAATGCAGACTGTTCAGCTTACTGTTGCTGACCACATCCGCGACTTTGCCGTCACGGATCACAACGGAGGTCTGTGGAGCCATGGAGATGCCGGTGAAAACCGTACCGTTGCGCAGACAAATGGTGTGACTCATGGAAAGTCCTTTCGTTATCCATGGAATGTACAATTTTTTAGGGTGAAATAAAAGCGAATTGCATACATAAAAGCTTGTATTTTACAGACTTTCACGGAAGTTTTTCCAGCAGAAAACGCCGGAATTCCGCATAAGCGGCTGTCAGGAGCGTCGCCCTTTTCTCTTTTTTCATAACTTCCTGAAGCATTTCGGGAATATCGGGCGCCGTTCCCAGTGTCTCCCTCACGGTATCGTAAAATTTTGCGGGATGCGCCGTTTCAAGGCAAATGCAGGGCGTTTCGGGATCCTGCTGCCGGTATGCTTCCAGAGCACAGAGTCCGACTGCCCCGTGAGGATCTAACACATATCCGCAGCTGTGAAAGATTTTTCGCATCATCTCACGCGTCGCCGTGTCGTCAAAAGATGCGCTGAACACATCCTGGCGCAGAAAATCCACGGCATGGCCGTACAATTCCCGGATACGGGCAAAATTGCTGGGGTCTCCTACATCCATGGCATTGGAGATCGTGGGGATGGTCGCTTCGGGTTCATATTTCCCGCTTTTCAGATATCGGGTCAAACTGTCGTTGCGGTTGCAAGCGGCAATAAAACGCTTTACCGGCAATCCCATGCGTTTGGCGATCAGTCCTGCGGTCAGATTTCCCAGATTGCCGGAAGGAACCGCGATCAGCGGAACCGTATTTACCGCTTCCGCCTTCAGGCGAGCATAGGCAAAAAAGTAATAGAAGCTTTGCGGGATCAAGCGCGCGATATTGATGGAATTTGCCGAAGTCAGCTGCAGGTGTTCGTTCAGTTCCGTATCCCCGAAAGCCGTCTTGACCAGGCGCTGGCAATCGTCAAAACTTCCTTGTACCTCCAGCGCGTGAATGTTGCTCCCTTGGGTGCTTAACTGACGCTCCTGCAGGCTGCTGACCATACCGGAGGGATATAAAAGCACGACCCGTATGCCTTCGACACCCTTGAAGGCATCGGCGACGGCGGAACCCGTATCGCCGGAAGTGGCGACCAGAACCGTAAGGGTGCGGCCGCTGTCTTTGGAATAATATCCCATCAGCCGGGCCATAAACCGGGCTCCGACATCTTTGAAAGCCAGGGTGGGCCCATGGAATAATTCCAGGATGTAGCGCTTGTCGTCGAGGCGGACCAGCGGAATGACAAAATTCAGACTTTCGTCCACGATACGGATCAGCTCGTTGGCAGGCATGTCCTCTCCCAACAGGGTCAGAACCACTGCAGTGGCGATCTCGTGAAAACCCAGTTTGTGGATGTTCTCAAAAAACCGGGGCGGCATTTGCGGAATATCATCCGGCATATACAGACCCTTGTCGTCCGGCATGCCTTTTAATACCGCGGTCTTAAGATCCGCTGCCGCGCTGATATGATTCGTACTGTAGTATTCCATCTTTCCTTCCGTATCGCCGACTTGGGGAAAAGATACAACAGTATTCATAAAAATAAAACATTCTTCACGGAAATATCCTCCGCGGAATGATCCCTTCCGCTATTTTTTTTTGCTGTATTTTCATAATAATCGGCGTATAATCTTTACAAAACAAGGACCTGCCATGAAACGGACTTCTATTCTGCTGCTTGCCATCCTGCTCTTCTTTGGCTTTGCCTGTTCAAGCAGACAGCTTGCGGAAGAAAGCAAAAGCCTTTACCCCTACCTGGAGGCGGAAGCATTGCTGGCGCTGACCCAGAATCCGGATCCGCAAATCCGTATCATCGATCTGCGATCCCCCGAAGCCTATGCCCGCGGACATATCCCAACGGCCGTCAACATGCCTTCCGGAGAAATCATGACACGCCTGAAAGAACTCCCCAGATCGCAGTATCTCATCTTTTACTGTGAAAGCGGCGGCCGCGCACACATGGTGATCGAGCAGCTGAAAAATAAAGGCTATATCCGCATGCTGAACTGGGGCGGCTATTCCCGCTGGCCCCATGCCGCTTCTTCAGCAATCCAGCCTTCCGAATTCTGAAAGGTACATTAACCCTCTCCCCCTTCTCTCTTCCCGGTTTGATAATAATTATTAAAAAATCATGCTTATAAATATTCCGAATATTGCTTATATTTTTCGCATGGAAACCGGTTCACATTACTACGGAGTGCTTGCACTTTGTCGCATGCTTGGCATTCGCAGTGATCTTGCGGGTAAAATCGCTTACGCGTCCCAGTTTGTGGATGACGCCCTGATCCGAAAGATTGTTTTTAAGCATACGCCGCACGGTATCCGCTGCCATATTTTCGGCAACCGACGCGGACTGGATCATGCGGCTACCTGTCCCCGCATTATGACCGTGTGGAATTACCGGCCACGCGTCATGTTCGAGGAACTGGTCCCTTTTCATTTTATCCCTGCAGGCAGAGGCGCTAATTCCCGTGAAAAGATCCGCACCTTTCCCGATTCCCCCCTGCTGAAGATCCTCAAGGACGCCGCGATCGAATCCGGGAACATCTATCAGCTTGGCATCGTGCTGCATGTTTTGGCGGATGCACATGCGCATCAGGGGTTCAGCGGAATGATCAGCCGGCGGAACCGACTGAAAGATCTCCGGGTTAAAAAAGATTCGATCCGCGGATTCAACGAACGCATCATCAATTATTATATGATCTATGTGGATGCCGTCATTAGCCGATTGTTCGGACGCATTTTACCCATTTACAGCCATAGCCACGCCGGCACCCTGCCGGATATCGCCTCGGCGGAATGGGAATACCGTTACGATACCGGACAGTATTTTATCGCCCGTTATCGGCACAGCGGCAAGATCAGCAATCCCGGGCGATTCCGGGATGCCTTTGAAGAGATGAAGGAATTGCTTATCGCTTTTTGCCAAAAACGGCCCGATATTCTGGAAAAGAAACCGGATTTTCAGGATTATGAAGCTTTTTACAGGACATTGACCCAACCCATGTCCGCCCGGGAAAGCGGCACGGTATGGCAGCATTTTCTCCTGGAAAAAGATCTTCTGAATGCGTCGGATTCCGCCCTGTCGTATGATCCGCATGCATGGCTCCGTAAAGCTTTTAAAAACTACAAACGAAAAAAATTCTCACACCGCATTGTCTCGAATGCGGTAAGCGCGGATAACTTTGCCAGCTCCGACTGGTACGCCTTTTATCTGGCCTCCCGGGACTATAAAGAACACTATGAGCGTCTGGTCACCCGGAATTTTATTTTTTAAAACGTTGCATCTGCCTCTGCGGCATAACCCCTGTATTTAATTATTCTTCAGCTCCCGGACAGCCCGGTAAAAAACGCCCGACAGGTCCAGAAGTTGTGACCGATATCACAAGTAGCTGTATATAAACATTTTATGTTTGCTCTACTTCCACGGAAATACGTATGTTACCGGGAGACGAAAAATATGAGGGGGTTGATAAATGCAAAAATTATTGCTGCTTTGGATGGCTTTACAGACGCTTGTTCCGGCCTTGTTTGCAGATGCCGGCTTTTCCGGCCAGTATATCTTCTTCCGCTTCGGACTGCACGATTCACAGTACCGATACTGGGAGATCCACCGCTACAGCAACACGTTTTCCGATGCCTGTATTGCGGAGATCAGTCCGGAAACCCAAATAGAAATTCTGCATCATCAGTTTGAGATCTATATCGGCGAGGGAGATTCCATCATCGACTACCAATACCGCTACCGCTATTACCTCAACTCCGGGAATGCACCGGACTGGAGTCCTCTGCAACCCCACTATTACGGACAGTTTATCCATGCCTCCGGTTACCATTATGGCGTCTGGTCGCTGGATCACGCAACCTTGTTAACGCTTCCGCTCACGCCCGGGGAATATTATCTTGAATTCAGCCACAGCGTCAGAATCCGCAGTCCGGAAGGTGATACGCTTTCGTACGCTTATGCAACACCGGACGGTTTGCCTTTCCGCTGCCGTTTCCGGGTTGCGGAACCCCTCAATTGGGGATTTGCGGACAGCATGCGCAGCTATGTATGCCTTGATTCGCCCCTGCAGGGATATCCGGATACATTAATCCTCTGGAACAGCAGCACCGGCTCCGGCACGTATCCGTTTTTTCATACCGGCGTTTCCCGCAGTTTTCCCGAAGAATTGCCCGTATATCTGCAGAATATTGTTTGCCGGAGTTACGGAGATGTTCATAAATGCAGCTATTTCTACCGGATCTATGAAAATACCTGCTGCGATACGCCCGCTTATATCGCGATCTCCCTCGAAGCGGAAAACAGCGAGCAGTGGCGCGGCGATGATCTGCAGATCGACCTAAGTGCGGGACGGGAACCGGGAAAATATATTCTGGAGCTTTTCGGATGCAGCAGCCGGGAGACCGATATCTGGACCGATTGTCTGGACCGTCCACCCCAAGAAGACGCATACCGGCTTACTTTTGAGATCATCTCCGGCGATTCTTCAGGGACCGAGGAGGCGCTTCCCGTTTGCCTGGCTTGGTTTTCTGCGGCGCGGGAAAGCGATGGCGTCAGACTTTCCTGGCAAACGGAAAGCGAGGTTGAAAACCGTGCTTTCCGTATTTATCGCGACGGGGATCTGATCGCGGAAGTCGAAGGCGCCGCGAACAGCAGCGAAACCCGCCGTTATTCCTACACCGATCATGCGGTTGTGCCGGGTCATAGCTATACTTACCTGCTGTCGGATGTAGGTTTTGACAACTGCGAGACCCTGCACCGGGAGCAGGCCGTGACAATCCATATCGAAGCGGAAGAATCCGGCTGCGATTTTACCGTCGGTCCGGCCTATCCCAATCCCTTTAATCCGGTCACCGTACTGCCGCTGAACCTGATGCGCGAATCCTTGCTTCGTATCAGTATCCACGACCTTTCAGGCCGTTTCCTGGATCTTATTTGCGATGGCAGAAAAGCGGCCGGTTCGCATTCAGTCCGCATAGATGCTTCCGCTTTCGATTCCGGCATTTACTTTGTCCTGTTCCGGATCAACGGTCAGATACAGATCAAAAAAATCATTCTGATAAAATAAGGGAATGCAGCATATCCCCATTCCGGAATATCAATCTTTGATTTCTATGCGGGAAGTTCTCTGTTGCCGATCCCTTCACAGGATCACGGTACCTTGCGTATTGATCCGGGAAACAAAGGATTCCGCGGCGATATTCCGTGAAGATAAAAGCCTTGCCATTGCGGCGGCAACCTTGCGTGCGCTGCGGATGCCGCGGCACAGGGCAAATACGGCCGGGCCGGAACCGGAGATCCCGAAATTCAGTGCGCCGCTTTTCAGCGCACTTTCCTTTATATCCGAAAAATACGGGATCAACTCCCTGCGTACGGGTTCCGCCAGATAATCGCGCATGGATCTTGCGATCAGTCCCCAGTCGTGCCGGGCTAAACCATGAACAAAGCCTGCCAGCGCGGAAGATTGAAGCACCGCCGTGGAGAGCGGGATCATTTTGGGCAGGATCTCACGTGCCTGCCGCGTTGCAATATCGATCTGCGGATGTACAAGCGCAACACAGAGCTGCGGCGGATACGGCAAAGCCAGACTTATCAGCGAATCCACAGCAGGAATCAGGCGGATTCCGCCCAGCAGACAAGGCGCGGCATTGTCTGCATGCGCTGCGCCGCCCGCAAGTTTTTCACCTTCAAGCACAAAAGGCAGCAGCGCTTCTTTGCTGAAAGGATCGCCCAGAAGCGCATTAACGGCCAGGGCCGTTGCAGCGGAACTTGCCGCACTGGAGCCCATTCCGCTTTTCAGCGGCAGGCCTTTTTGGATGTTTATCTCAACCCCTATCCTGCTGCCGGCAGCTTTGAGCAATTCTTTTGCAACCCGCCCGCAGACATTTTCGGAGATCTTGTGGGATAATTTTCCTTCGTCTCCTTGAATACTGCGAATCCGGAGTACTCCCGTTTCCGCAATTTTCCGTACCCGGACCGTATCACCCGGAGCTTCCAGGCACAAGCCCAGGCAGTCGAAACCCACGGAAAGATTTCCGATACTGGCAGGCGCAAAGGCACGGTATTCAATGTTCATCCAGATATCCCTTTTTTACGAGCAGTTCCGCATTTAAAATGGCGCAGCCGGCCGCGCCGCGTATCGTATTGTGGGACAACACCGTAAATTTATAATCCAACACGGAGCAGTCGCGCAAGCGTCCGATGCTCACCGTCATTCCGCCGCCCAGGTCCCGGTGCAGTTTGGGCTGGGGATACGCCGCTTCATCAAAATACATCAAGGGCATATCGGGAGCGGATGGCAATGCCAGTTTTTGTGGTTCTGCGCGGAATTCCCGCCAGGCGGCGATCATGTCCTCCTTTTTACAGCGCTGCTTGAGCTTGACGGCAACCGATTCGCTGTGACCGTCAATGACGGCTACCCGGTTGCATTGCGCGCTGACAATGATATCTGCAAAATCCACTTTTCCGTCCTTGCAGCTGCCCAGGATTTTCAGGGTTTCGATCTGTATCTTTTCTTCTTCTCCTCCGATGTAAGGAATGACATTGTCGATAATATCCAGAGAAGATACGCCCGGGTAACCTGCGCCGCTCAGCGCTTGCAGGGTTACGACGGATACCTTTTCAAGTCCGAACGCATCTTGCAAAGGCTTTAGGGCCATTGCCAGCCCGATCGTTGAACAATTCGGGTTAGTAATGAGCTTCCCTCTGCTGCCCTGCTTTTCGATCAGGACCAGATGTTCCGGATTAACCTCCGGGATCAGCAGCGGCACGTCTTCTTCCATGCGATGGTTCTTTGCATTGGAAATGACCACATAACCGGCTTTGGCAAAGGATTTTTCGACGGGTCCCGCAATTTCGGCATCCAGACCGCTAAAGACGATCCTGCAGGGCAACTTCGGCAGACAGGCGCTAACCGGCATAATCCCGATCCGGGGCGCCAGCGGCGTTTTCTGGAACCAGTTGACGGCATGACGATAGAGTTTCCCCTCCGAACGTTCCGATGCGGCAAGGGCCGTGATCCTGAACCAAGGGTGATCCTGCAGCAATTCCACGAATTTTTGTCCAACACTCCCGGTGGCTCCGAGGATCCCGACCGGTATTTTTTCCTTGATCTTCAACATGTGCGCTTCTCCGTTCATGATCGTTCCGCTCTTAAGCCATTCGCATCACAGCACGTACATCAGCCAGGACTCCTGAGGCCGTCAGTTCCCCGCCGGCTCCCGCTCCCCGGATAATTAGCGGATTTTCGGCATAACGCCGGCTGTAAACAACTACAATATTGTCCGTTCCGCTGACATGATAAAAGGGATGTGCGGCATCAACGGCATCGATGCAGATGCGGACCTTTCCGTCTCCGATCTGAAGGATATAACGCAGCTTTTTCCCGGTCTTCGCACATTCCTGGACACGTTGCCGCCAGGCATTATCTTCCTGTTCCAGCGATGACAGGAAGGCTTCAATATCCGCGATGGCTTCCAAATTTTCCGGGATCAGCTGCGGCGGACGGATATCCGCGGCTTCGCAATCATAGCCGATCTCCCGCGCGAGGATCAGTCCTTTGCGAAGGACATCCATTCCTTTCAGGTCCAGACGCGGGTCCGGTTCGGTATAGCCAAGATCCCGGGCCTTTCGAATGATCTCGCTGAATCTTCGGTCCCCGTCGAGCGAATTGAAAAGATAGCTTAAAGTCCCGGAAACCATTGCTTCGATGCGAAAGATCGTATCGCCGCTTTCCAGCAGATCCCGGATCGTGGAAATGACGGGCAAGGCAGCGCCGACGGTGGTTTCGTAACGGTAGTGGGCTCCGCTTTCACGACAAGCTTGTTTCAGAGAACGGTAATATTCCATATCTGCGGCATTCGCGATCTTGTTGGCGGTCACCAGAGAAATCCCCTTACGGAGTATTTCTGCGTAGCGGGACGCAATTTCCGCACTGGCACTGCAGTCCACACATATTTTACGCAGGGAGGGATCCGCTGCCATGGCTGCGATAAAATCGTCCATATTACTTTTTTGTCCCCGTTTTTCCAAAAGCCGCAATACTTCTCCTCCGGAAATACCCGCCGTATCGATGAACATTTTCCGGCTGTTGGCCAGGCCTTGCAGAGGAATGTCTTTCAGAAGTCCGATGAAGGCCGATCCAACATTTCCTGTACCGATCAGATACAGCGCCTGTTTTTTGCGCCTCCGGAACAGCGCGTCGTGCAGTGCATTGATGGCGGCTTTTTCGTCCTTACGGTCGATGACGATCGAAATATTGCGTTCCGATGAGCCCTGAGAAATCACTTTGACATTGATCCCTTTATTTCCCAGTGCGCCAAAGATTGCGGCTGCGATCCCCGGAGTATGGCGCATTTTTTCACCGACAACGGCCAGAATGGTCGCATCGCGTTCGGGAAGGATCTCATCGATCAGTCCCGCAGATATTTCCAGCTGATAATTTTCTTTCAGAGCATGGAGGGCTATGTTGGTCTTTGCCGCTTCGATGGCGATGCAGATACTGTGTTCCGAAGAAGCCTGCGTAATGAGAATGATATTGATATCATAGCGTGCCAGACATTCAAAGAGCCGTGCCAATATGCCCCTCTGGCCGATCATGCCACTACCCTGAATGCGCAGCAGGAAAATGTTTTCAATGGAAGCGATCCCGGTTGCGGGATAATTGTTATATACGCCGCTTGCGGCGATGACGGTCCCGGAATTTCCAGGTTTGAAACTGTTCCGGATATGAATGGGAATGCCGGCGCGCATGGCGGGGATCATGGTCGGCGGAAAGATCACTTTAGCGCCGAAATGCGAGAGTTCCATGGCATCTTCGTAACAGATGCGGGACAGAGTAAATGCTTCCGGACAAATGCGCGGATTGGCGGTCATCACCCCATCCACATCGGTCCAGATGACAATGGCGTCAGCGCTGAGTGCAGCTCCGAGGATGGAGGCGGTATAATCCGAACCGCTGCGGCCCAGCGTGGTGGTCTCCCCTTTTTCATTCGCCGCTATAAAGCCGGTAAAGATCCAGACCGGATCTTTATCCTTAACCCGGGCGCGTATTTTTGCATTGCTTTCCGTAAAATCGACATTGGCGGCAGAAAAACGGCTGTCGGTCAGGATGAGTTCCCGGGTATCGCAATGCAGGCCGTATCCCATGCTTTCGCGGACCGCCGCCGCGACAATTACGGCACTCAGACGCTCTCCACAGCTGAGGATCAGATCTTTGGCGCCCGGCGTTATCTCACGCAACAAGTACAAACCGTCCAGCTTATCGCGTAATTCCCGGAATATTTCCCGGACAGCGGCAAGCACAGCGGTTTTCTCTTCCCTGATTTCCAGTTCCGCGATCAGGGTCTCGTGCCGCAGAACCAGCGCTTCATAGCGGATAACATAGGCCTGCTTTTCCCCCCGGGCAGCTTCATCGCAAAGCTTGATCAGTTCATTGGTAATACCGCCCAGGGCGGAAACTACCGTCAAAACCTGCTGTCCGGCTTTGACTTCCTTTTCAATTAGGTCAAGGGCACGCCGGACACACTGTGCATCAGCCAGCGAAGTGCCTCCAAATTTATAAACGATACGTTTCATTCTAACCTGCATTTTTTATATTGGGCATAAAATAGATATTTTATCGGTGTTTAGCAAAATATTATGAATAAAATTCGCGATATTGCATAAAATAATTAATTTTTAAGTTCCTTGATAAAAAAACCATTTTCCGTTCATTGAATTTCGGAGGCGGGGGCTTATTTTGAAATTCCTATTCTTCAACGATTATAAATGTCCACATCGGCACATCTTCGGGTCCCTCAAAGTTATTTACATAATCCAGTCCCGTGGTCCACAGACTGTCTCCGTCAAGATCATGCCACTGAAATGTGAAATCCGTCCATTTGCTGTCCTCTGCCCCGCCTTTCCAGTAAATGGTGGTCCTTCTGCCTGCATTGACGCTGAACGGCGCAATACTTTCAGCTGCTGACATCAGCTGAAAACCTTCATCGTTGTGAATAAAACTCCCGTTATGTGAAAAATAATTCAGCACCAGGCTGCTGTCGGAGGCTGCACTTTCGGAAAGTGAAGAGGGCATTTCAACAATTTTTGTCGTGTCGTCCACATATGCCGCAATGCGAAGAACCTCATTTCTAAAAACTATTTTTATAGAGTAATATTCACCAGCAGGAATATCTTCAGCGATCATTTCATATTCGTTCATATACTTTAATCCCTCACTGACACCCAGCTTTTGCCACGTAAACATATCCGATATTCCGGTATCGACCGTTTCCTGTGAGATCCAGATCTCGTGAATATTGAATTTCATATTCCATGAATACATGGTATGAGTAGCTTCAGCATTGATTTGTGAGGCAATAGATTGCGAAAGCTTAGTCATCACATTTTCCGGTATGGTATTAACACCTTTAAAAGTTACCGTCCCCGTTTCGGAGTGATCAAAAAGATTACATGACAAAAGCAACAATACAAAAATTACGCTAAAGAAGTAATAAAACCGTTTCATGTTTTTCTCCTTTATTGAACTTATGGAAGTATACTAATAATAAATTTAAAATGCAATGCGATAGTCAAACCGATGGTTCATAACTTAAATCAAGTTCAGTTCCCCTGTCCAACACCTCGACACCTCGACAATCTTTTGATGTCCAATCCGCTGATACCGGACGATTCCTGTTCCGCATTGTGCTATTTTAAGGGCAAGTATTTCAGCTTTCATTAATCCTTAGGAGGAAATGAACATGCAGAAAAAAAAGCGTATTCTTATTACCGGAGCGGGCGGAACGATCGGAATGGCATTACTGAAAGAGATCTTTCAAAGCAAGCGGGATTATGAAATCAATGTTTTTGACATAAAGACCAAAGCCTTGCAGCGCCGGTTTTCCACTTATAAAGACAAAATTCATACTTTCTGGGGAGATATTTCACAGCCGGGCGACCTCGATGAAGCCTGTCGCGAACGCGATGTGGTCATTCATCTGGCCGCATTGATCCCCCCAAAAGCCGATGAATTCCCCGCACTGGCACAGCGGGTAAATGAAGAAGGCACCCGGAATCTCATCCGCACTCTGGAAAGGCTCTCCCCCGGGGCTTTCCTGTTGTATGCCTCTTCGATCGCCGTTTACGGTGACCGCCTGAACGATCCGGACATCCGTGTTACGGATCCCCTGAAATGCAGTAAGGGCGACATGTATGCACGAACCAAGATCAATGCGGAGAAACTGATCCAAAATTCCTCCTTGAACTGGAGCATTTTTCGTCTGACCGCGATCATGGGGGTCAACAATCACAAAATCAGCAAATTGATGTTCCACATGCCGCTGAACACCCCAATGGAGATCGCCACGCCGGAAGATACGGCAAGGGCTTATGCCAATGCAATTGAACATACGGCGCAGTTGTCACATAGAATTTTCAATCTCAGCGGCGGATCCGTCTGCCGCATTCAATACAATGACTTCCTTGCCCGTTCATTTAAGATCTTCGGCCTCGGCAAACTCAATTTTCCCCGCAATGCCTTTGCCGGAAAGAATTTCCACTGCGCTTATTATGCCGACGGAGATGAGCTGGAGGATATCCTGCATTTTCGGCGTGACAGTATCGAAAGCTATTTTTCGAGGGTCAAACGTTCGATATCATCGGCGCAACGCAACATCACGGGAATGTTCCGCATGCTGATCAAAAAACAGTTGCTTAAGCAGTCGGAACCCCTGCAGGCCGTTCGCAGACACGACGTCCCTTTGATACAGCGTTTTTTTGGCAAGGAGATCCGTTCCGCGAAGTAATGCGGACCCTGATAAAAACCTGTTTTCCCTCACTGACCGTTCTATCCGTTTAAGGTAGAATCCGTTTGATTTTAACTTAATTTTACGTATAATTCACAATGATAATACAAGGGCAAAAAATGAAAAAATCCTTTTTTGTTTTTATGGGTCTCATGCTTGTTCTGCTTCTTGTCTTTATCCTGATCTTCTCCTGCAGTTCCCGAAGATATTTCAGCGGAGATTTTCAACTTGTGGCTGAAGGGCTGAATTTTCCGGAAGGCCCTGCATACTTCCGGGACAGGCTGGTTTTTTCCAACTGCTACGGCGGCTGGATCGGGAATATGCAAATGAACATGCTCGATACGCTGATAAGTGAAAAAGACGGACTTGTCAATACGAACGGTACCGTTTTTGACGGGGAAGGCAATCTTTATATTTGCGAATACGGAAAACCCGCCATTCTCAAATACAGTCCGGAGGGAAATCTGAGCATCCTGAGTGAGAGCGATCAAGGCGGCAAACGTTTCAACCGTCCCAATGACATAACAATATCGCCTTCCGGCATGCTCTATTTTACCGATCCCAAATCCTATAGCCGGGATCTGCATGACGGACGACTGTTCCGTATCGATCCGCGTAGCGGCGAGACCGTCTGGCTGATCGAAGGCTTACAATTCCCAAACGGGCTGTGTTTTTCACCTAAGGGCGATATTTTGTACGTGGGCGAATCTGTAAATAAGAATATTCTCAAAATTGACTGCAGGCTGGGCATTCTTGATACGCTCATCACCTTGCCGGCGGGCAACCGGGATCCCGACGGGATGGATTGCGATGTAGAAGGAAACCTTTACATTGCCTATTTTGGCGGCGGAATGATCTATGTCGTTTCTCCGCAGGGAATCCTGCTGGACAGCCTTGCGACACCGGGAAGAAAACCCAGTAACGTGGAATTTGGCGGCGAAGATATGAAAACGCTGTATGTTACCGAATGCGAGACAAACGCGGTTTATGCCATTCGCACAAACCGTGCGGGACTTAAAAAACAGTAAAAGGACCTAAAATGGGAAAACGCCATAAAATTATTATTGTCGGCAGCGGGCCTTCGGGGCTGACAGCGGCAATTTATGCAGCACGCGCCGGTTTGCAGCCCTTGATCTTTGAAGGTGCACAACCCGGCGGACAGTTGACCACCACCACTGAAATTGAGAATTATCCGGGTTTCCCCGAGGGGATCAGCGGCCCGGAACTTATGGACAAAATGCGGGAACAGGCTCTGCGCTTCGGCGCCGAAAGCCTCTTCCGCACCGTAACAGAGGTCGACCTTTCTCAAAAACCTTTCCGGATCCGTGATGATGAAGAAGAAAGCTACGAGGCAGAAACACTGATCATTTCCACGGGCGCCAGCGCCAAATATCTGGGACTTGAGTCCGAGAGCCGGCTAAAGGGATACGGTGTCAGCGCCTGTGCCACCTGCGACGGTTTTTTCTACAAAGATAAGGATATCGTTGTGGTGGGCGGCGGAGATACAGCTCTGGAAGAAGCCTTATATCTGACGCATTTCGGGAAGACGGTTACTATCATTCACCGCCGGGACGAATTCCGCGCCTCGAAATTCATGGCCAAAAAAGCATTAAACAATCCGAAGATCCGGATCAAATGGGATTCCGTCGTCGAAGAGGTGCTGGGCGAATCCGGTCCCACAGGTGTAACGGGCGTCCGCATCCGAAATGTCAAAACCGGAAAGAAGGAAGATCTGCCCTGCTCCGGTTTCTTTGTAGCCATCGGCCATCATCCGAATACGGAACTCTTCAGCGATTATCTCGAACAGGATGAAATCGGGTATATCATCACCAAAGGGAAATCAACACAGACCAGCATCCCGGGTGTTTTTGCCTGCGGCGATGTTCAGGATCCCGTTTACCGGCAGGCGGTCAGCGCTGCAGGTTCGGGCTGTATGGCGGCGATGGACGCCGAACGCTGGCTCTCGGAACAGGAGCCATAGTTTTCCTTTTGAAACCCCGTATCAATGCTTTAAATTACGCCGGAAATATAAAAAAATGGAGGTAATATATGTCTACAATTATTGATGTTTTTGCACGTGAGATACTGGATTCACGCGGCAATCCAACCGTCGAATGCGAGGTCCTTCTGGAAAGCGGGATCATGGGACGCGCTGCCGTGCCGTCCGGTGCATCCACCGGAGAACATGAAGCACTTGAACTCCGTGACGGCGGCGAACGCTACATGGGAAAAGGTGTCCTGAAAGCGGTACAGAACATCAACGATATCATTGCCCCCCGCATCGTTGGCGAAGATGCCCTGGAACAGGCTTTTATCGACGGCATTATGACCAATGAACTCGACGGAACCGAAAGCAAAGAAAAACTCGGTGCCAACGCCGTTCTTGCCGTCTCCATGGCAGTTGCCCGCGCCGCTGCGGACTTTTTGGGCCTTCCCCTTTACCAGTACCTCGGCGGCGTCAATGCGCGTATCCTGCCGGTTCCGATGATGAACATCCTCAACGGCGGTTCTCATGCGGACAATAACGTCGACCTGCAGGAATTCATGATTTTCCCCTGCGGCGCCAAAAGTTTTGCCGAAGCACTGCAAATGGGTGTTGAAGTTTTCCACAATCTTAAAAAAGTTCTGAAGGAAAAAGGTTTGAACACCGCTGTCGGCGACGAAGGCGGATTTGCACCGAACCTTCGATCCAATGAAGAAGCCATTCAAGTCATTTTGGAAGCCGCAGGCCGAACTCCCTACAAAGCCGGAAAAGATCTCTTTATCGCCCTGGATGCCGCTGCCAGCTCTTTTTATGACAAAAAAAGCGGCAAATATCATCTTGCTTCTGAAAAGCGTATGCTGAGCGCGGATGAAATGATCGCGCTTTATACATCCTGGATCGAAAAATATCCGATCATTTCCATTGAGGACGGTCTGGATGAGAATGACTGGGAAGGCTGGGCAAAGCTGACTGCCAAACTTGGGAATAAAGTCCAACTGGTGGGCGACGATATCTTTGTCACCAACCCCAGACTGCTGCAAAAAGGGATCAATGAAAAATCGGCCAATGCGATCCTGATCAAACTCAATCAGATTGGTTCGGTAACCGAGACACTCGACACCATTGAACTCGCCAGGCAAAATGGTTTTGCCTGCGTGATCAGTCACCGCTCCGGTGAGACGGAAGACACCTTTATCGCCGATCTTGCTGTGGCAACGGGTGCGGGGCAGATCAAGACCGGCTCGGCTTCCCGTTCCGACCGCATCGCCAAATACAATCAGCTGCTCCGCATAGAGGAAGAACTGGACGACGTGAAGAAATTCCGCGGCCTTTCTGCACTTTCCGGACGCAAATAAATACGGATCATATCGCCGGGAGCGGGGATATCTCTCCGCTCCCCGGCCATTAAAAATGAGTCTGAAGCTTGAAAAAAATTCTCCCTTTACTACGCCGGTGCGTATTAAGATCCTGCTTATTCTGTTAATTCTGTGCTTTGCCTTACTGATCCTGAACAAAAACGGGATCATTTCCCTTTTTAAGGAAAAACAGATCCAGCAAACGCTTGTGGAAGAAAAACTTCTTCTGGAACAGAGCCAAAATTCCCTTAAAGAGGAAAAGGAAAAATTACTGAACGATAAGCAGCATATTGAAAAGATCGCAAGAGAACAATATAATATGGTATTCCCCGGTGAAACCGTGTATAAGGTCATCGAAGAATGATCCGTCGCCGGGATATTCTCCACTCAAAAATATCCCCTTGAATTTCGCTTTGATCATTTACATTTGATCAAATATTCACTATCTTCAGCCGGTTTGGGAGTGCTGAAATGAATCAAAGCATCAAATATCCGGATCACGATGTACCGTCACTGTGGTTTCGCATACGTTTTTATATCATCATTTTTCTGCTGACCGGATTATTGCTGGCATTGATGATGATGCTGAACCATGCCGCCTATCTGCGAGAAAATGCGGTCCCGGCCATGATCAGCATGCTGAATGCGCTTACGGCATATATCATTGCAAAACGCAAGGAAAAAAATGCGGCAGATTACAAAAAGATCATGAAGCATGTTTACATAGTAACGCTTGCCCGCTATATTTTTATGACTTCCCTCATCCTTATCCTGATCCTTGGCAAATTTGTGGAAGCCCTGCCCTTTATTTTCTCATTCATCGCTTTCTATGTTCTTCATCAGATCATTGTGATCCGCATACTGCAACTGGAAACAAAATGAAACCATTCCGGCGATTATTTGCATTCCTGCCGCTATTTTTGTTGCCTGCCGTCATTTACGCAGGAACCGGATCCAACATGGTACATCAAATGATGATGCTGGTCTTTCAGCTCACCGTCATTATTTTTGCGGCAAAATACACCGGAAAACTGTTCCGGCGCATTCATCTGCCCGATGTGATCGGAGAATTGTTCGCCGGCATGCTGATCGGTCCTTATCTCCTGGGAGGTATTCCCCTTCCCGGTCTGGCCAACGGACTTTTCGGGGACTTTCTGATCGGGAATCCCGCTGCCACATTGCCGGTATCTCCGGAACTTTATGCTTTCTCGGTGGTTGCCTCCATCCTGCTGCTCTTTATGGTCGGACTGGAAACCGATATTAATCTCTTTATGCGTTTTTCTTTGCCGGGCTTCGTGATCGGCGGCCTGGGCGTGGTTGCGTCTTTCTTTAGTGGCGCTTATGTCGCTTCCCTTTTTCTTAATGCAGCTTTTATGGATCCGCGCGTTTTGTTTTTGGGTGTAATGAGCACTGCTACGTCCGTAGGCATAACCGCACGCATTCTGACAGGCAGGAAAAAGATCAATTCCCCCGAAGGCGTCACCATTTTGGGAAGTGCCGTGATCGATGACGTGCTGGGCATTATTCTTCTTGCTGTTGTAATCGGTATCTCTGCCGGGCAACAGGGCGGCTTGGACTGGGGCTACGTCGGACGCATCTCGCTGAAGGCACTCGCAGTCTGGGTGGCATTTACGGCATTTGGACTGATCTTTGCTCCCTATATCGGCAAGTTCCTTAAAACGTTTAAACAACAAAGCACCATCGGGATCATGTCCTTCGGACTGGCCTTGCTGCTTGCCGGAATCTTTGAATCCGCTGGACTGGCCATGATCATCGGCGCCTACGTAATGGGACTTTCGCTTTCCAAAACCGACCTCAGTTACGTGATCCAGGAAAGCCTTCATAATATCTATGCGTTCTTTATTCCCATCTTCTTCTGCATTTCCGGCATGTTCGTCAATCCGCGGGTCTTCAGTTCCGGAGAGGTCCTTCTATTCGGACTTGTCTATGCGCTTAGTGCTTATCTGGCAAAAATCCTGGGCTGCGGACTGCCGGCCAGGTTCTTTAAATTCAATGTTCTGGGCGCTGCACGTATCGGCGTGGGAATGGTACCTCGCGGAGAAGTGGCACTGATCATTATCAGTATCGGACTTGCGCATGGCATTTTAAGCGAAGAACTGACCGGGGTGGGCATTCTGATGGTTCTGCTGACCTCGGTACTCGCACCCGTACACCTTGATAAACTGCTGAAAAAAAAGCAATCCGGCGTTGAAAAGGGGCTTGTCATTGACGAACATGTACAAACGGATTATCATTTCCCTTCCGCGGAAATCAGTGACTTTGTCGCCGGCAAGCTGGTACGCTACTTCCAGGAAGAAGGCTTTTACATCAACCTGATCGAAGGCGATGAACACATTTACCACGTACGGCGGCAGAACATTTTTCTCTCATTTCATTTCTCCGATAAAACCATCTCCTTTTTCTGCGATAACGACGATGTTGCATATATCAAGAACATCATGTATGAGACGCTGGTCAATTTGCATCAAACCATCGAGAACCTGAAATCGCTGGTTAAACCGGATGAACTGCAAAGGGAAATGAAACGCGATATGATCTCCAAGGAGGGAAAAGTTCGCCTGCCTCTGGAGAAGATCTTAAATCCGGATGCCATTATCATGCATCTTGCGGTCAGCAGAAAAGAGAATATTATCCGGCACCTGGTTGATAAACTGGATGAACTGGACCTGTTAATCGACCGTGACGAGGTTCTAAAGACGGTCCTTGAACGCGAAAAAAGCATGAGTACCGGCATGCAGCACGGAGTTGCATTGCCGCACGGCAAGTCGGATGCCGCAAAAAAAATGTGCATGGCGGTCGGACTAAAACCCGAAGGCTGTGATTTCGGATCTCTGGACGGAAAAGATTCCCGGGTCATTATCCTGGTCATATCCCGGAAACAAAGCTCCGACCCGCATATCCAGCTTCTGTCCGAGATCGGCAATAAGTTATATTCCGACGAGGCCGTTGAAAAACTGCTGAAATGCACAACCAAAGAAGAGGTCTGGAACTTCTTCGTAAAATAGGAACAGGAAAAAATGAATATCACATCGTATTTCAACTTTGCCGCAGGCGCTTTGCATACCCCGGCAAAGAACAAGCAGGACATTTTGACTGCCATCGCGGAATCTGCCGTTAAAAACGAGGTCCTGAAAAAAATGGATAAGGCAGCGATATTCAAAAAGCTCAGCGAACGGGAATCCATTGGTTCCACGGGTTTCGGTAACGGAATAGCCATCCCACACTGCAGTCTGGACAATATTTCCTCCTTTGTCATCGGTGCCCTGATCGCCAAAGACGGAGCAGATTTTCGAGCTATGGACGCCCGGCCGGTTAAACTCTTTATCTACATCATTGCCCCGACCAAATACCGGAATGAACACATTCGCATTCTCTCGGAAATTTCCAAAGTTCTGCGCAACAATGCCAATGTAGCCAAACTGCTGGAATCCGCAAACCTCAAGGGATTTTTTGACACCTTTACCCGCATCGGGAACTGGGATATCAGCGAAGAACTGCCACAAGAATTTTCACAATTGACCGTACATATCCAGGATTCCGCCGCTTTCAGCCGCATTCTTGAACTGTTTACGGAAATGAAAAGCTGTCGGATTTCGGTCCTTGAAGCCGGGAATGCCGGCAAGTATCTGTACACCCTGCCCCTTTTTTCGCATTTTATGAACGAGGAACGCAAAGGCTTTCACCGGGTGATCCTGGCGCTTATCAATACCGTTTATGTGAATGACAGCGTACGAAAGATTCTGGCGATCTGCGAAGAACTGGATTGCGTTGATAAAGTCATGGTGACAGCCAATATGCTGACATATTGCAACGGTTCAATCGATATATAGGGAACAGGGGACTATGAATACCTTTCTGGATCTGGTACGGCAATGGCCGGTATTGTTACTGGTCGGCATCATCATTCTAACAGCCTTTTACTTTGGAAAGGCTGCGCGTCGGGTCAAACTCCCATCCCTGATCGGGTTTATGTTGCTTGGTGTTTTTCTGGGCCCTTCTTTACTGAATGTCCTGGGCGAAGCGGCGCAGGTACAGCTGAGCTTCCTTACCGAAATTGCACTGGGATTTGTTGCGCTTAGCATTGGGCTTGAATTGAAATTTTCCGCCCTAAAGCAACTGGGCAAAGGCATGGTGAGTATTATCTTGCTTGAGTCGTTCGGGGCTTTTATACTGGTGACCGTTCTGATTTTCTGGATTACCGGAAATTTGCCACTGGCTCTGGTCTTTGGGGGCATTGCACCGGCCAGCGCTCCGGCCGGAACGGTGGCAGTTATTCAGGAATACAAAGCAAAAGGACCCCTGACCAAAGCGCTATATGCCGTTGTAGGATTTGATGACGGACTGGGGATCATCCTCTTTGGTTTTGCCGCTGCCATCGCCAAAAGCATTCTGCATCAGCAAGCCGGCGCGGAAGCTGCGGGATTCGGGATGATGCTTTGGGAACCGATGAAAGAAGTGCTGTTAAGTGTCTTGTTCGGCAGTCTGCTGGCCTTTATTTTTACACTGTTTGCCCGGAAACTGGATAACTCCGGCGACATAGCAATTTTGCTTACGGGCATTACCTTTATTGCAATCGGACTGAGTACGGTGTTTCATTTGTCCCTGATACTGACAAACCTCATTATCGGGATGATCGTTGTCAATACGCAATCGTATGAACTGATCGCAAAGATCCATGAACGCCTGCCTTCTTTTATGCC
>JAQVTR010000089.1 GCA_028699915.1 Fidelibacterota bacterium
CACTCGTCCCAGATCGGTTTTCCCCACTTGTTCGGGATAATGTCGCCAGTTTTCGGGTCGCGGCGGGGCAGGCTCTTTTTCACCTGCGAATAGAAATTGACCTTGCAGAGGTCGTGCAGCAACGCGATCACAATCAGGGATTCGGGATCGTAATCCCCCGCGAACACCTGCGAGAGTTTGACCAGGTGCCGGTAGACTTTCAGGGAATGACTAAGCAGTCCACCCGCTATCGCGTCGTGATGGTTGACCGATGCCGGCGCGGTAAAGAAGTCTGTTTCGTTTTCGAGCCATGCCATCAGGTCTCCCATTCCCTGTCTCTTTACGGAAGAAAGAAGGGAAAGGTATTCTTCGCGCTCGCAGGTCCAGCGGTCGAGGGATTCGCTCATTGCCCCACTTCCATCGCATAGCACGAATCACAGGCCCCGTGCTTAATACCCTCCTCGTCCAGCTGCATTCCGCACAGTGCGCACCGCTTGGAGATATGCGGGAGTTTCCCGGTCGTCACGATCTCCAGCGCAGGAAACAGATCGTCCCATTCCTGCGTGTTGTAGCCGATCACAACGGCCGTTCCCGTGTGGAACTGTGCCAAGGTCTCGGGAGTGCGTTCTTTCTCGCTCTCAACGGACAGGAACCCATCTTTTGTGACCGTGTAGCCCCAGCCGTTGATCACAACGGAATGGTTGAGGGCATTCAGGCCGTGCGGGTCGATCAGCGCTGCATGGACTTCCGCGAGCGTTCCAAACGCAGGGAGGATGATACCGTTAATTTCGGTCATGGACCCGGCCCCCGTGCCTTTCGGTAGTTTTCGATTATCGCGCGTATGTCCTCGTCGATTTTCTCCCGCAGTCGGGCGATGTTGTTGAGAAGGACAGCAGTCTCCATCTCCAGATCGCCAGATGCCGCGATCTTTTCTTTCTGGACTTTCTCGGCATCGATAATACCTGAAACGGGCACATGCGGTTTTGTGTCGTCAATTTCAACGCGTACATCAAACCGCTGTGCAAGCAGGTGGACGCCCTGCACGATCTCGGCGACATCGTCAGACTCGCCGTAAAGGTAGATTACTGCTTTTTTGAACATTCTGTTTCCTCCATCAGTTTGTTCATGTTGTTTTCTTGCAGGGTTTTGATCGCTCCGTCAAGCATTCGGTGAAGCCGGATCGCATCATCCAGGCACAGCAATGTGATCGCGTCCATCGAGCGCACATACTTGAAACTGGCGTCAAAGAGGCGCGAGTCAATACCGACAGTGATCGTGTTGTTTATGCTGTCAGTACCGACAGTGATCGTGTTGTTTATGCTGTCAGTACTGACACGGATCGCGCCGCTGGCGTGGGCAATGTTGTTGCCAGTCCGGACCACTTCGTAGTATTCTTTTGGCTTTTCTTTTTGGATTGTTCCGTTTTCGCGGATGCACATTTTTTCACCTGATAATTTTTAGGTAGTCATCGAGCGATTCCTTCGGGATCAGCCACGCGCGGGCCCCACGGGGTTTTGTGGCCCCGAGAGTTCCCTGTGCGCAGAGGTAGCGGACGTATCGGGGTTTTTTCCTGATTTTTTCCGCTACTTCATCGACTGTGTAGTACTTCTCGGATTCGTCCATTCAGTTCACCTTTTTCAGTTCCTTTTTCAGTTTGTGAAAGAACCCCCCAACCAAAGCAATACGCCCAACAATACACCGTGGCAGGATCCACGGAAGCTTGATCGTATATACATCGGTCGTAACTTCCCCGGTATCAAGGTTCTCATCAATCTCTTCAAGCGAGATCTCCCACCAATGTCTCGGAGCCAGGTACCCCTCCATCCCTGCATGAAACGCCCACATCACCACCGTCACAACTGCAAAGAGCAGCGTGAAATCCGTATGGGGCCCATATTTATTTAGCGACACAACTGTTGCCCCGGTCATGGTTACCCATGCCAGGATTGTTATAATCCAGTACGGATTATTTCGGGGCATTTTTTTCACTCCGTTTTTGCTTCAAGTTTTGTGCTGACTGTCAATGGGTAGATATGGATCCCCCAAAGATCAGCCTCGTACGTTTCAAGGGTCTTGTCGTCATTTGTGTATGTTTCGACAAGGAACCCACGGTCTCCCGGGTTCTTCGAGAACTGCCGTTGAAGGCAGCCGTCAAAGTTTGAGGGTTTAAGGGAGAGAATATCTTCCTTGATTTTCTGGACAATAAGATCATCGTTGTGGATATCATATTTTCCAGGTGGGTCGTCATCGATTGGTTCTGCTGGGCCGTGATATCCATGGAATTTGTAGAGGCGGACCTTGATGATACAAGGGATCTCGATCTCACTCTCGTTAACCATCGTCAATCCCCCCTCACTATCCTCACTATCAGAATACGGGCCGGTCCGTGGTGAGATACGATCATCACAGTCGAATCCCGTGGGCACCGATCCGCACCGTAATCTTCATCAGGGCCAATCTCGATCTCTTCCACACCCCCTCGTGTGGCAAGTTCATCAGCCAGCTCTTTTGTTGTGGTGTGAGTAAAATCCGGAGGTATTAACTCAAAAACTTCGTTGGTCTTAAAGTCAATCTCAAAAGTCCTCCCGCACTTTGTTTTCCGTATCCGTGCCTGATCAGACGGCGCAACATTTTCCCACCAGTTCCGATCATTATATCCGGACCAACGGACGGTCACGCCGCCGTATTCGGGTTTTTCTATACACTGGTCTTTTTTAGGGCAGTCGGAATCTAACCGCACTCTAGGGTATCCGCAACTTAAACGGAAGGACCAAAACAAATCTGCATGGCCCCCTGTCGAGTGTTCGGCTTTCCCAATAAGTTTTCGTTCCATTTCATTCACCTTGTCTTTGTCGCAGAACACATATTCTGCGAAGTTTAACAGAATATTAATTCTGCCCCCTCCTTTGCGCACTCTCGCATTGCCTTGACAAGAGTCAATCCCCAAATTTTATCATATTTCTCTTTTTCAGAGCGATCATCTTTCCACGACAAAACAATCTTTTCAAGTGCCGGGGCAATATCCTTGCACTCCCCCGGAGAAAGATCCCCATCGCAGTCAGAATGGTTAAGGAAGGGCTCCACCGGGTGTTTGCCGGGCCATTCGTGTGTTCCGCCAAATCCCCTCATACTGTCAAGGTTAATCCCGATGGATAGCCCCACGAAGTGCCGGAATCTTGAAAAACTCGAATACGATCGTGATGGAGGATCTGCCTTTAGTCGCATCTCTCTCCTTTTACAGAAGTCAATTCCCATGTTCAATCACCGCCCTTTCGGGCAAGCCCTATCCGAGGGCAGGCGGACCGGTGCCGAGCCGGTAAAGCGGGAATTATTTTCTTGGCCTGAATACGGGCCGCCCACATGGGCAACACCCCGCGATCTTCCCGTACGGGATTGTTACCGTTCGGCAGCAGTCAGGGCAGTTCACCTTTTTTCAGGCAACGCAGACCGCATCGCTAAAAGTTCTGGGGAGGCCATCGATTACGCCCCCTCATGTGTCACTGTGGTCACATTCCCGCAGTCAAATTTTACATTGTTCTCTTCGCAGTACTTTTTGAGCTTGAGCAAAATCTGCCAAAAAGCATAGGGATCTCCGGTGTATTGCAGATTGACACCTACAAACGACTCCTCCTTAAGATGGTTTGCCCTTGCATGGTTGATCGATATTTCGGGATCCATAATCAGTTCCCCCTACTGTATCAACCGGCCCTGCCGGATTACTTCTCCGTGGTCTGGATCCATTGCCCGGGAGATCGCCGTGTACGCGGTCTCCTTGTATCCCGCGATAGCCTCTTGTAGTGTACCGGAGTAGGATATCCGGTATACCCTGCCTGCGCGCTCGCCCCGGACCAGCATTCCAAGCCGGATCCCAGTGAGACGGACATACAGATGGCCGCCCTGTACTCGTGCCTCTATGCCCTCATCGATTTTGGTGTATTTTGTTGACATGTTCTTTCCCACTCCGTTTTGTTCTGATCAATATGTATAGAGC
>JAQVTR010000090.1 GCA_028699915.1 Fidelibacterota bacterium
CAGCATCTCTGGCCGATCTGGGATCACGGAGACAGCGCAATTGTGTTTACCCCCTTGCCCGGAGCTCGCGGCTACAGCTGGCAGGGCCCAAAGGTGGCTTACGGCGAATGCGAATTCCATGTTGCAGCCGATAACAGCATCCGCGACCAGATCCGCTTCCGTGGAAAAGATGTTGCCCAAAGCCTCTGGATCCTGGATGGCTCGGTTCCGGTAAAATTGCATCTTGTCTTTACCGTTACTGCAAACGGAAATCTCGGTACGCGCTGGACAAACCTTTTTATCGAAGGCCTGAGCGGTCCGTCCATCGACCGGGTCCTGGCGGAGCTGAAAAGCAGTCTGGAAACGGAAGGCCTGCGCGAAGACACACCCTGAACACCATCATAACAGGATAATTCGATGAAAAAGATCTTTGTATCCCGGCTCTTGCCGGATGCCGGAATGGAATTGCTGCGGAATTCCGGTTTTGAAGTTGATCTGCATGCGCATTCCGATCCGCTGAAACCCGAAGCATTGCGCCGCCGCGTGAAAGATGTGCAGGGCCTGATCTGTCTTTTGGACGACAAGATCGACAAAACGCTGATGGATGCAGCGTCTAAACTGGAGGTCATTTCCAATATGGCTGTCGGCTATAACAATATCGATACGGAATATGCCGCCTCCCGGGGCATTGCGGTCTGCAATACACCGGGCATTCTGACCACGGCAACGGCGGAATTGGCCTGGGCGCTGCTCTTTGCCGTTGCGCGCCGCATCCCGGAATCGGACGCCTTTATGCGCAGCGGAAAATTCAGCGGCTGGCAGCCCCTGCTGATGCTGGGCGGCGCCGTTTCGGGCAAGACCCTGGGCCTGATCGGGAGCGGACGCATCGGGACCGCCTTTGCGCTGATGTCTAAAGGATTCCGTATGCGCGTGCTTTATAACGGAAAAAGAAATCCGCTGCTGGAGCGGAAACTGGGCGCCGAGAATACGGATCTTGACACCTTGCTGCGCGAAAGCGATTTTATCAGTCTGCATGTGCCCCTGCGCGAAAGCAATTATCACCTTATCGGCAAACGGGAATTTTCCCTGATGAAGACCGGCGCCTATCTGATCAACACCGCCCGCGGACCGGTGATCGATGAAGCCGAGCTTGTGCGCGTCCTCAAAGAAAAACGCATTGCCGGCGCCGCCCTGGATGTTTACGAACAGGAACCCCAGTTAACACCGGGATTACGCGATTTAGACAATGTAGTCCTGACACCGCACAGCGGAAGCGCCACCACGGAGACCCGAAGGCGCCTGGCGGAAATGGCGGTGCAGAATTGCCTTGAGATCCTGCGCGGCGAAGCCTGCGGGAACCGGGTCGTTTAGAAAGCTTTTTTACCGGTAAAACGACGGGGACCTTTTCCATAAAGGAAAATGGTCCCCGTTTTTTATGAAAGCGCTTTTTTATCGCGCCCGGCTGCCTTTAAACCGATTGGGATCTTTATGCAGTTCAGTCCAGCAGTTCTTTCATTTGCTTACGGATAAAATTCCGCGCAAAGGAAGGCGATGTGGTATAGAGCTTAAGCATGAATTTTGCGTCTTTGCCCACCATGACGCGGGCTTTGTTCTTTTCCATGCCTTTTATGATCGCTGCCGCCGCCTTGTCCGACGCCATAGGATGGAATTTGGATTTTTTCCCGCTGTCCGCCTGCCGCGGCGCCTTTACTCCGGAATTATCCGAGATATTCGTGGCAATGGCTCCCGGGAATACCAGGGTAACCCGGACCGCCGTTTCGACCAGTTCGGAATGCAGTCCTTCGGTCAAAAGCTTCACAGCGGCCTTGGTCGCTCCGTAAACACTCTGTCCGGGGACCGGCAGGAAGCCTCCCATGCTCGAAATGTTCACAATATGTGCTTCCGGCCGTTTCAGCAGGTAGGGCAAAAAAGCCTTGATCATGTACAGGGTGCCGTAAAAGTTCACATCTACAACCCGTTTGATCGTGGCGTATTCCAGATCGTTTACCCGGACAAAAGGCTGGATGATCCCGGCGTTATTGATCAGTCCGTCCACTTGCTTATGCACCGCCAGCACCTGTTCCGGAAGGGCTTCCACTGCGGCACGGTCGCTGATGCTCAGCAGATGCAGGGACATGTTCTTTCCCTTGTCACCGGCCAGCTTTTGGGTTTCTTTCAGTGCCGCCTCGCTGATATCGACCGCAGCGACACTCGCGCCTTTTTCAAGCAGGGCAAAGGTCAGTTCTCTCCCGATACCGCTTCCTGCACCCGTGAGAACGATTGTCTTGTTTTCTGCTTTCATTCGGACCTCCGTTAATGCGATTTGAAAATATCTCAATCTTTATAAATGCAAATAAATCACGGATGTTTCAGAAAAACCGTATTCGTTCAGTTCGGAATGTTTTGGGGTAAATATCCGAATGTTTCAGGGAATAGCAAAAAGAAACAGCTTTGCCTTCCGCTTTTCATCTGCTCGTTTTTGCATATACAAGACTGTATGCCCGTATTGGTTTTATTTGATTTCCAGGTATACCCGCAGCATTTCGGCAAGATTTTCCTTGTCAACCAGGCTGTAGTAAACCTCCACGGCCTTGCGCTCTTTTTTCAGAATGCCCAGACTGTTCATTCTGGCAAGATGCTGAGAAACCGAAGCTGCAACGATCTCCTTGCCGGTTTCCATGTCCGTAACCCGGGTTGCTCCGTTATTCAACAGTCCGCGCAGGATCGATAAACGTACGGGATGTGCAATGATCCGCAGTACTTCAGCTTTTCGCTGTAAAACGTCAAAATCCTTGTTAACCATTATATTCTCCTTCACTTTGTTTAATTAAAATAATATAAAAACATTATATTAAATTTCAAATAATTTAATGCATTACCGTTTTCCCGGAAACATGTAACTTGACAGAGGCTGCACACCAAAATACCGGAAGAGATGTACATTTATTCATTCCGAATAGCGTGTTTTCCTTATTTATTAATATTATTATATTTTTATTGATTTTTTTGCTATTTTATGTTAATTTTTGATTAAGACACGATAAGGGTACAGGTTTGAAACGAATTTGTGAAGGTTGCGGAAAGATTATTGATGCCGGGGATCCCCATGTGTACACGGGGAACAATAAAAACTCCGGTATTTGTAAAAACTGTATGGAAAATATTATGACAGCCGTTCGCAACAGTCCGCTACCAAACTCCCATATACTGAATACTCCGGTTAACGTATTAAAAATGCATCACACAAAGATCCGCTGATAAGCGCAAAACCAATTTTATGTCAAGTACTCCGTATGCATGGAAAACTTCAAAGCTCCCCGTTTCCGGGGAGCTTTGATTGAAAGACCGTTTACACAAAATTATGCACACCCCCAGTTCCGACATTTCGCGGCGCCCAAATGGCGCCCATGAATGTCCAAAAGTGTCCAAAAACGCCGTTTCTCGCAATATATCCTAAGAAATACTGCATAAATGAAAAGCCCTGTAAGTCATTGATATTACAGGGCTTTAGGTGGTGGCCCCGGCCGGAATTGAACCAGCGACACAAGGATTTTCAGTACTCGGTGCACCCCTGATAATCAGTAAGTTACAGAGCAAGGTGACCAAAAAATGACCGGTAAATAATAACGCGCTTAATGCGCCTTAAAGTTGAGTATTGATGCGGGTTTTGGGGGTGGGTAATATATACCGGTATGCGGTTGGTAAAGATTTTGAGGGAAGCGCAGGTTGACCTTTACTGTCATTTCAAACTGTCCGATTTATTGGGGAAAGGTCAAAAATATTATTATCTTATGGCCTATTTAATAAACCAATAATCAATAATATGAGCCACTAAAATAAACACCAAGAGCTTTCTAGCTACTTCTATTTTATTTAACTCTACAACCCAAGTTTTTTCTTAACACCTATCGAAAGTTCTTCCGGAAAATGTACTTTTGCTTCCCATTTCAAGAATTCTTCAGGATCGTTAAGAAATCTTGT